>JAUXRN010000001.1 GCA_030681835.1 Actinomycetota bacterium
GCGAGATGTCGGTGGCGACCACGACCTCGCCACGTTGCAGGCTCCCGTCGCCGTTGCTCCAGTACCAGAAGAAGCCCCAGTTGCCGGCGACGTACTGGGGCACCGCCGTCGCCATCTGGTCGAGGGGGACGAGGTGGAGCCGGACGGGGTTCGTCGTCGCCGTCGTGACGACGGAGACAGGCGTCGCCGGGCATGCCGCGTTCCAGTCCGCGACGATCGCGTTCATGGTGAGCCGATCGGCGTCGCTCACCGAGCCGTCTACCGACCATTCCACGGGCCCCGTGAAGCGGCGTACGGCACCGGGCGATCCATCGCAGCCGTATTCGCAGCCGAGGGCTACCGAGATGTAGTAGTCGATCGCCTCCTGGCTGGCTCCGGACGATGTCGACGCTTGGAGGGTCCGAGTCCGGCTGCGCCCGTCGGCGTTTCTCGCCGCGACTGAGACAGAGACAGGGCTCCCCGGCGAGAGACCGGTGATCATCGCAGTCGAGCCGGAGACCGTGACGGTGCCGGCCGTGGCCGTCACGCGATAGCCGATCACCGGCGAGCTGCCCTGCCTTCGGGGCGGTGCCCATGAGACCAGGAGGCTGTCGGACGCAGCCGAGGCGATCTGGAGATCACGAACAGGAGACGGGGGGCGCCGCGCGGCCGAAGCCGGTGCTGCGACGGCCACGGCCAGCAGGGCCAGCGCCAAGAGGGCCACGAGGCCGGCGGCCAGGCGAGCACGCATGCTGGCAACTTAATCGACGCCGTGGTGATGCCGCAGTCTGACTGATTCCTGCCGGTTCAGGACCTTGGCCTCTGGCGAGGTCGGATCCGGCCTTCGCACCATGTGTGCAGACCCCGCATGGGAGGCGTCATGCCCCGAACACTCATCGCCGCAGCCGTCGGAATCCCGCTCCTGGCCCTGTCCCTTGCATCTCCGGTGTCGGCGGTCCTGCCGCAGGCGACCTTGACCGCGGTGGCGACCATCCCCGTGGGAGAGCGGCCGAGCACGCCTGTGCTCGACGAGGCCACCGGGCAGTTGTACGTCGCCAACTCCGAGTCCGCGTCCATCTCGGTCATTGGTACCTCCAGCAACGCCGTGGTAGCCACCATCGACATCGGCACGCCAGGCGACGACGAGATCGAGGACCTGGCGCTCGACTCCGCTCGCGGCCGGCTCTTCGCACTGATCCCCTACACGAACACGCTGCTCGTGATCGGCACGGGCACGAACACCATCCTCAAGACCATCACCCTCAAGGGGGATCCGACCGCCATGGTCCTCGATGGCCCACGCGGCAGGCTCTACGTCCTGACCAAGCACCCCACGGCTCTGGTCACCGTGGCCTCGCCGTCTGGCGCGGTCGTGCGCACCGCCGCCGCGCCGACCGGCGCGACCATCCTGTCGCTCAACCCGGCGAACGGCCGGCTCTACACGGACGAATGGCGCTCGAACCGCGGGTCGATCCTCGCGGTGGATCCTCGCAATTCTCGTGCCGTGTGGCGGATTGCCGGCATTGACGATGCCGTCGCCATGGTGCCCGACGCGGCCCGCAGCCTCCTGTACGTCCCCCTTCACGACGACGAGGACCCGGGCACCCTCCTGGTCCTGGACACGCGGTCGCGCAAGGTCGTCACCGGCATCACGGTGGGCATGTGGCCCGGGTTGCCCGTGCTCGACACCCTGCGCAATCACCTGTACCTGGCGTCGGCCAACTCGAGGAGCATCGCGGTCATCGACACCGTGACCAACACGGTCATTGGCCGCATCGCAACGGGTGGCAATCCGGCGACACCGGTTCTTGACGCCGCTGCCGCGCGCCTGTTCATCTCGACCTACGCTCGCAGCGGGGGAAGCGTCCTGATGGTCGACCCGGCGACGAATGGCATCCTCGCCACCGCTTTCGTGGGCGATTCACCGAGCTCGCCGGTGATCAACTCATCCGCAACCCGGGTGTATGTCGCCAACAGATACGACGGCACCGTAAGCGTTATCGCGGCTTCCTAGGCCGCGCATCCGGGAGGGGATCGGCCTACCGTGGTGATGGACCGCGAATGCCGCGCTCTGTGCCGCCTCAAAGGAGGCCGCCATGTCCCTGCGCCGATCATCCACCTGGTTCACCTTGCTGATCGTCGCGGCAGCGGCCGGCGCGGTCGTTTCCACCACGACATCCGCCGCCAGTCCGCCCATGGCCCGGGATCCCGTCGTGGATGCCTGGGCGACCAAGGGCCTGGTCGTCAACATCACACCGTCCGGGGCAGGCTTCGTCGGGACCGTCGTGAAGGTCCTCGGCCAAGGCGACGACGTCTGTCCGCGTTCCGTCGGCGATGTCGTGTGGAAACTGACACCCACGGGGGTGAGTACGAACCCGGCCAACGGCAACCGGACATACACGTACTCCGGTTCCGTGCTCCCGAAGGCTATGCCGCCGGCGAAACCCACGCCACCCACGCCGCCCACCCCCCCGGCGCCTCCACAGCCACCGGCTCCGCCCACTCCCCCGGCGCCTCCACCGCCACCTGCTCCGCCTGGCCGAGCCGGGTTGCCAGCCAAGCCCAAGCCACCGGAGCCAAATCCGCCACCGGCGCCGACTCCGCCACCAAAGCCCACCCCGCCACCAAAGCCGACTCCGCCGCCGCAACCGACTCCGCCGGCAGGCGCCGGTGGAACGTGCGCCACCTGGCACGACGCGCACTTCTCGTTGTTCCGTGACCTCAAGGATGGTCGGCTCAAGGTCTTCGACGAGGTCGGCGGCGGGAACGACGAGGTCATCTTCTGGGCCGAGCCGTACTAGGGCCCGGACAGTCACCGCGAGACTGAGTGAGTTCACGCGCCAGCAGGGGGCGGGAGGGCCGCAACTCCCGCGCGCTGGACTCCTACGAGCCGAAGCCCACCCGGCGCGACGAGGATGCGCCAATCTCGACATAGGTGATCTTGGCTGCGGAGACGAGGACGGTGCGACCGCGATCGTCAGTCAAGGTCAGCAGCCCGCCGTCCTTGAGTGCCTTCTCCACGGCGGCCTTCACTGCCTCCTGGCTCTCGGTGCTTTCCAGCGAGATCTCGCGAGGGGAGTCCTGGACCCCGATCTTTACCTCCACGGCACACTCCTTCGTCGCTTTCCCGCTAGGAACGCCCATCGTGTCAGGACATTCCCTGGCTGTCGCGATGCGGGTGGGTGAAGGCGCGTGGCTTCGCTCTGGGCGCAGCGCGAGCGCCAACTCCCGGGCGGCTCACTCGTGCGGCGGGTGACTCATGGGGAAGCCGCTGATGCCCCTCCAGCCCAGCGCGCTGATCAGCTCAGTCGCCTCCTCGCGGCGAATGTGGGAGCCATCGTGCAGCCAACGGCGTGCGGACACCTGCGTCATGCCCTGCATGCCCGCTGCCAGCACCAGCGCCTGCTCGTCGCTGAGCCCGGTGTCCTCGGCGATGACGTCGGCGATCATGCGGCCCACGGTCTGGTCCACCGCATCGACCCGCTGGCGCACGGCCGGCTCGTTGGCCAGGTCGCTCTCGAAGACCAGCCGGAAGGCTCCGCCCGGGTCTGCGACGAAGGCGAAGAACGCACTGACCATGCCGCTCACCCGGAGGCGATTGTCCGTCGTCGTGGTGAGCGCAGCGCGCGAGGCCTGCTCCAGGTCCTCGATCCCGGCGTCGAGGATGGCGAGGTACAGCTCGAGCTTGCCCGGGAAATGTTGGTAGAGGACC
This sequence comes from Actinomycetota bacterium, assembly GCA_030681835.1. Lineage (GTDB taxonomy): Bacteria > Actinomycetota > Actinomycetes > S36-B12 > S36-B12 > UBA10649. Next base: position 3,692 of record JAUXRN010000001.1, read on the forward strand.
GGCTTGGAGACGCCCGCACGATCGGCGATGTCGTCCATCGAGGCTGCGTGGTAACCCGCGGTCGAGAACACGTCCAGGGCGGCGGCAAGCACTTGCTGGCGGCGCTGCTCGCGCGGCAGGCGTGGCGCCCGGCCGACGTCCGCGGAGGGATCCGCGACAGCGGCAGGACTGTCGATGCTCGACGGGGTGCCCACGGGCGCAGCCTACTAGTGAGTAACTTCCCCCGACAGGGGCAACTGCGGCCCCGGGGGCAGCGATCGGACCCCCACGCCATCGGCCGTACGCTCGTGCCGTGATCGTCGAGGGACCGTGGCCCCGTGCGGACGTCTCCTTGGCTCGTCGCACGCTGAGCGTCCGGCACGCCGAAGGCGCCGCCCCGGGCCTGCCGACCGCCGTCATGGCCCACGGGCTCGGCGGCTCCTCCCTCAACTGGACCGACCTCCAAGGGCACCTGCGCGGTCGGCTGGACTCGTGGGCGGTCGACCTTGGCGGCTTCGGCCAGTCGCCGCCCCCGCGAGATGGAGACGTCAGCCCGCTCGGCCACGCGCGGGCGCTGGCCGACTTCATCGAGCACCTCGATGTCGGGCCGATCCATCTGTTCGGCAACTCCATGGGCGGGGCGGCGGCGCTGCAACTCGCCGGTCGACGGCCCGACCTCGTCCGCAGCCTCACCCTCATCTCGCCTGCGCTGCCCTCGCTGTTCGCCACCAAGTCCAACGCGCACCTTCCCGTCATCGCGGTGCCCGGTGTCGGCGAACGACTCGTGCCGCGGTTCCTCGAGGCCCCGGCCGAGGCGCGAGTGCAGGGAACCATCGACGTCTGCTTCGCCGACCCAGCGCGGGTCTCGCCGGCCCGGCTCGCGGAGTCCGTCGAGGAGGTGCGCAGCCGTGACCACCTGCCGTATGCGACCGACGTGTTCCTGCGCAGCCTGAGGGGACTGCTGAAGACCTACGTCGACCTCGGGCCGAATCGGCCCTGGAAGCTGGCCGAGCGGGTGACCTGCCCGACCCTGGTCATCTACGGTCGCAAGGACCCGCTCGTCGACCCGCGTAGCGCCCATCGAGTGACCAAGCGGTTCCCGAATGCGCACGTCATCGTGCTGCCCGACAGCGGCCATGTGGCGCAGATGGAGCACCCGGACTTCGTCGCGGCAGCGTGGGAGCGCTTCATCGGCGACTGACCTCCGGCCCAGAACCCTTCGGGCTATGCGGCGAGTCCGAGCGCGGCCATCCGCCGGGCGTGGTTGTCGGTCAGACGCGCCAGCATCCGGCCGATCTCGGCCAGGTCGGTGCCGGGGCGGTCCACCCCTCCGACGAGGAGGGTCGACAGCGCATCGCGCTCGGCGGCCACGCGCTGGGCCTGCGACAGCGCCTCGCCCACCAGGCGGCGGCCCCAGAGGGCGAGCCGGCCCCCTACCCGGGGGTCGGTCTGGATCGCGCCGCGCACGCGATCCACGATGAAGTCCGAATGGCCCGTGTCCGCGAACACGCTGATGACGAGTGCCCGGCTGTCCTCATCGACGTAGTTGGCGATCTCCCGGTAGAAGTCGTTGGCGATCCCATCGCCGACGTACGCCTTGACCAGGCCCTCCAGCCAGTCGCTCGGCGACGTCTTCTCGTGGAACCCCTCGAGTGCGTCACGGAAGGGCTGCATCGCCTCCTGCGGCTCGGCGCCCAGCTCGACGAGGCGGTCCCGGAGCACGAGGAAGTGCCGGTACTCGGCCGTCGCCATTCCGGCCAGGGCTGCCTTGTCGTCGATGGACGGGGCCATCGCCGCGTCCGCGGCCAACCGCTCGAAAGCCATCAGTTCGCCGTAGGCCAGCACCCCGAACAGGTCCACCACCGCCGCGAGGTACTCCGGATCGGTGTGCAGCGCTGAGGATGGCGGGCCTTGGTCGGTCATAGCGAGCAAGGGTAGCCAGATCCCCCACGGTAGAGTTGGGGATCATCACGTGCGTGATGCCCTCATCACAGGAGTTCCCCTGACCATCGCAGAACCGGACAGCGCGAGCGCGTCCGACACACAGACAAGCAACGTCGACCCCACCAGTGCTCCCACCTTCGTGGAGCTGGGCGCCGACCCCCAGATCGCCGAGGCCCTCGCGGCTGACGGCATCACCCACGCCTTCCCGATTCAGCAGCAGTGCATCCCGCTGGCCCTCGAGGGCAGCGACCTCATCGGCCAGGCCAAGACGGGCACCGGCAAGACGCTCGGCTTCGGCATCCCGCTGCTGCAGCGCATCGCCATCCCGGGCTCGGACGCCTTCAACGCCCTGCCGCCCGACGCCCAGGGAAAGCCCCAGGCGCTCGTCATCTGCCCGACCCGCGAACTGGGCCTGCAGGTGGCCACGGACATCGAGCGCGCCGGTCGGATCAAGGGCGTCCGCGTCCTCGCGGTGTACGGAGGACGCGCTTACGAGCCGCAGATCGAGGCGCTCGAGAAGGGCATCGAGGTCATCGTCGGAACGCCCGGACGCATCATCGACCTCGCCGGCCGTCGGGACCTCGACTTGTCCAACGTGCAGGTCCTCGTCCTCGACGAGGCTGACGAGATGCTCGACATGGGCTTCCTGCCCGACGTCGAGCGCATCGTCGCCATGATCCCGGCGAAGCGCCAGACGATGCTCTTCTCGGCGACCATGCCGGGGCAGATCGTCAACCTCGCGCGCCGCTACATGACTCAGCCGACGCACATTCGCGCAGCAGACATCGGCGACGAGAGCGCCACGGTCGACGCCATCGAGCAGCACGTCTGGCGCGTGCACCCCATGGACAAGATCGAGTTGCTGGCCCGCATCCTGCAGGCCAAGGACCGCGAGCTCGTCATGGTGTTCACCCGCACGAAGCGCCGCGCGCAGAAGGCATGCGACGAGCTCACTGAGCGCGGCTTCGCCGTGGGCACCGTGCACGGAGACCTGGGCCAGGGCGCCCGCGAGCAGGCCCTGCGCGCCTTCCGTACCGGCAAGGTCGACGTGTTGGTGGCCACCGACGTGGCTGCCCGCGGCATCGATGTCGACAACGTCACCCACGTCGTGAACTACGAGTGCCCTGACGACGAGAAGACGTACCTGCACCGCATCGGCCGGACCGGCCGCGCCGGTGCATCGGGTGTCGCCGTGACCTTCGTCGACTGGGAGGACGTCAACCGCTGGCAGATGATCGACCGGGCCCTGAAGCTCCCGTTCAAGGACCCCATCGAGACATACTCCACGAGCGACCACGTCTACACCGGCATGGGCATCCCCGCGGGGACCACCGGATACCTGCCCAAGGCCTCCCGCACGCGGGCAGGGCTGGCGGCGGAGGCGGTCGAGGACATCGGCGAGACGGGCAAGAAGCCTCGCTCGGGCGATCGCGACCGCGGCCGGGATCACGACCGCGGTAAGAGCCACGCCAAGGACGGCGGCAAGCGGCACTCGGATCGCCCGCGCGCCGACAAGCCGCACGCGGACAAGCCCCACACCGACAAGCCCCACACCGACAAGCCCCATGACAAGTCGCCTTCGGACAAGCCGCGCCAGCGCACCCGCCGCCGCCGGCCCTCCGGTGGCAGTGCCCCCGCTGCGGACTGACCGCCAGCGCTAGCTGTCGGTCAACTCGACGGCGAGCCTTCGGTAGTCGTCTGCCCCGCGCGAGCCTCGCGCGGTGGCAAGGATGCTGCGGCCAGCGGCGGGCGCCTCGGCGAACCGGATCGACCTGCTGATCGGGGTGAACACGCGCACGCCGTATCGCGGACCGAGGTCCGCGAGGACGGCCTTGGCGTGAGTGGTGCGGCCGTCGAACAAGGTAGGCAGGACTCCTGCGATCCGCAGCCGGGGATTGGTGAGCCGCTGCACGTCGGCGATCGTCTCCATCAGTTGCCCGACACCGCGATGCGACAGGGTCTCGCACTGCAGCGGCACGAGCACCTCGTCAGCCGCCGTGAGTGCGTTGATCGTCACGATCCCGAGCGAAGGCGAGCAGTCCAGCAGGATCCAGTCGTACCCGTCCACCACCGGCTTGAGCGCATCCCGGACGACATACTCGCGCCCCACGACACCGGCGAGGGCCCGGTCGGCCCCAGCGAGGTCGATCGCCGCCGGGAGCAGGTCGACGCCGTCCTCGGTCGTCGTGATCAGGTCGGCAACCGGGATGCGGGGCGTTGCCGCCATGAAGGCATCGGCGCCCGAGCGCTCGAGGTCCTCAGGGTCCAGGCCCAGCGAGAAGGTGGCGCACGCCTGGGCATCGAGGTCGACGACGAGGACCCGTTGGCCAGCCTCCGCGAGGGCCGCCGCAACGTTGACGACCGTGGTGGTCTTGGCGACGCCGCCCTTCTGGTTCGCGACAGCGAGGATGCGGGCCACGTCCCGGACACTACGGCCACGACCCGCCGCACGGTCAACCGGGCGAGGCTGCCCCGAATCGTCCGGACGGGGGCGGGATGGCGGTAGGAATGGGGTTTGACCGCTGCGGGAAGGGGTAGGACGTGGGCGTGCAGCACTGGACCCTGCCCGCCGACCACTCCGCCGAGCGACTGGCCCGCGACTCGATCACCGAGGCCCTGCGTGGCGATGGCGTCGATGCGCAGGCGGTCGATGATGTGGTCCTGGCCACGTCGGAACTCGTGTCGAACGCTGTCGACCACGGGCAGGCGCCCGTCCGCCTCGAGCTGGAGACCCGGGCCCGAGAGGTGCGGGTCACCGTAAGCGACGGCGGAACGGGCCAGCCCTCCCCTCGGGTGGCGGCAGACGGCGCCCCCCGGGGCCGGGGACTGTCGATTGTCGCCCAACTGGCCACCGACTGGGGCTGGGAGCGGCAGGATGGCCGACTGCACGTCTGGGCCGAGTTCCGGACGGGAGGGGCCGCGGGTGACTCTTGACGAGATCCTGAGCGGTCGCACGCTCGGCCGCCTCGGCGACGCCCTGATCCTCATCGGCGAGGGCAGCCGGATCATCGACGCCAACGACGCAGCACTGGCGCTCTACGCGTACTCACGCGAGGAGATGCTTGCGCTGACCCTCGGCGACATCCGGGGTCCCCGCTTCCTTGAGCGCGTGCCGGCGGAGTTCCGCGGCGCGGACGGACTGGCGCGGGTGTTCCACACCGAGCATTTCCGGAGCGACGGGACCGTGATCCCGGTCGAGGTACGAGCCGTAGAGGTAGCGGACGGCGAAGGAACCGTCGTCCTGTGCGCCACGCGCGACATCAGCAGCCAGGTCGATGCCGAGGCATCTCTCCTGCTCAGCCACGCCCGCCTGGACAACATTGCGGCGACCGTCCCCGGTGTGCTCTACGAGTACGAGGTGGACCCGACAGGAGGCGGGAGATACGTGTACGTCGGGCCGGGATGCCAGGGGCTCCTCGGCCTTGCCGAATCCGAGATGCGCGCAGAGGTGGACCCGGTGTGGGGATTGGTCCATGCGGACGACATCGAGCGAGTGCTCGCCGAGGACGATGCCTGCGAGGGCGAGGGTGTCGTCTTCAGCAGCGAGTTCCGGATCATCACGCCCGCCGGCGTGCACAAGTGGCTGCACATGACCTCCCGGCAGCTGCCCTCGCAGACCGGGAAGCCCGATGTCTGGTGCGGCATCATGCTCGACATCACCGAGCGCAAGAACGCCGAGCAGGAGTTGCGGAGGCGCGACGTCGAACTGGCCCGGCTCAACGACGAGTTGGTACGCCAGGCCGCGACCGACTCGCTGACCGGCCTAGCCACTCGCCGGCACTTCTACGACTGCCTGGACCGCGGCATCCTGGAGGCCGAGCGCGATGGGTGCGGCGTCAGCGTCGCCAGCTTCGACCTCGACGGCCTCAAGCGGGTCAACGACACGGGCGGCCATGCCCGGGGAGACCATGTCCTGGTCAGCTTTGCTGCCATCCTCGATGACCAGTGCCGCCGCGAGGACGTGGCCGGCCGCCTTGGCGGCGACGAGTTCAGCGTCGCGATGCCGAGGATCGGCGCGGACGGGGGGCGCGATCTGGCCACGCGCGTCGTCGCTGCCGCACGGGCGAACCCGCTCCTCACGGGCCTGGGTGTCACGGCGAGCGCAGGGGTTGCTGAGTGGCGGCCTGGGGAACGGACCGACGACGTCCTGCAGCGTGCCGACGCGGAGATGTACGCGGCCAAGCGCAGCGGCGGCGATTCGGTGGGTGGAACTCAGGCTTCCTGACCGCGCATCCGGCCCTGTGCCTGCCTACCCTTGAAGGAGACACCAAGGGGTGGTGGTTGTCATGACAACTAGGCCAATGCGCACCGCGATCTGGACGCTTTCCGTGACGGGCGCACTCACACTCTCGGTCGCGTCAGGGGTGGCCCTCGCCTCGCTCCCGACCGTCGACTGCCCGCCGGGCCTTCCGGCGGACATGTGCGCACAACTGCAGGCGGCCGTCCCCGGAGCCCTCCCCAGCGGGATCCCCACTGACATCCCCACCACCATGCCCACGGCACTGCCCAGCGGACTGCCGAGTGACCTGCCCAGCGGGTTCCCCAGCGGGATGCCGACAGCCATGCCCAGCGGCATGACCACCACCGCTCCGGACTTCTCCACCATGTCCCCGAGCGAAGTGCAGGCACTGATGGGGCAGGCGACCGCCGCGCAGATCTCGCAATACGCCCCCCAAGCCATGGCTCAGCTGTCCGGCGCCGAGCTCGCCGCGATGGCGCCGGCCGCGGTGGCCGGGATGAGTGGTGAGCAGTTCGCGGCGCTTGCGCCCGATGCGCTCTCGAAGATGACCGGGGCGCAGATCGCCGCCCTCACCCCGAACGCCTTCAGCTATATGACGGCCGAGCAGGTCTTCGCGTTGGCGCCTACTGCCATCTCCAAGATGAGCGGCGACCAACTCGCGTCGGTCTCACCGCAGGCGATCGCCAAGCTCAGCGGCGACCAGCTCGCGGTTCTGTCGCCGGCGGCCATTGCCAAGCTCAACGGCGACCAACTGGCCGAGGTTTCGCCGGCCGCCATCGCCAAGCTCAGCGGGCCGCAGCTCACCTCCCTCGCGCCACTCGCCTGCGCGAAGATGGACGATGCCCAGCTGGCAAGGATCAAGCCACTGGTGATGGCGAAGATGAGCGCTGATCAGGTTGATGCGCTCAGCGCCGATGCGCTCAAGGGCCTGACGGCCGACCAGATCAGCCGCCTCGGCACCGGTGCCGTGGGGGCGCTGAGCCCCGATCAGCTCGCGGCCATGAAGGCCAAGACCGTCGCCGCGCTGAAGCCCGGACAGATGCCGTCGCTGGATCCTGCAACGCTCACCGGCCTGCAGCCGGCGCAGCTCGCCGCATTGCCACCCGGGACTCTCGGGGTTGTGTCGGCTGAGCAGTTCGGGCAGCTGACACCCGCGGCCGTTGCGAAGCTTCAGGCGGACCAGATGGCCAAGCTCATGCCCAGGGCCATCAACGGCGTGAACCCCCTGCAGATGGTCGCGCTTCCGCCGGCCACGGTCGCGGCGATGAAGCCGGCGCAGGTCTCCGCCATGAGGCCCCCCACGATCGCGGCGATGACGCCCCCGCAGATCAAGCAGATCCCGCCTGCATCGATCGCAGCGATCACGCCGAAGCAGATGGTCGGGATGCAGCCCAGCACCATCGCGAGGATGAGCGTCCCCCAGATCCAGGCACTGACGGGGCCAACGGCTCGGAACGTCACTCCCGCGCAGATGGAGGCTCTAGGAAGGGCTCAGTACGCAGCCCTCATGGCCCGTCGCTAGCACCTCGGCCCGGCTGCCGCTACAAGATGCCCCAGCCTGTGAGCACGTCGACGAGGTCCGGGCTCGTGTCGAGCGCCCGGACCTCGTTCCCCGTGAACCAAGCGGCGTCACTGGCATCGTCGCCCGCGAGCGGGGCTGGCGAGCCCGTCACCGCCAGCAGGAAGTCACGGATCACGTAGACCCCGCCGCCGGGCGCATCCCGCTCCACGGTGCCCACCTCGCGCACGACCGAGCCCGCGAGCCCGGTCTCCTCGCGCAGTTCGCGAACCACCGCAGCCTCGGCCGACTCGCCCTCCTCGACGCGTCCGCCAGGGATGGACCACAGGCCCTGGGCTGGCGGGTTGGCGCGCCGCACCAGCAGGAGCCTCCCGTCGCCGTCGAGGACGACGGCGCCGACGCACGGGATCTGCCTGGCTGGCGTCACGTGCGGGTCTTGTACTCCTCGAGCAGGCGGCGGGCGATGATCATGCGCTGGATGTCGGCGGTGCCTTCGCCGATGAGGAGCATGGGGGCCTCGCGGTAGAGGCGCTCGATATCGTACTCCTTGCTGTATCCGTAGCCGCCGTGGATGCGGAACGAATCCTCGACGACCTCCTTGCAGTACTCACTGGCGAGGTACTTCGCCATGCCGGCCTCGAGGTCGTTGCGCTCGCCTGAGTCCTTCTTGCGCGCGGCCATGACCATCATCTGGTGCGCCGCCTCGACCTTCACCGCCATGTCGGCGAGACGGAAGGACACGGCCTGGTGCTCGGCGATCGGCTTGCCGAACGTCACTCGCTGCTGCGCGTACTCCACCCCGAGCTCGAAGGCCCGGATGCTCACGCCGCACGCGCGGGCAGCGACGTTGACGCGACCAACCTCGACGCCATCCATCATCTGGTAGAAGCCCTTGCCGGGAAGGCCGCCGAGGATGTCGGTGGCCTTCAGGCGCAGCCCGTCCATGACCAGTTCGGTCGTGTCCACGCCCTTGTAGCCCATCTTGTCGATCTTGCCGGGGATGGTCAGTCCCGGACGGACCTCCCCGAACCCGGAGGGCTTCTCGATGAGGAAGGTGGTCATCTGCTTGTAGACGCTGGCGCCGTCGGCCGACTCCTCGGGGGTCAGGACCAGCACGGCGACCAGGGTCGACGATCCGCCGTTGGTGAGCCACATCTTCGCGCCGTTCAGGATGAACTCGTCGCGATCGTCGTCGGTGGCCCGGACCGCCTTGCTCGTGATCGCCGCCACGTCGGACCCGCATCCGGGCTCGGACATGCTGAATGCCCCGCGTACCTCGCCCGTCGCCATGCGCGGCAGGTAGTGGGCCTTCTGCTCGTCCGTGCCGTGCTGCATGAGCATCCACGCCACGATGAAGTGGGTGTTGATCACCCCGGACACGCTCATCCAGCCGCGCGCGATCTCCTCCACGACCAAGGCGTACGTCAGCAGCGACTCCCCCAGGCCGCCGAACTCCTCGGGGATCATCAGTCCGAAGACGCCCATCTCCTTCAGCCCGTCGACGATCGCCTGCGGGTACTCGTCCGCATGCTCCAGCTCGTTCGCCACGGGAATGATCTCGTTGTCGACGAACTCGCGGATCGCGGCGAGGATGTCGCGCTGGTCCCCGGTGAGTCCCTCTGTCACGGCAAGGCGGGTCATGTCACTGCTCCGGTCTGTCAGGCGCTGGGGGGCTCGAAGGTCGTGGTGCGGGCCATGCCGGCGGCGCGGCCTTTTGCGGAGATGACCAGCGCCATCTTGCGGGATGCCTCGTCGATCATCTCGTCGCCCAGCATCACCGCGCCCTTCGCACCCCCGGCCGCCGACGTGTAGTAGTCGTAGGCGTCCAGGATCAGCTCGGCGTGGTCGTAGTCCTCCTGCCGCGGGCTGAACACCTCGTTCGCGGCCGCGACCTGGTCCGGGTGCAGCACCCACTTGCCGTCGAACCCTAGCGCCGCGCTGCGCCCGGCCACGCGCTTGTAGCCGTCGAGGTCCTTGATCGCCAGGTACGGTCCGTCGATCGCCTGCTTGTCGTACGCCCGCGCCGCCATCAGGATCCGCATCAGGATGTAGTGGTACGCATCACCGACGTCGTACCCCGGCGGCTGCTCCCCCACCACAAGGGACTTCATGTTGATGCTCGCCATGAAGTCCGCCGGCCCGAAGATCAACGTCTCCACCCGCGGGCTGGCCTGCGCGATCGCATCGATGTTGATCAGGCCGAGCGCATTCTCGATCTGCGCCTCGATCCCGATCCGGCCCACCTCCAGGCCGTTGCTCTTCTCGATCTGCGTCAGCAGCAGGTCCAGCGCCACCACCTGGTCCGCCGTCTGCACCTTCGGCAGCATGATGCAGTCCAGGTTCGCACCCGCGCCCTCGACGACCTCCACGACGTCGGCGTACGTCCACTGCGTCGTCCAGTCGTTGACCCGCACCACCCGCACCTTGCCCTCGTAGCCGCCCTCGTTCAGCGCCGCCACGATGTTCTTGCGCGCATCCGGCTTCGCCAACGGGGCAACCGCGTCCTCGATGTCCATGAACACCTGGTCCGCGGGCAGCCCCTTCGCCTTATCCAGCATCTTCGGGCTGCTGCCCGGCACCGCAAGATTCGACCGCCTCGACCTCAACACGTGAGCCTCCATGATCCGGTTGGCCCAAATCTATCGGTCAGTCCAGACCGATGATGACGTCGCCGCCCCCTGGCCGAACGCCGCTCACCAGCGACCACGGCACCCGGAACACCCGGCCGGGGGAGGCCGGCCAGGGCAGAACTCGGCGGGCCAGCAGCCGGCCGCTCTGCCGGACGGATACCCGAGGCACCGCCCGGTGGCCGGTGGGCCACAGCAGCAGGCGGCCGCGGGGCGGTGCGGGATCGCCGGGCCGGATGACCCCCGGGGCCACCCACGCGAAGCCTGCCCCCGCCCGAACGAGCACCGCGTCTGCCGGGCGGGTAGCCCCACCGAGCCAGTCGGCGACCTGCGCCGCCGCGTGGCGCCCGTCGAGGGCTGCCACGTCGGCGGTATCGACGGGGTGGAGCAGGTTGCCCGCGGCGAACACGCCCTCAGCGCTGGTGCGCAGAGCGGTGTCGACCACCGGAGAGAGACTGCCCGCGTCGAGATCCAGTCCGCGCATCCGCGCGAGTTCGTTGTCGGGGATCCAGTCGCCGGTGAAGACCACGGTGTCGCATTCGATCATGACCTTCTGGCCGGTGCCTTCATGCGTCAACTCGACCGCCTCGACCCGCTCTTTGCCGACGATCCGGGTTACCCGCGTGCGACGCACGACCGGAACCCGCAACATCGTCCGACCGGGAACGCTGAACGCCGCATAGGACTCGGGGCGCTCGTGCAGCGTCGTCATGGCCACCGTCGCGCAGCCTGCCTCCCTCAGCGTGAGGACCGCGGACCAGCTGACCAGCTCGGCCCCGACCACGACAGCCCGCAGGCCGATCAACCCACCCGCCCGCTCGTCCCGGCCATGCACGAGGTCCTGCAGCAGGCCGGTGGAGAGAACCCCGCTGGGCCGGTCACCCGGGATCATGCGTGCACTGCGCGATCGCTCTCGCGCACCGGTGGCCAGGACGACTGCCTCGGCCTCGACGAGCAGGCGGCCCGCAGGGCTGGTGACGAGCAGGGCCCGGTCGCCCGCCCAGTGGGTGGCCATGGCGCCCGTGCGCACGTCGCTCCCCCAGTCACGGGCCTGCTGCACGATCCGCTCGGCGTACTGCGGGCCGGTCATGACCCGGCGCAGGTCGCGCACGCCGTAGCCGATGTGGTCGCTCGTGCGGGGGACACCCCCGGCCGAGCGCTGCCGTTCGAGGACGAGCACGGGACCGATGCCGAGCTGCCGGAGCGCCGTGGCGGCAGCAAGGCCGGCAGGGCCGCCCCCGACGACCGCGACCGCCGGCCGCAGTACGTCCCGATGGCTGGTCACGCGCCCTCCCCGCGCAGCAGGGCATCGACCTCGGCCCCGCACGCGAAACCCTGGCACCGTCCCATGACCGCGCGCGTCCGCCGTCGAAGCCCGTCGAGGTCCACGGGCGGGATCGGCGAGCGGAGCGCATCGCGGATCTCGCCGCGGGTCACCCGCTCGCAGAAGCACACGATGGTGCCGTAGTCCGGGTCATGCTCGATCAGGTCGACGCGCTCGTAGGGTCGCGGGAAGGCCTCGCCGAGGTTGGGCATGCGCGGCGGGGCGGGAACATCGGGGCGGAGGTCCAGGCGGCGCCCCGACCCTTCGATGAGGTCGCAGGCACGCTCGGCGAGCGCCATCGATGCGGTGAGGCCAGTCGATCGGATGCCGCCGAGGACGACATAGCGCTGGGCCGGGTCGACGTCGACCACGTAGTCGGCGTGCTCGGTGGCCGCCCGGAGCCCGGCGTAGGAGGCCGTCACCTCCTCTGCCATAAGTCCGGGCATGATGACGCTGCCTTTGGCCAGCAGGAATGCATAGCCCTCAGCTGATGTCGACGTGTCGTGGCGGTCGGCGAGGTCCTCCGACGTGGGACCGAGCATGACGTTGCCGAAGATCGTCGGACTGACGAGCACGCCCTTGCCTTTGGACGAGGGCACCGGCAGGACGATGCGCGGCACGGACGCTCGCGCGAGCTTGTCGAATACCAGCAGCTCCCCGCGACGCGGCACGACCGTGAACCGGCGGTGCCCGAACATCGCATCCACGCGGTCACTGCCCAGGCCTGCCGCGTTGACCACCCAACGGGTGCGGACGTCCCCGCCCGTCGTGCTCAGCACCGTTGCGTCGGCGCCGACATCCGCCGAGGTCACCCTGTGGTTGAGGAGCAGCCGGGCGCCACGGGCCAGCGCGTCCGTGGCGTAGGCGAGGGTCGTGGTCCACGGGCAGATGATCGATTCCCCGGGAATGAGCAGCCCGCCGAGTGCCCCCGGCCCCAACGCCGGCACGTGGTCGTATGCAGAGGTGACGGGCACGGCATCGGCGTAGCCGTTCCTTGCAGCCTTGTCACGCAGGGCGGGGAGGGTGGAGAGCTCCTCCTGCGTCCACGCCACCAGCACGGCGCCCGTGGCCTCCACCGGGATGCCTGTGTCGCCCGCGTATGCCGACAGCAGGTCGTAGCCGCGTGACACCATGGTCGACTCGAGCGATCCGGGAGCGGCATCGAACCCGGTGTGCAGGATCGCCGTGTTCGCCTTGCTGGTGACGTCACCGACATCGCCGCGTGCCTCGACGAGTGCGACGGCCACCGGCCGTCCGTCCGTCTCGCGCCCAGCCAGCTCGCGCGCCACCGCACAGCCCACGACTCCCCCGCCGATGACGGCCACGTCGACGTCGATCACGGCGCTACCTCGGGCAGGTCAGCCTCGGCCGCCGCTCGCCAACGAGTCAGCAGGTCCCCTGCCCGCTCGGCGGTCCAGCGTGGCCGGTAGACGGCTGCGGGCGTCCAGGGCCAGGTGACATCCGCCAGCCCGAAGCGTGGCGTGACGCCCAGGCTGCCGAGCGCGGCAGCTCCCAGGGCCGTGGCGTGCGGCGACGAGTACACCTCGACGGGCACCTGCAGCAGGTCGGCCTGTGCCTGCATGAGGACGGCGGACTGGGCCAGCCCGCCATCCACGCGAAGCCGACTGATGGGCTGGCCAAGGTCGTGCGCGAAGACACCGGCCAGGACGGCCACCTGCGCGGCGATCCCTTCGACGACGGCCCGTACGAGGGAGGCCCGCGTCGTCGCCAGGCTCAGACCCGTGAAGCTGGCCAAGGCATCGGCTCGCCAGTACGGCGCAGCCAGCCCTGCCAGTGCCGGAACGAATACCACTCCGTCACTGGTGGCTCCTGCCGCCTCGCCGAGATCGTGGGCGTCCGCCAGGAGCCCGAGGTCCACGAGCCAGCGAAGGGCTGAGGCGACCGTGTAGGCCTGCCCGTCGAGGCAGTACTGCGTGCCTTCGCGGGTACGCCACGCGACAGAGGTGGTCAGCCCTGCGTGCGACCGCGTCGCATCCGCGCCAGTGTTGGCCAGCATGAAGGCCCCGGTGCCATACGTGCACTTGCTGCTCCCCACGTCGATGCACCCCTCGGCCAGCAGAGCGGCCTGCTGGTCGACCACGAGCCCGGAGACGGGTGTGTCGGTGCCGAACGCCGACGTGCTGCCTACGACCTCATCGCAGGCGACCAACCTCGGCATCTGCTCGTCAGCGAGCCCGAACACCGACATCAGTCCTTCGTCCCACTGGACCGCGTCCAGGTCAAGCACGAGCGACCGGCTCGCGGTCGTGACATCGGTGACGAACTCGCCCGTGAGCTGGTGCACCAACCACGAATCGCTGGTCGTCACGACGCCGTCACGTGTCAGGTTCTCTCGCAGCCAGGCCATCTTCGGCGCCGAGAAGTACGGGCTCAAGACGAGTCCCGTCCGCGCGGCGATCTCGTCCTTGTGCTCCGCCAGCCGGCGGCACACCGACTCCGATCTGCGGTCCTGCCAGCCGATCGCCGGCGTCAGCGGCTTGCCCGTGGCCGGATCCCAGGCCAATACGGTCTCGCCCTGGTTCGCGAGGGCGACGACGTCGATCCGGGTCCCGGCCTCCTCTACGGCGCGGCGACCGGCGGTGAGCACGGACTCCAGCAACTCGCGGGGATCCTGCTCGACCGCACCGGCACCTCGGTAGTCGGGACGCACCTCGCACTCGCTGGACGCGATCACCCGGCCGTCCGGCTCGACGACGATGGCCTTGGTGCCCGACGTGCCCTGGTCTATCGCGAGGACGCTCACGGCCACGAATGTAGCGACGCCGGTGGCAGCGGCGCGCCTACACCGGCGAGGTCTCCGTGGGGATCGTGCGGCTGCCCGAACGGATGACCAGCACGATCCCCGCGAACATCAGCATCGATGCGGGAATGACTCCCAGCGGGGGCACCTGGCCGAGGGCGATGGCCGCCATGATGGTCGCGCCGGGCATCTCCAGCAGGATCGCCAACGACACGACGGTGGCTGACGTGGTGGACAGCACCTTGTTGATCAGGGTGTGGCCGAGCAGTTGGGCCCCCAGCGTGAGGGCGAGGATCAGCGCCCAGTCCCGCGCCGAGAAGCCCCACAGGGATTGCTGCCCCACTAGGCACAGGCCCAGCAGCAGGATGGCCGCCGACGCATACGCAGACATCGTCATGGTCGGCGTGGACACGGTCTGGCGCGCGCTCTCCCCCACGGTGACGTACGCGGCAGCGAGGACGGCTCCCGCCAGTGCAAGGGCGTCCCCGATCAAGTGCCTCGGGTCCACGCTCAGGTCGATACCGGTCAGCACCACGACGCCGACGAGGGCGATGGCGATGCCGATCCACGCGGGTCGGGGGATGTGGGTCCCGCGCCGGCGGGCGATGAGCGCCGCCCAGACCGGCTGCGTGGCGACAAGGGCGGTCGACGACGCCACCGTGGTGAAGCGCAGCGACGGGATCCACGTCGCGAAGTGGGCGCCGAGGAGCAAGCCCGATGCGATGACCAGCCGCCACTCGCGCCGGGAGAGCCCGGCCACCTCGCGACGGTTGGCTAGGAGCACCCACGGAGCCGTGAACGCCGACCCCAGGAAGCAGCGCCAGAACGCGATCGCCAATGCTGGTGCGGCTATCGCGGCGATGATCGGCCCTGACGACGAGATGAACAGGACCGCGATGCCGAGCAACGCCAGATCTGCCGCAGGGGGGCGATCGAAGGCGCCGCGACCTGCCGGCGCAGGCGTCGCGGTGGTCATTCCGACCGCCTCCTAGGGGTAGCCTTTCGACGTGACGACCGGAGCCGCGACCCGAGTATTCCTCGCGCGCCTGGCCGGTATAGGGGTGTTCGACCCCAACGGCGACCAGGTGGGCAAGGTACGCGATGCCATCGTCGTCCTGCGCATCGGCGGGAACCCGCCGCGGCTGACCGGGCTGGTGGTCGAGGTCGGCTCGCGGCGGCGCATCTTCGTGCCGATGACCAAGGTCACCGCCATCGACGCCGGTCAGGTGATCGTCACCGGCACCGTCAACCTGCGACGGTTCGAGCAACGCAGCAACGAGACGCTCGTGACGGCTGAGTTGCTCGACCGATCCGTGACCCTCGTGGAGTCGGAGCAAATCGTCTCGGTTCTCGATGTCGCCGTCGAGCAGTCGCGATCACGGGACTGGTTCGTCACCCAGTTGTTCGTCCGCAGGCCCGGCGGGGGGCTGCGGCGGCGGGGCGAGTCGATCATCGTCGACTGGGAGGACATCAGGGGCCTGTCCCTGGCGGTCGAGGACCAGCCGGCCGAGCAGTTGCTCTCCCGGCTGGATTCCATGCGGGCGGCCGACGTGGCCGACGTGCTGCAGGACCTCTCGCCCAAGCGCCGGATCGAGGTGGCGCGCGGGCTCGACGACGAGCGGCTGGCCGACGTCCTGGAGGAGCTCCCCGAGGACGACCGCACCCAGATCCTCATGATGCTGGAGGCAGAGCGGGCGGCGGACGTCCTGGAGGAGATGGACCCCGACGACGCCGCCGACCTCATCTCGGAACTGCCTCCCGCGCAGGCGGCGGACCTGCTCCAGCGCATGGAGCCCGACGAGGCCGACGACATCCGCCGGCTCCTGTCCTACGACGACTTCTCCGCGGGCGG
Source organism: Actinomycetota bacterium (assembly GCA_030681835.1). Taxonomy (GTDB): domain Bacteria; phylum Actinomycetota; class Actinomycetes; order S36-B12; family S36-B12; genus UBA10649. Next base: position 19,938 of record JAUXRN010000001.1, read on the forward strand.
CATGATGACCACGGAGCCGATCGTGCTCTCGCCCGACGCGACTGTGGCCGATGCGCTCGCCCGGATCCGCAATCCCGACCTGTCCCCCGCCCTGGCCTCTCAGGTGTACGTGACCCGTCCGCCCACGGAGACCCCGACCGGCCGCTACCTCGGCGCCTGTCACTTCCAGGAACTGCTGCGCGAACCGCCCGGCACGCTCGTGTCGGCCTTGGTCGACAAGAACCTGCAGCCCGTGCGGCCAGAGGCGCCGCTAGGCGAGGTCACCCGCAACTTCGCCGCCTACAACCTCGTCGCGCTGCCTGTCGTCGATGTCAACAACCACCTGCTCGGCGCGGTGACGATCGACGACGTGATCGACCACATGCTGCCGGAGGACTGGCGCGAGAACGACGAGGACTCCGTGGGGCAAGGTCATGGCGACTGAGCGCACGCGCAGGTCGACGAGCATCGACATGCCCAAGAATCGAGGCCGCTCACTGCGACCCTCCGTCGACACCGAGCGGTTCGGTGCCCTCTCGGAGTCGGTGGCCCGGCGGATCGGCTCGTGGGCGTTCATCCTCTGGATGACGATCGCCATCATCCTGTGGGTCGGCCTCAACATCATCATCGCGGAGGGGGCGCCAGACCCGTTCCCGTTCATCTTCCTGACCCTGCTGCTGTCGCTGCAGGCGTCCTATGCGGCCCCACTCATCCTGCTCGCGCAGAACCGGCAGACCGATCGCGACCGGGTGCAGTTCCAGGAGGACCGGCTGCGCACCGAGAGGCTGCTGGCCGACAGCGACTACCTTGCCCGGGAGATCGCAGCCCTGCGGCTCGCCCTGGGCGATGTCGCAACTCGCGACTACGTCCGCGGCGAGCTGCGCGACCTCCTGGCCGACATGGCCGACCGGCTCGACCAGCACGCCGAGGCCCAGCTCAAGGCCGAGCGCAAGGCCCTG
>JAUXRN010000008.1 GCA_030681835.1 Actinomycetota bacterium
ATCCAGCCGCGCTCCTCGAACAGGCGTACCGGCAGGGAGCCTTCGCGGATGACCCCGGGGCCGTCCTTGGACCGCGCGAACTCGAGCCCGGGCTGCCAGCACGTGCAGCGCGGGTCGCGCCAGGGGTTCTGGACGGGGTTGATGTCGATCGCCCGGCCGTTGGCGTGCGGGGAGTCCTGCACGGGCGCGTTGATCTGGCCCGGCTTGCGGCAGTTGAACGCGGACGTGTTGTTCGCCGCCAGGCTCCGGTTGACGTCCCCGCCGAACCGCTCCACGGGCTGCATGCGCTCGATGGGGAACCCCGCCTCGAACAGTGCCGAGAAGATCTCCACCAGGTCGTCGGCGCTGTCCTTGTGGGCGACCAACTGGCCGCGCTCCACCGCGCCGTCGAAGGTGCGGTAGTTCAGGTCGATCCTTCGCAGGTCCGAGCGCCCCGCCGGGCACCCGGGTCGCCAGGTCCCGGTCGACACGATCCGGCGCCACTGCCGCTCGGGGATCGTGCGTACGCGCGCGTCCACGCCGACGACGACCTCCGGCTCCGGGACGGCCGGCACAGAGCTCTCCGCCGGCGACGACAGGCTCGCCGAGGGGGACGACGCGACGGCCGACGGGCCGTCCGACGATGGGACCGGCGTTGCGGGCGCTGGGACGGCGGCGGTGGGGGCGGGGGTGGCAGCCGGGCGCGTTGCGGCCGGCGCACGACATCCGAGGAGTGCGGCCAGGAGCAAGGCGGCCACCATGCCGCCGCCTACCGCGGTGCGGGCCGCTGGCCTCATGCCGTGGAGCCCCCTCTCAAGACTGGACGATGGACATGACGATGAGCACAGCCGCAACGATCACCGACACGGCACCGGTGCACGCGACGAGAAGGAAGACGAATGCCCGGGAACTAGCCGGCCACCGGTCAGACTCGAGCGCGCTTGCAGGCCCCGGATGCTGGAACTCGTACACGACGGTGCCGCGCTCAGTGGTGACGCCCGGAACGCCGGGCACCCTGGTCCAGCCTTGGTCACGCAGGTCGTCCAGCCAGGCGTTCGGACTCGGATACGCCAGCACGTCCCACTCGAAAGACCGGCGCAGCACCACGCCCGGCAACGTAGTCCCGCAAGGGGGCGCGGGTACAGGCCTGCGACTGGATTGCGACAGATAAGCCTCGCCGCGACTTGCCGCAAAGGGAACCGTCACGTGGGCGTGAGTCGAAGCTGTGCGGTGGCTGTCTTGGGATTGGCGCATATTCTCATGAGCGTGGCTAGCGTCCCCTAGCGGGGCTGCGCCGACCACGCCGAGTGAATCGCCGTCATTCCCGCCGTGCATGCATTGAAGATCCATGACCCGAGGCACCACAGTGTCGACGCCAGGATCGTGCCCCCGATCACCACCAGCCCTCCCAGGATCCATCCGGAGGCGGTCAACCCGTACGCGAAGGACACTGCCGAGCCCGCCAAGAGCGCGGTTGAGAGCAGGTAGGAGTAGCGCCGAGGCGTCGGAGTGGCCGGCAGCTTGGGCGCGCGGAGCAGGTGCCGGACGCCGTAGTTGTAGCCCACGTCGATGGCCATGCCATGAGGAAACAATGCACCGCTGAGGGCGATGGCCGACGCCGCGGCGAGCAGCCACGGGGATTCCGTGATCAGCCCCAGGGCTACCAGAGCGGTCCCGACGGCCGGGGTGAACCGCAGCGGCCAGGCGTACTTAGCTAGCTCCTCGTCATCGAGGTACCCGAACCCTTGCATGCCCAAGTTCGCTCTAGTGGTCCCGCCGACGCTTGCCATGGCCGACTCCCCTTCCCGCATCTTCCTGCGTGCAAGTCCCACGTTCCGCTCTCCGTGTTGCGAAGCTGCTGAGGAGACATGAAGATTTGCGTAAGATGGCTCGGCCCGTAGCCCCGCACGCACGCGGGTGCGATGTGGGCAGACCCGTGCGGGATCGGGCGTTATGGCCCGACCGTGAACGTGCCCATCTGCCCATTCACCGTGAACGTCACCATGTGGGAACCCGAGGTCATCGGGACGTTGTTCCCGTAGTGGTTCTGAGTCGCGGGCTCATCGAGTCCACGCATCTCAGCGACCGGCATGGCCTGCGCCGCTGCCCCGCCGACCGCGACCATCATCGTGACGTCGGCACCGGTCACCATGGCGCCCGTCGCCAAGTCGCAGATCGCGACCTCCACGTGCCGAGTGCCCGCCGCGTTGCCGGACATCATGTCGCCGTCCGATGCTCCTGCCGTCCCGGGATCCATCATCGTTCCCGCCACCATCAACTCGCCGGACATCGGTGAGTTCGCGTCGACCTCGTCCTGCGTGTACATCGCCTCCGGCTCACCTACAGCCAGCACCATCCGGTAGCCAGCGGTATCCACCTGCTGCACGGACTGATCCCCGCTCGCATCAGCACAGGTCATGGCCGTCGACGTCGAGGTCGACGACGGCGCACTATCGAGCGACCCGGACGCCGGGGAACCGCTCTGAGACGTGGCAGCCGGGCTGCCAGAGCAGGCCGCCAGGATTCCGCCCGCGAGGAAGGCGCTGACACCAAACAGGATCGAACGGGAGCGTGCATCATGAGCAAGCATCGGTACGCCTTCCGTTGACGAGATCGAAGGCGCACGCCCCAAGTGGTTCGCGATCCGGGCCAGGACACAAGGCCACCGACTGAACTGACGGCGGGCACATCCCGCCGCCTACCCGAGACTGTGCTCCGGGATCGCAGTGATTCGCGTATGCGTTACCTCAAGATCTCATGAAGGAACTCTGCTTACCACTCGCGATGGTGTATCGGTGCCGTCCGCAGGATCCAAGCATGACGAGGCTGCCGGCAGCATCGACGCTATCATCGGCCAATGACGATGATAGCGTCGAATGGCGACCGGAACCCTTCCCCCACGATTCCGCCCGGGCGTGAGGACGCGGCGTTGGCCTCAGCGGCGGCACTGTTCCGCGGCTTCGGTGATCCGTCACGGCTGGCCATCGTGTGCCACCTGGCCCTCGGCGAGCACAACGTCCGGGACCTGACCGAGCACCTTGGGCTGGCGCAGTCGACGGTGTCCGCGCATCTGCGCTGCCTGCGCGACTGCGGCATGGTCACCGTCCGCGCGCGGGGCCGCGCCTCGGTCTACGCCCTGGCAGCTGACGCGCAGATCCTCGAACTCCTCGCCGCCGCCGAGCGACTGCTCGCCGCGACCGGGGACGCCGTCACATTCTGCCCCCGCTACGGCGCCCCGGCGCAGCCATGACCTCCGTCGACCCCGACCACCGCGCCGCGCCGAAGGGCCCGTCGACGCACGACCGGTCCCGGCTCGGGCGGCGCGCGCAGCTGCTTGCCGCAGCCTCGGTGTCCTACAACGCGATCGAGGCCATCATCGCCATCGCCGCCGGCGCTGCCGCATCCTCGATAGCACTGGTCGGGTTTGGCCTGGACTCCCTGGTCGAGATGTCCTCCGGCCTGGTCATCCTGTGGCAGTTCCGCCACCGCATGCCAGAGACGCGCGAACGCATTGCGCTGCGGGCTATCGCCGTGTCGTTCTTCGCCCTCGCCGGCTACTTGGCCTTCGAGTCCGTCCGCAGCCTGCTCATCGGCGAGGGCGGCGAGGCGTCGCGGGTCGGCATCATCATTGCGGCCCTGTCGCTGGCGATCATGCCGGCCCTTTCCTTCGCGCAGCGACGCACAGGACGCCAGCTCGGCTCGGCCACCGTCGTCGCGGACTCCAAGCAGACCCTGCTTTGCACCTATTTGTCCGCGGTGCTCCTCGCCGGCCTGCTGCTCAACGCCACCCTCGGCTGGTGGTGGGCCGACCCCGTCGTAGGCCTGGTCATCGCGGCTCTCGCGCTGCGCGAAGGCCGGCAGGCTTGGCTAGGGGACACCTGCAGCTGCATCCCCACCCTCGACGGGGCCGGCACCGGAACACGCGACGATGCGCATAGCGTCGGCGGCCTGTCCGACCCCAATCAGGCGTCGTCATGAAGTTCTACCGACGGGAGCGGGCGCATCCTGGGCGGGCCGTGACGGGTAGCCGGTGTCGAAGTGCATGTAGTCCGCCACGTCGATGTTCTGCCAGATCCAGCCGCGCTCCTCGAACAGGCGTACCGGCAGGGAGCCTTCGCGGATGACCCCGGGGCCGTCCTTGGACCGCGCGAACTCGAGCCCGGGCTGCCAGCACGTGCAGCGCGGGTCGCGCCAGGGGTTCTGGACGGGGTTG
>JAUXRN010000010.1 GCA_030681835.1 Actinomycetota bacterium
CGCTGGGTGCGAACACGCTGACGATCGGTGATGCGGATGGCGCCTCTGCGAACTACGGTGGTGTGGCGAGCGGCACGGGCGGGCTGACGAAGGCCGGCACGGGCACGCTGACCTTAAGCGGGAACAACACCTATACCGGCGGAACCACCGTCAACGGCGCCGGCACATTGCAGCTTGGTAATTCCTCCGGTGGAGTCGGTGCCATCCAGGGGGCAGTTACCATTGACTTTGGCACGGTCCAGGCCGTCAACGCCGATACGAGCGGTATCACGACGATCACGATCAATAGTGGCAACCTCAATTTCTACAACACCAATACAGCCGGCAGCGCCACCATCACCAACAATGGGATCGTGCATTTCGCAGATGCCAGCACGGCCGGCGGCGCCAGCATCAACAATATCAATACCGTCATTTTCCATGACACCAGCACGGCCGGCAACGCCACCATCACCCAGAACGGCAATACGGGCTCCTATTTCTTGTTCACCGACGACAGCACAGCGGGCAATGCTGCCATCACCAACAACGGCGTCATGGGCTTCGTCGACTCCAGCAGCGCGGGTAGCGCCACCATCACCAACACTGGCGTCCTGACATTCTCCAACACCAGCACGGCAGGTGGTTCGACCATCTTCAACAACAGCGGCACCCTGTCATTCAACGACACCAGCACCGTTGGCAATGCCACCATCACCAACAACAGCGATCTGCGGTTCAACAATTCCAGCACGGCAGGTAGCGCCCTTGCCTTCATTATCAACAACGATGACGTGCAATTCAACGACACCAGCACGGCAGGTAGCGCGCTCATCCTCAACAACGGGTACTTGGGCTTCACCGGCACCAGCAATGCGGGCAGCGCCACCATCACCAACAACAGCAGCGGTAGTATGAGCTTCACCGGGGCCAGCAGTGCGAGCAACGCCACCATCACCAATATCGGCACTCTGAGCTTCTGGGGCACCAGCACGGGCGGCGGCGCCACAATCTCCAACAACGCCTTCCAGACTTTCTACCA
>JAUXRN010000014.1 GCA_030681835.1 Actinomycetota bacterium
GGGCAGGGATGGGCGGCCTTATCGCCCAACTCGCAATATCCGGCGTGGCCCTCGCACAAATTTACCTCGAAAGAGGCTTTCACACCCTTTGGGTATAAAACATCTGGACTCAGGAGATACAAATGATGAAATTTAACAAAAATGCCGCCACAACCTTGGCGATTGGCATCTTGGTTGCAATGCTATCCGGCTGCCAAAAACAGGAAGGTCCGGCGGAACGCGCCGGCAAAGAAGTCGACAAGGCAGTAGAAAAAACCGGGCAACAAATCGAGAAGGCCGGAGAAAAAATTGAGGATGCGGCAAAAGACGCTAAAAAATAATACCTGTTTGAATTTCGTCTTTGCAGCAAACGATTCAATCTGTCCCTGCGTGCCGAGCATTATTCGATTTCTCACTGTAACGCATTTATGTGCGTTAACGCACGGTGTATATCCGCCGAGAGGAGTTTAATCAACTCAGATGGTTCTCAGAAGCGGTTACTTTCCAATAGAGCCATCCAACTTTTGCTGCGGCTGTGGTTAGAGCAAGTGGAAATTGTTGCAACCGCCGTTCATTGCAACAACTATGTTCGATGTTTAACTCAAAGGATGAAAATGATGAAAAAATTTAACCGCCTCAAGTCGTATCAAATTCACAGGATCGGTGCAGCCGTGGCATTTGCCCTTTTTATGGCGGGTTGCGCAAGCACTCCGTCTACTTCGGCCATTCCGGCACCCACGGAACAGATGGCCTTTTCCAAGGCTGCGGTAAGCAATGCAATCAGCGCCGGTGGCAATGAGTTTGCACCGATACAACTCAAGTCTGCGATGGAGAAGATGGATGGCGCCGAACGAGCAATTGGAGAAAAGAATTATGTACGTGCCAAGCAACTGGCGGAACAAGCACAGGTTGATGCCAAGCTAGCCGAAGCGGCAGCACGTTCAGCCAAGGCACAGAAGGCTGCGGATGCAGTGAAAGAAGACAATCGCGTGCTTCGCCAAGAAATCGACCGTAAAACCAAATAATCATCAATGGAGTTCATCATGAAAAAAAATCTATTCTTTCCCATGACCCTGATCGCAGTTGCGGTTCTGTCTGGCTGTGCCACTTCCGCGCCACCGCAAAACGCAGCTCTC
>JAUXRN010000026.1 GCA_030681835.1 Actinomycetota bacterium
TGCCGTAGTAGAGGAGGTCGAGACCGGCGTCGTAGCTCCCCACGTGCCAGGCCCCCACGCCCGCGTACTTCGCGCTCGATTCGCCGAAGTCGTTCATGCCCCAGTGTTCCTCGCCCTCCAGCACCGGATCGAAGTACCACACCTGTTCGCCGCTGGACTGGTTGACACCAAAGATGCCACCCCCCCGGGCCGGAATCCCGCCCTGGGTGGAACCGAAGATCACCTTGTCCTTCACGGCGAGCGGTGGGGACGTGAACATGCAACCGCACGTGAGCGTGTCCACCAGCTGCGTTTCCCAGAGGACCTTGCCGGTCTTCTGATCGAGCGCGATGGCGCGGCCGTCGATCGTGCCGGTGTAGACGCGGCCGTTGGCCACCGTCACGCCCCGCGAGTAGGGGCCCACCGGAAGGCGGTCGACGCCGTCCTTGATCTTCGGGTAGTAGTGCCAGATCTCCTCACCCGTCCGACCATCGACCGCGAACACCCGGTTGTAGGAACCGGTGTAGTAGATGACACCATCCACCGCGATGGGTGTGGCTTGCAGACCCTGCGTGATCTCGCCCGCCTGGTGCACCCACGCCACGCCCATCTTGCGGACGTTGCTGCGGTTGATCTGCGTGAGCGGACTGTAGCGATGGGCATCGTAGGTGCGGTGATAGCTCGGCCAGTCGCCCGGCGCCGCGTCCTCGATGGTGGCCACCCCCGCCGCGAGGGCGGCGGGTGCGGTCAGCGCGACGATCACCGCGCCGACCCACTGCGTCTTCGGTATGTGCAGCATTTGCTTGCTTCTCCTCCGTTGTAGGCCCGGTGGTGGCAGCCCTCCGCGGTCGTGGAGAGCCACCCCTGCGATGCAATGCTCGCGAGGCTCGCGGTCACTGCACCGCCCGGCGAACGTAACGGAAGGATTGAAAGCGGACTGCATGAACTCGGCTGCGATCGACGCCTGAAAATCACCCGGCGTCCTTCGGAACAGCGTCTGCCGGACTCGGGAACAAACGCGATGAACCCCGGGAATCCGCCGCATGTGCCGCCAGGCCGGCGGCACGGGCGACGGCCGGGGCTGCGCCTACTGGAACCCGACGATCGGATGCGGCACGTAGGGCGCTTCCAGCAACGCGATCTCCTCGGCGGAGAGTTCCAGCGACAGCGCCGCGATCGCGTCCTCCAGGTGATGCGGCTTCGATGCACCGACGATCGGCGCGCTGACCACGGGCTTAGCCAGCACCCAGGCGAGGGCCAGCTGGCCGGGGGTGCAGCCCTTGGCCTCGGCGAGCTCGCGGACCTTGGCGACGAGGCGCTGGTTGGCGTCCAGAGCCTCGCCCTCGAAGCGCGGGAACCGGCCGGTCGCCCGGGAGTCTGTGGCCTCGAGCGTGTCGGCCGAGACGGCACCGG
>JAUXRN010000034.1 GCA_030681835.1 Actinomycetota bacterium
CCGACTTCCTCGACGTCATCCAGTGCCACATCAACTACCTCGAGCCCAACACCGACGTGTTCATCGAAGGGTTCCAGGCCCTGAGGTCCGCGGGGAAGGTCCGCGCTTGGGGGGTCAGCACGAGCGACTTCGACCTGGTCCGTCGCTTCAACGCGGCCGGCGACTGCAGCGTCCTGCAGATCGACTACTCGATCCTCAACCGCACCGCCGAGCGGGAGATCCTGCCCTACTGTGCAGCCAACGGCGTCGGGGTCATCGTCCGCGGGCCCTTGGCCATGGGGATCCTCGCCGGAAAGTACGGCGCCACGGACACGTTCCCCGAAGGCGACTTCCGGGCGAACTGGATCAACGACCCGGAGCAGAACGAGCAGTACCAGCGCGACCTCGCCGTCGTCGAGGGGCTGCACGCTGTCGTTCCTGACGGGCAGAGCATGGCGGAGTTCGCACTGCGCTTCGTGCGGAGCAACCCGGCCGTCAGCACCGTGATCCCGGGCGCGCGGGACGGACGTCAGTCGGCGGCCAATGCCGCGGCCGGGCTTGCCCCGCTGCTCTCCGCCGGAGAGCAGGCTGCCGTCGACCGTCTCGTACCACCCGGTGAAGGCCGCAAGATCTGGCCTGCTTGAGCAGCCACGTTGTTCAGCGTTCGCTGAAGAACGCCCGGATGTCGTCCACGAGCAGTTCGGGCTCTTCCAACGCAGGGAAGTGCCCCCCGGCCGGCATGACCGTCCAGCGCCGGACGTCATAGCGGGCCTCGACCCAACTGCGCGGGGGGTGGTACATCTCCGCAGGGAACATCGCGCAGGCCGTCGGGACCTCGACGTGCTTGCCGTCGAAGCCGAAGCGAGGCTCCATCGTCGCGTACTCGCGGTAGAGCCGCATGGACGACGTGATCGTTCCGGTCAGCCAGTACGTGGCTACGGTCGCGAGCAGCTCATCCTTGCTGAAGCGACTCTCCACCTCGCCACGGCAGTCGCTCCAGTTCTGGTACTTCTCGACGATCCATGCGGCGAGCCCAGCGGGGGAATCATTGAGTGCTACTCCGAGGGTCTGCGGCTTGGTCGACTGGATGACGTCGTAGCCCATCTCTTCAGCAAGCCATCGCTCTTGCCTTTCCATGGTCTGGCGTTCCGCCTCCGATATCGCAGCCTCCCGCACGGGCGGGCGCACGAGAACCATGTTGAGATGAAGGCCGATGACTCGTGCGGGCTCGGCGAGGGCCAGTTCGGTGCCGATGATCGAGCCCCAATCGGTCCCCTGCACCGCGAATTGCTGGTAGCCCAGACGCTCCATCAAGGTGACGAATGCGCGGGCCATGCGGCGCACATCCCAACCGGAGGCCCGTGTTGGACCTGACCAGGCGAAGCCCGGCAAGGACGGGCACACAACATGGAATGCCGGTTCCCCGGGACCTGGGGAGACCAACGGTTCGATGACCTTGTGCCACTCGAAGACCGTGGACGGCCAGCCGTGCAGCATCAAGAGGGGGATGGCACCGGCCCGTGCAGAGCGCTGGTGCAGGAGGTGGATGCTCTCGCCCTCGATCGTTGTGCGGAACTGGTCGTATCGATTCAGGGTTCGTTCCACCGCCCGCCAGTCAAACTCCTCACGCCAGTAGTCGCACAACTCGCGGACGTAGTCCGTGGAGATGCCGAAGCGGGACCGGGCCCATTCGCTCTGGTCCGGCAGGCGCGTCCACCGCAGGCGCTCCCCAAGGTCCTCGAGTGCGGAGGACTGGACCGCAATGCGAAATGGGGCGACGCCGTCGGAGCAGCTCAATGGGGGGTTCTCCTGAGCCTCTAGTGCTCGCGCAGGATCAGGATGGACAGCAGGAGTGGCAGCCAGTCGTCAACCGACCCCCCTGGTTGCTCCGCGAGGACGGAGATCCTGTTCAGCCGCTGACGCAGCGTGTTCCGGTGGATGTAGAGCCGGTCGGACGCCTGTTGGACCGAGCCGTGCTCTCGGACGAACACCTCAAGTGTCCCCAGCAGGTCCGTGCCGTGACGGTCGTCGTAGTCCTTGACCCGCTGGACGGTCTCCAGATGGCCTCGCACGGCTGGGGTGAGCGAGCGGCTGAGCGCCATGATCTGCTGCCCGAGGCTGTTGTCGTCACCCTCCGCCAGCCGCACGCCCTCGGAAGTCAGCGACGCCCAGCTCATGGCCCGGGCCGCCAACCGACACTCCGCAGCGATCTCCGCGGGAGTGCACGCGGCATTGCCGACGCCGATCGCGATGCCGGCCGTTTGGCCCTTGTCTTCCAGCGCGGCACCCACTTCACGGACCGCCCACGAGGTCACAGCGTCGCTGCCCGTGGGCTGATCCCGGGACATCACTAGGGCGGCGACAACTCCGGGAGTCGCGGACATGACACGCCGCCACCTGCCTGAGAAGACGGACTCGACGGTGTTGACGACGCTGTCCAGAGAACGCCCGCTTGACAGGCTGAGGTCAGGGTCGCACCGAATGACGACGGGGGTGGCCCACGAGCCTGCCTGCCACCCGTGCCGCTCGAGCACGGCAGCGGCCTCCTCGTCCGACTGCGCGGAAACGAGCTTCCCCAGTGCCGAGTCACCCGATGTTCGCGATGAGATAGCTTGCAGTGCCAGCGCTCCGTAGCTGGCGATGGCCTCGAGCACGGAGCGATCGGCGGCCGTGTAGGCCGAGGACCGGTATGTGGTGACCACGCCGACTGTTCGCTCACCCAGGCGCATGGGGATGCTCGCTGACTGAAATGCCGGTGAAGCGGACTTCACCAGTTGCCTTGCGGTGGCGGCCGTCATGACGACTTCGCTCCGGACGTCCTCGCCAAGATGGTCCGGCAGTGGTCGGCGCGTCGCCACGGCGGCCGAGTCCCCCATGGAGCCTTCGTAGTCGAGGGTCTCGACAATGCCAATATCGGACGGGACGATGGCGGTGGCTCGATGGATGAGTTCTGCCAGGCAGCCCTGGACGTCCTGGGGCGCCGCCTCCGCCAGCCCGATAAGCGACTCCAGCGCCGCTGACTGGCGCTCCCATTGGTCGACCACGTGGGCCCGGTCGATGCCACTCGCAAGGAGGCGGGCGACCTCGTCAACGAGACGGAGGTCGTTATCCGTGAAGGCCTCCTCCGCCACGGAGTAGATCGAGAAGACCCCCACGGGATCGCCGCCTGGAATGAGGATGGGCACGATCAGGCACGACCGGAAGTCCTCTTCGAGTAGTTCGGGAAACATCACCACGCGAGGGTCGCTGTCGAGGTTCCTGCCGATCAGGACGGGTCGGCGCATCAGGGCGGACCAGCCGGTGAGCCCCTCGCCAGGACGCAATGAGATCCGGCCGACGAAGGCCTTCTGGTGGCCCTCCGTGGCAACCGCTAGCACGAACTGGCCGATCTCCTCATTCCACAGGTAGACGAAGGCCCCACTGGCATCGATGGCTCGTACCACGGATTCGACGCTTCGCTGAAGCAGCGACGCGGCATCTCGCGACTGGCTCAGCGCCTCGATGACGTCGGTCAGGAGGGCGACCCGCTTCTCCGCGTCGCGGAGGCTGTCGTAGAGAAGCTCGAAGTCGGCGGCCTTGAGCGGGCTGCAGCCGAGGTTGCCGCGGGCGCTCTTCACGACCGGGACCTCGCCATGTTCGTTCTGCACATGGCGAGGCTAGACGCCGGCCGGTGAAGAGTGGGCCGGATCGTCAGTCCTCGAGCACCGAGATAGCCAGCTCGGGGCAGTTGGCCACTGCCGTCCGCACCGCCTCGACACGCTCCTCGGGAACGGTGCCGGCCGGGTCCTGGACGGTCGCGAAGCCGTAGTCGTCGACCTCGAACACATCGGGAGCGAAGATCATGCACCGGTTGTGCCCTTGGCACTTGCTGGGGTCCACTGCGATTCTCATGGTCAGGCCTCGCGGATGAATCGAACCGTGAGCGGGCCGACACCGTGCCACGGCTCGTCGAGGTTGACGGCCTCGAACGGCGGGACCCGGTCGAGGAACTCCCTCAGCGCCACGATGACCTCTCGCCGGCCGAGGTTGGAGCCAAGGCAACGATGGATGCCGGCGCCGAAGGCGAAGTGACGGTTCTCCTCGCGGTCGATGATGATCTCGTCGGGGTCCGGGTAGGCGTCCTCGTCGCGGTTCCCCGAGCCGAACGCGAGGACGACTCGGTCACCCTTCTTGATTGGGCAGCCGCCCACCTCGACATCCTTGGTCGCTGTGCGGGCCATCGCCTGCACGGGAGACATCGTGCGGAGGAACTCCTCCGCGGCCGACGAGATGAGTCCGGGGTCCCGACGCAGGCGCTCCTGATCCTGCGGGTTCCGGGCCAGGTACCACAAGCTGGAGCGGATGGCCCACGCTGTGGTGTCCAGGCCCGCCAGGAAGAGCAGGTAGCCGTAGTTGAGGATCTCCTCGTCGGTGATCGGCCTGCCATCGATCTGTGCCGTGATGAGCCGCCCCGTGATGTCGTCCTTCGGAGGCTCCCGTCGCCGCCGCTCCACAAGGGACCAGAGGTAGTCCCTGACCTCATTGGCCGCTGTCGCGGACTCCTCGGGGTTGACGTCGCGGTCGTAGATGATGCGATCAACCCAGTCGTCGAACATGTGCCAGTCCTCGGGCGGGTAACCGACAAGGGTGCAGAAGATGATCGAGGGCAGCGGACGGGCGTACCCCAGGCCGATGTCAGCCACCTCGCCCTTGACGACTTCGTCCGCAAGGGTGCGTGCGGTCTCCTCGACAAGGGGAGTGAGGGCGTCGACGGCCCGGGGGGTGAACAGGGGCAGGAGCAACTTGCGGTAGGCGCTGTGAAGCGGTGGGTCAATGTCGATGGGGATCATGGGCTCGTCCGTGCCGAAGGCGGGCAGGAGCATGCTCGGGGCGACCGAGAAGGTGGCCCAGTCCTGCTCGGCGTTGAAGATGTCCTCGTTCTTCGCCAGGAACCAGAAGCCGCCGTAGCGATCGCTCCACCCAACGGGGCAGTGATCACGCAGTTCCTTGTACGTGTCGAAGATCGTGTCGAGCGCTGGCCCGTGGAAGTCGAAGTCCCGTACCGGTATCTCAGTCATGCCGATGTCTCCCATGGTGACGGCGGAAATGTCAGGTGCGCGGTGACCGACGGAGGGTCCTAGGTCATCTCCAGGTAGCGGGCGGTCTCCCAGTCGGTGACCGCCCGGCCGAACTGACGGATCTCCCAGTCGCGGGTCAGCGCGAAGTGCTCGACGAAGTCATCGCCGAGGAGATCGTGCGCCGGAGCGCTCGCACGCAGCGCGGCTGTCGCGGCCTCAAGGGAACCCGGAAGGAGCTTCATCTTGGCCTCCGGATCCTCATACGCATTGCCGATCATCGCCGCGGGCGGAGTCAGGGCCTTCTCAACTCCGTAGATTCCCGACGCGACGTTGGCGGCGATGACGAGGTAGGGATTCGCATCGGCGCCCGGGATGCGGTTCTCGATCCGGGCGGCTGGCCCCGTGGAGGGAATGGCCCGGACGGCCACGGTGCGATTGTCTCGCCCCCAGGTGACACTGGATCCGGCCCAGGACCCGCCCTCGGTCCGCTTGTAGGAGTTGACGGTCGGGCAGTAGAACGCCGTGAACGCTGCCGTCAGCTCAAGCATGCCGGCGACGTACTGCTGGCCGATGGCGGACAGGGAGTCGCCGTCCGCGGCGTTGGCGAAGGCCGGCGACCCGTCAAGCTTCGACAGGCTCTGGTGGAGGTGTCCCGAGGACCCAGCCCACGCCTGGTTGACCTTGGCCATGAAGCTCGCCGTGTAGCCGTGCCGGGCAGCGATCTCCTTCACGGCGCTCTTCAGGATCGACGCCTGGTCGGCAGCGGCCAGGGCGTCCGCGTAGTGGATGTTGACCTCGAACTGGCCGGGGCCGTGCTCGCTGTTGCTCGCCTCGATGTCGATGCCGCAGTCGTGCAACGTCTGGCGGATCTCGCCCAGGAGGAACTCCGTGCCCGTTCCTCGGTAGAGGCTGTAGGTGCGCGACCCATGGGTGATGGGCTGCGGGTCGCGCCACTTGCGGTCGGCGAGTTCCTTCGGGGATCCTTCGAACACGTAGAACTCGAACTCGTATGCCGCCATCGGCGCGAAACCCGAGGACTCGGCACGCCGGATGACTCGCTTGAGCACCTCCCGGGGAGAGATCGATACCGGTGTCCCGTCGAGTTCCGTGATGTCGCAGGTCACCATCGCGGTGCCGGGCTCCCACGGGGCCACCCGCATCGTCGACAGATCGGGCAGCAGGGTTACGTCGGGGTATCCGGTGTGCCAGCCGGTGTACGTGAGGTTGTCGAGGAGCTCGTCCACCATGTCCCAGCCGAACAGGATGTTCGCGATGTTGCTGCCCTTGTACGCCACGCTGCTGGAGAAGTAGTCCACGGGAATGCGCTTGCCGCGTAGCAGTCCGTCGATATCAGGGGCCTGGATCCGTACCGTCGTGATCCGGTTCGCCGACATGAACTCGTGCACCGCAACCTTGGCGTCTTCGGCGCTGCCCAAGTCAGACTCCGCTTCCAGGAGTGGCAGACGGGTTCTCTCCGCCAGGTGGACTACAGCCAAGTGCCACGTCCCATCTCGGGCAGTGGGCGGGATGGTGCCACTTGCCGCACCCACTGTGCGATCCGCACACTGCGGGCTGTCATATCGTCTGTTGGCATGACCTCCAGACCAAATCCCAGGCCCGTCATCGGGATCCCTGCCGTCTACACGACTGCCGCGTGGGGGTTCTGGAAGGAGGGCGCCCATTTGGTTGCGAACACCTACGTATCGGCCCTGTGGGACGCCGGCGCCTTCCCCATCGTGATCCCGCCCACGGGCATGGACGATCCTGCGACGTTCACGCGCATCCTCGACCATGTCGATGGGCTGCTGTTCGTCGGTGGCGCTGACCTTGACCCCGGCCTCTACGGGCAGGGCGCTGCTCCCGAGCTCGAGGAGACCTCACCGACCCGGGACTCGTTCGAGACGCCGCTGATCCTGGCTGCCCTTGAACGCGACGTGCCACTGCTGGGGATCTGCCGGGGGGTGCAGTTGATGAACGTCGCGACCGGGGGCAGCCTGCACCAGGACCTTGTCAGCGCCGGGTTCGACGACCATCGGCAATCGCCCGGGTTCCTCGACCAGGGCTGCTTCCACGACATTGGGATCGAGGACAACAGCCTGCTCGCCACTATCGCCGGGTCACCGACGATGACCGTTAACTCCCACCACCACCAGGGCATCGACGGGATCGGAGTCGGGGCACTGGTTACCGCACGTGCCGCGACCGATGGGTGCATCGAGGCCGTGGAGTGGCCCGATAGGCGCTTCGCCCTGGGTGTGCAGTGGCATCCGGAGAAACCCCGCAGCGCGGCCTTCTTTGCCGCCCTGGTCGACGCCGCGGGCGCGGTCTCCTACGACTGACAGGATCTCACCGACCCTGGGCAGCCTTCCTGTCGGACCTTCGGTGGTTTCGTGCGCCTAGGCTCAAACCGGCGGTCTCGCATCGGACGGGTCACGTCGGAGGTGAGGCGCACATGAGAGCGCGTATCGCCTCCCTTCCTGGTCCCGTGTGGACGATGCTGCTGTGGGCCCTGGGCTCCCTGATGAATGCGGTCGTCCTCGGAGCCTGGTTCTCTGCGCCTTCATCCGCCCCTCCGCGCTGGGTGGTGCAGTGCGCACTTGAGCTCACTGTCATCGTCCTCCTGTTGTCCCTGGCCAGCCGGACACCGGTGTGGCTCCTGCACGTGATCCTGCTGCTGCAGATCTGGTCCATCTATGCCCTCTGCGTGGCGCTGGGTGACCCCGTCAGCATTGCGACATGGTCCCTCGGCGCGATCGGCGCCGTTCTCTACGCCAGCTACTGGTGGCACGGCTGGGTGAGCTATGCCTACGTCGGCATCGTCTCCGGTGGCCTGCTCATCGTCATACGGGTGACCGGCACTGCGGGCGACCTGGGCATGGCATGGATCATCATCACGACGATGTCGTTGGCCCTCGCCGTGGGACTGAACACGCTTGTCGGAAAGCTGGAGCGCCAGGCTCGGTATGACTCGCTCACCGGACTACTTGGAAGGGACGGCCTCAGTGACTACCTCGATCTGCACCCACGGGCGGGCCGCACCCAGCTCCCGAGATCACTCGTGGTGATTGACATCGACGGGTTCAAGGTCGTGAACGATGCCCGAGGCCACCAATGGGGCGACAGGGTCCTGAAGTCCTTAGCCGATGCCTGGCGAGGCACGCTGCGACCCGATGATGTCGCGGTGCGGACGGGAGGTGACGAGTTCCTGCTCGTTCTGCCGCAGACGGGCACGGACGGTGCCCGGGCTCTTGTCCGGCGGATGCGCGAGGTGAACGAGACTCCGTGGTCGTGCGGGATCGTCGACTGGCCCACCGATGAGGCCTTCGACTCGGCATTGAAGAGAGCCGACGCCCTGATGTACGAGGAGAAGGCAGCCCGCCGGCAACGCGGGGTCAGCGCGACGTGAACCCGATACTCTCCTGCGCGGCCCTCGATGCACAGTCGCGGGAGATGTTGGGAGGTGGCGTCTTGCGAGTCTCGCTTCTGTCGGTCACACCAGTGAAGAGCCTTGCCGTGCACCACCCTGACCATCTCGACCTGTCAGATGAAGGGGTCGTGGGCGATCGTGCCTTCTTCGTCGTGGACGAGGAGTTGGGCCTGGTGTCCTGCACTGATGTCGGGGACCTGCTGCGGTACCGCGCGGCGTTCGACCAGGCGACCGGCGTGCTCGATGTCCATGGCCCGGATGGATCCGTGCGCTCGGCTGCGGTCGAGCTGGGTGAAGCCGTGGCCACCGACTTCTACGGCCTGCGGACGGTCGATGGGCACGTCGTCCTGGGTTGGGAGGAACTGTTCTCGGGGATCGCCGGGCGTCCTGCGCGGCTGGTGAAGGGCTCCTCCGGGGGCTTTGACGTGTGTGGGGTCACCCTTCTCGGCGCACCCACGGTCAAGGAACTGGCCGCACGGAACCAGGCTGACCCGGTCGACCCCCGCAGGTTCCGCATGAACATCGAGATCTCCGGCGGCGAGGCCCTCGACGAGGACCGGTGGGAGGGACGCCGGTTGCGCATGGGCTCCGCGGTCGTGAAGGTCGGCGGCCCGGTCAGGCGGTGCGCGGCGACCACCCGCAACCCGGACACGGGCGACGTCGACCTCAAGACGCTCCAGATGATCGGGCGATTCCGGGGGCGCCAGGAGACCGAGCAGTTCGGCGCGGGCTTCTACCTGGGCGTCTACGCCGAGGTCGTGGCTCCCGGTCGCGTGGCGGTCGGGGACGAGGTCTCCGTAGCTGCCTGAGCCGCCAGGTCTTGCGCGGCCGGACGATCTTGTCGGCCTTGAAGCCATTCTGGATGTAGTCCCACAGCGACCCTGAATCCGCAAGCGCCTGACCGCGCCACGCACGACCGAGGCGAAGGGCGGTCGCGCTCGACCTTCTGCTCGGGCGTCAGCTGGCGGTCGAGTTCGGCCCATGCCGCCACGACAAACACGCCTCGCGACTTCGCCAACGTGGCGCCCTCCGTAGCCTCGGATGCTAGTCCGCTGCGCCGCTCGGCGTGCCCTTCGAGTCCATGATCCGCAGCACCAGGAGGCCGATGGCCAGGAGCGGCAGGACGACTGTCCAGGCGGTGGCCACGACTCCGAGGAGGCAGCCGAGCATGACGGCGGCGAGTGCGAGGTCCGGGCGGGTGATCACGAAGCTGCCCAGGAGGACCAGTGCCCCGCCGCCGCACAGGGCGGCGAACCACCAAGCCAGCGCCGTCAGGTCTACCGGCTCGTCCGACAGGAGTCGGGCCAGGACCTCGACGAAGCCGAGCAGGATGAAGGCGACTCCCACGAACCAGGCCAGCCACCTGGTCACCCGGGCTCGCGTCGTGGCCTGGCGATCCCCAGCCAAGGATCAGGCCGGGATCCCGGCCACCGAGGCTTCGCTCACGGGCTGCTCGGCCCGCAGTCGCGCGCACATCCCGACCAGCCCCGCGCAGTAGAGCAGCAAGGCGACGGTCAGGCCGGCCTGGAAAGCCCACGGGTAGTCCCCGTAGTAGTCGCGAGGCCCGATCCTGATTGCCTCGCCGACGACGGTCACCAGGACCCCGGCTGGCCAGGCGAGCACGAGCGAGAGGTCGGCCCACCGCCCGCCCATGCCGACAGCCCGCATCCGCCAGACCGCGATGATCGCCGCGGCCGTGAGCGGGACCGCGGTGAAGACCCAGGCCCACGGTGCCGTCGCCATCATCAGCGCCGCGAGCCCCATCGCGGCGAGGGCGACGATCGGGGCCACCCCGCGCACGCCGCCGCTGCGCATGAGCATCCCGGCGATGGCGACGGACGTGGCAATGGCGGCGATCGCCGCCAGCACGCTCGTGGCGGCATACATCCGGGTTTCGGACTCGGGGACGGCGAAATTGTCGAGGCCCCGAGTGGCCGCGACGAGCAGCCACAGGACGACGGCCAGGTAGCCGACGGCTCCGGCAGCGCGGGTGAATGGTGTGGCCATGGCAAGTCCTCCAGCGTCGGTAGCGAATGCCCGGGTGACGACCCGGAGGTCGCCGAAGCGGTCGATGGTGTGGCGTTGCGCGGTCACGGCGTCGACGCCGTGACCGGAGAGACGGCATGCGGATTCGCGAAGGTGGTCCTCCACCTCCGCCACGACGTCGGCAGCCCTGCGATTGCGCGCCAGGGACCGCCTAAGCTCGTCGACGTAGGCGTCGATCAGGTCGGGTTCCACGAGGCCCCCTTCAGCACCTGGCTGACCGCGAGGGAGAAGTCCTGCCAGCTCGACCGCCCTGACACCAGGCTGGCCCGGCCTTTCCGGGTCAGGTCGTAGGTGCGCCGGCGCCGGCCGGTCTCCTCGCTCCAGCTGCTGGAGAGGAGGCCGGCGTTCTCCAGCCGGTGCAGGGCCGGGTAGACCGTCCCCTCCGGCAGGTCGAAGGCGTCGTTGCTGCGGGTGCGCAGCTCGTCGATGACCGCGTAGCCGTGCAGCGGCCCGCGCGACAGGACCGCCAGGATGAGCAGGTCCAGGTGGCCCTTGAGTGAATCCCCTCGCATGCCTAGGAAGGCTAGGCCTAGCCGTCCTAGGCGTCAAGACCTTCGCCCCGGGGCCGCGCCGGACCAAGGTCACGGCCACCGGGGCAGAAGGTCCCGCCACGACCCTTGACACAGCCCTACTGGAGCGCCGGATACGAAACCTTGAGCCGGAGTTGACGAATTCATCGGATGCCCGCAGGACGTTGGTGGCGCTGGAAACGTCGCACCACGTTCTGGAGGCACATCGTGAGCACCCGGCAGGGACTGGCAGTTGCAGGACTGGTGGCGGCGATCGCACTGGTCGTTCCGCTCGTTGTCGCCGGGGGCACGACAGCGGCCGCCGCCATGCCTGCCGTGCCGATGCAGGTGGCCGCCGAGGGCGACGACCACGCGAATCACGACGGGATGTCCGACGCCGAGATGGCAGACATGGGCTCCGAGGGCGAGTCCGGCCACGCACCGGGGAGCCCCGTGGTCGCGACTCCCGATGAGGCGGGGCGCAACGTGGTCCTGGCCGGGTTTGCCGCGATGAACGTCCTGGTCCTGGTCATGGCCGGCCTGCTCAGGCGGACGGGCCGCGGCGTCGGGCGGAGACGACCCCCCGGCCGCGTGGGGCGGGGCATTCACACCGAGATGAGCAGCGCTGGAGGGCAGTCGTGAGCACTCAGGAGCGGTCCGTGACCCCGGACTCCGAGGTCACCGTCGAGCCTCGTGGCAGGAACCTCCTCGACAATCGGCTGGTCAGCGGCCTGGTCCGCAGCCGCCTCTACCCCCGGGTCATCCAATGGGCGGTGCTGGCCGGCTTCGTGCTGGTGGGCTACCAGCTGCTCACCGGCCCCCAGGCGCCGAGCAAGAACCTGGGCACCGTGCTCATGTGGGTGATCTGGTGGCCCTTGATCCCGGTCGCCTTCCTGCTGCTCGGCCGCTTCTGGTGTGCCATCTGCCCCTTCGCGACGATCAACGACTGGGTCCAGAGGCTCGTGGGACTCGAGCGGCCCGTTCCGCCGTTCCTGAAGAAGTACGGCATCTGGCTCATCGACGCCTCCTTCATCGCCATCACGTGGGCCGATCACATCTGGGGGGTCGTCGCGTCGCCATGGGGCTCCGGGGTGCTGGTGCTCCTGCTCACCACAGCCGTCGTCCTCTCGGGTGCGCTGTGGCAGCGGCGGGCCTTCTGCCGGTACCTGTGCTTCCTCGGCGGGGTGTCCGGCAACTACTCCCAGACGTCCGTCGTGTCCCTGCGCGCCAACCCCGACATCTGCAAGACCTGCACCTCGCGGGCGGTCTGCTTCAACGGCAGCGCCGCCGTCCCGGGATGCCCGCTCTTCTCATTCCCCCGCACCCTGGAATCGAATGCAGAATGCAACCTCTGCGCGAACTGCATCAAGAACTGCCCGAATGACGCAATCTCCATCTCCGTCCGCAAGCCCACGCAGGAACTGTGGTTCATGCGCAAGCCGAAGGTCGAGGTGGCCTTCCTGGCGATGGCCATCATGGGCATCGTCCTGATCCAGAACCTGTCGATGCTCGAGGCGTGGCCGGCCATGCTCGATGCCCTCGGAGGCGTCCTCCGCACAGACAGCTACCCCGTGGTCTTCACGGTTGCCTTCGCGATGGCGATCGCGCTCCCGGTCGGGCTGCTTGCCGCCGCATCTCGCATCACTGCCCCACGCAGCACGGAGACGATGATGCGGAACTTCGCCCGCTTCGGCTATGCGCTCATCCCGCTCGACATCGCTGCGCACATGGCACACAACCTGTTCCACCTGCTCTCGGAGGGCAAGGCCGTCCTCTACACCGCGATGCCGCTGATCGGGCAGGAGATGCCGACCGAGTCACCGGCCATCCTCGGGCCGTTGGCCATCCAGGTCCTGCAGTTCTCCCTCCTGGCGCTCGGTGTCGCCGCGTCGCTGTACGCGGTGTACCGCATTGCCAGGCGGAGGTACCCGTCGCCGGCCAGCCATTGGCCGGTTGCCACTCCGTTCATCGTGCTCGTCATCGGCCTAGGGCTCCTGAACACCTGGATGTTCACCCTCCCGATGATGCACCGGGTGTAGCCGGCAGCAGCATCGGCGGTCAGCTGGTCGCGGGATAGCCGTCCTGGTCGGGACCCGCGACGGACTGTGGAAGCAGCTCCCCGGGCAGTAGCCGGTCCAGGTGTCGCAGGACGCGTTCGACGTCATGGGCCTGGTCCGGGCAGGCGAGCGCTGGCTCGCGTCCGGCCACCCCGGTGAGGGAATGGACGCACCGGGCGACCTCGGACTGATCGAGTCGACCGACGGAGGCCGGACGTTCGAGCCGCGGCTCACGGGAGTTGGCGGCCACTAGCCACTGACGCTGGCGGAGATCAGTGGTCGACGAGCTCCAGGCGCACGTGGACCACGTCTCCGACGACGATGTCCTCCCGCTGGCGCACCTGCTTCTTGATCGGCAGCACGTACGTGCCGTTCTTCGAGTCGGGGAAGAGCGACGTGTCCCACCGGGTCTCGCCCACCTGCACGTGCACCTTGACCGAGCCGAAGCCTCGCGTTGCCCCGCCCACGCAGTCGCGGATGTCGTCCGCCACGTCCTCGGGAAGCGAGACGAAGTGCCAGCCGGCGTCACCGGTCCACAGCCACAGCTCCGCATCGAACTCGACGTCCACGGCCGTCATCATCGCCTAGGCTTGCCGGGATGGGCCTTGGGGGTGGTGCCGCATGGACGACGCCAGCGCCACGCTCGACGCCCTCTGCGCCAGTAACCTGTTCGACACGCCCGACGGCATCTTCTTCTTCAAGGACCTCGATGGCCGCTTCATCCGGGTGAGCAAGGCATGCGCCGCCCTCGTCGGCCGCACCCCCGAGGAGATGGTTGGCCTCACGGATGCCGACCTGACCGATGCGGCCCACGCGGCCGCCCTGCGCGACGACGAGGTGCGGATCGCGACTACCGGCGAGCCGATGATCGACAAGCAGGAGGTCGACCGGCTGGCCGACCGCCCGGGTACGTGGGTGGAGACGAGCAAGTTCCCGCTGCGTGCCCCAGAGGGGACGGTGATCGGCACCTTCGGCTACTCCCGCGACGTCACCAGGTGGGAGCGGGCCGAGCAGGCACTGGTGCGGGTCGAGGCCCAGTTGCGTGCCGTGCTGAACGCATCCCAGGACGCCATCGGCCACTACGATCGCGACCTGCGCTGCCTCTATGCCAACCCTGCCGCCGAGCGGTTCAAGAGCAGGCGGCTGGCCGAGCTCATCGGCCGCACGGACCGCGAGACCGGGATGGCCGAAGAGTGGCTGGCGTTCTACGAGCCGGCCCTGCGGCGGGTGCTGGAGACGGGGACACCGGAGGAGCTCGAATTCGCGGGCGACCCCGACCGGGCCGGCCGAGGGTCATGGTTCCACGTCACCTTGACGCCCGACCGCGACACCGCCGGCTCGGTCATCGGCGTGCTGTCGTCGATGCGCGACATGACCGAGGTCAAGAAGGCGCAACGCGCCATCAAGCGCCAGGCGCTCCACGATCCGCTCACCGGCCTCGCCAACCGGATCCTGCTGATGGACCGGCTCGAAGCTGCACTTGTGGCCCTAGAGCGGCATCCCGCTGAGGTCGCACTGTTCTTCGTCGACGTGGACCACTTCAAGGCGGTCAACGACCGACACGGCCATGAGGTGGGGGACCGCGTGCTCATCGAGGTGGCCCGCCGCCTTGAGTTGACCGCGCGCGCGGAGGACACCGTCGCGCGGCACGGCGGCGACGAGTACGTCGTGCTTTGCTCGCCTATGACCGTGGCAGAGGCGCGCCAGCTGGCTGACCGGATCGTGGCGTCGATGGCCGAGCCGGTTCGGGTTGGTGCCGAGGCCATCGCCGTCACGGTGAGCGTCGGCGCCATGGCTACCGCAGACCCGAAGGTCACCGCGGACGCGCTGCTGTCGGGGGCGGATGCGGCGATGTACCGCGCGAAGATCGCGGGCCGGAACCGCTGCGACGTCGTTCCCGACAAGTAGCCGCGATGACGCATTCAGGTGACTCCGGCACGCGGGTGGACCTGTTCTGGCTTCCGCTCGGCGCCGGCGCACCCGTCCCGATCGTCCGCTGGAACGGCAAGGTCTTCGAGGCGGTCGCCGCCCGACGCGAGCGCCGCCCGGCCTGCAATCTGTTCCATGCCGCACTGATCGTCACCGTCGACGGTGTCCCCGTCGTGATCGAGATGGCTCCTGCCTGGGGCGGGCATCGGAGCGAGAGGGGGTCGTCTGCACGGGGCCGGTGGGACTGCGTCCCCTGGGGCGCTCACGGTTCTTCCGGTACGAGGTCAGGCGGTGGCGCGACGGGGTCATCCCGGATCTGCAGTACGCGGTTGGGGGCCCGCGATGCATGTCAGACGACGCGGCTACGGCCGCACGCATCCTCGGCCTGGTACCGGCCGTGCCGCGCGCCACGTGGGGACGCGATGAGCAGCGCGCCGGCGACATGTGGAACTCGAACTCCCTCATCGCCTGGCTGCCGGCGCGTGGTGGGGTCGACCTCCGCCGCGCCGCGCTGCCCGCCAACGGCCGTGCCCCCGGCTGGTCAGCCGGGCTCGTCGTCGCCAGCCGCGCCCGCTAGCCGCGGCGTGGTTCGCGTCGGCTGGCCTGCAGCGCTGCGGCCAGCGACTCGGTGTCGTGCGGCCCGGTATGCCTGCGCGTGCCGATGAAGAACGTGGGGGTGCCACGGGCGCCGCTGGCCTCTGCGCTGGCAACGTCGGACCGCACGCGCGCGTCCGTGGTGCCGGACTCCAGTGCGCGGA
Source organism: Actinomycetota bacterium (assembly GCA_030681835.1). Taxonomy (GTDB): domain Bacteria; phylum Actinomycetota; class Actinomycetes; order S36-B12; family S36-B12; genus UBA10649. The sequence continues at coordinate 15,763 of JAUXRN010000034.1, forward strand.
CGAATGCCTCGACATCCAGGCCAAGGTCGCCGGCATACCCCAGCAGGTCCTCGAGCTCGAGTTCGTCCTGGTGGGCGAAGAGGAGGTCGTGCATGTCCCAGAACCGGGCCTGGGCGTCAGCCGCGACCGACGCCCGCGCCGCGAGCTCGGCATGCGGGTGGACGTCGGGCAGGGGCAGGTGGCGGAACACGTAGCGCAGGTCGTCGCCGAAGTGCTCCCGCACCTCACGGGCCACGCCGGTGGCCTTGGCGCAGAACGGGCACTCGAAGTCGCCGTACTCCACGAGTGTCAGGGGAGCATCGACGGGTCCGCGGATGTGGTCGACGGCTGGATCGACGGCGCGGTCCAGGACGCGTGGCAGGTCGGCATCGCCCTCGCCCCGGAACCGGGCGGAGGCAGCGAAGACGACCCACCCGAGGAGGGTCGCCAGCACCAGCGCGATGAGGACTCCGACCGTGGCTTGGTCACGCAGGGCCGGGTCGTCGAACGCCAGGCCGATGATGAGCAGGGACACGGTGAACCCGATGCCCGACAGCGCGGCACCGCCGAGGACATGGCCCGGCTTGACTCCCTGCGGCAGTGCGCCCAGCCGCAACCGCACGGCCAGGTAGGAACCGCCGGCGATGCCGACCGTCTTGCCGATGACGAGCCCGATCACGACACCCCAGGTCAGCGGCGACGCGAGCGCCTGGGCGAGCATCCCGCCGCGCAGGTCGACGCCCGCGTTGGCCAGGGCGAAGAGCGGGACGATGACGAAGCCGGTCCACGGATGAAGGCCCGCCATCATGCGCTCGTTGACGGAGACCGCCCGCCGCAGCCCGGCTTGGGCGGAGCGGCTGACGGAGACCATGGGGGACTGGCGGAACGCCTTGAACCGGGTGGCGGCGCCCTCGACCGCCTCGCGGGCGGGCGGGCTGGCGGCGACCATGAGGCCGCCCAGCATCCCGGCGATCGAGGCGTGCAGGCCGGCGACGACCGTCGCGGCCCAGAGCACGATCAGGGCGAGGACGTACGGCGACGCGCGCCAGGCTCCGAGTCGGCTCAGCCAGGCCAGGGCCGCGAGCGCCGCGAGGGCGACGAGGAGGGGCCCGGGATGGATGGCGTCTGAGTAGGCGATGCCGATGACGCTGACCGCGACGATGTCGTCGATCACCGTCAGCGTGAGCAGGAAGATCCGCAACTGCGTGGAGAAGCGCGGTCCGAACAATGCCAGCGCGCCGAGCAGGAAGGCCGTGTCCGTGCCGATCACCGCGCCCCAGCCGCCGGCGGCAGCACCGGACGGGTTCAGGGCGAGGAACAGCACGGCCGGGACCAGCATCCCGGCGATCCCCGCGACCGTGGGGACGATGGCGCGGCGGCGGTCGGTGAGCTCCCCGACGGAGAACTCGTGCCTGACCTCCAGCCCGATGACCAGGAAGAACAGGGCCATCAGCCCATCGTTCACCACGTGCTGGAGGTTCGTCGACACGACGGCGTTGCCGATCCCCACGGAGACGTCGGTGGCCCACAGCGCCTCGTAGGCGTCCGACCACGGCGAGTTCGCCCACGCCAACGCCACGATCGCGGCGGCGAGCAGGATGCCGGCACTGCCGGCCTCGGCCTGCAGGAACGACCGCATCGGCGCCGAGAGCTGCCCGATCAGGTCGCTGCGGCGCGTGCTCGGCCGCGTGGTTCCCGCCGCGTACATCGTCGCCCCCTCCTGGTAGCGGTCAGGCTAGCGCTGAGGGCGAATCCCTTCCGCAAGTCCGAGGGGACGCCTAGCCTTCGGGAATGCGAATCGCGATCGGCACGCGCAAGGGACTGTGGACCGCTCGGGGTGGCGCCGAGGGGTGGGAGGTCAGCCAGCCCTTGAAGGCGATGGCCGAGTTCAGCAGCGTGGCGTGGATGCCGCGCGGCGAGGGCAACCCGCCACGCCTGCTTGCCGGAGCGCGCAGTTGGTTCTGGGGTCCGTCGGTCCTGTTCAGTGACGACGACGGCGTGACGTGGTCGGACCCCGAGCACCGGGCGATCGCCTTCCCCCCGGAGGCCGGCGTCGCGCTCGAGCGGATCTGGAACCTCACCCCCGATCCGCGCGAGGCTGATGTGGTGTGGGCCGGGTGCGAGCCGCACTCGCTGTGGCGGTCGAGCGACGGCGGCAGTGAGTTCACCCTGAATGCCGGCCTGTGGGAGCACCCGCACCGGCCGGAGTGGATGCCCGGTGCCGGTGGCGCGGCGATCCACACCATCGTGCCGCGGCACGACGGCTCGATGGTCGTCGCGATGAGCACGGGCGGCGTCTACCGATCGGCCGACAGCGACAGCGGCTGGGTGCCGGCCAACCGGGGGATCAGGGTCGACTTTCAGCCGGAGGAGTACCCCGAGTTCAACCAGTGCGTGCACCGCATCGCCGTCGATGGCGGCGACCCGTCCCGCGTCTACGCCCAGAACCACGGCGGCGTCTACCGGTCCGACGACTCCGGCGACGCCTGGGTGTCGATCACGGAGGGGCTGCCGAAGGACTTCGGCTTCGTCGTGCTGGCCCACCCGTCCCAGGGCGGCACCGCCTGGGTGATCCCCATCGACGCCGAGACCATGTTCCCGCCGGAGGGCCGGCTGCGGCTGTGGCGCACGGACGACGCCGGTGCCACGTGGGCCGAGACCGGCGATGGCCTGCCGGACGACCACTACGCATCCGTCATGCGCGACTCCGCGCACGTCATCGAGCACGACGGCGACGCCGCGATCGCCTTCGGCACGCGCAACGGCTGCGTCTTCGCCAGCCTCGACGGTGGCCATACCTTCACCGAGGTCGTTTCGGGGCTGCCTGACGTGCTGTCGGTGCGGATCAGTCCCTGAGCATGGCGGACGGATCCCTGGTCACCGTCCGGCTCCCGCAGTCCCTGGCCGAGCACGCGGGCGGGCGACGGGAGCTTGCAGTCGACGTGCCCCCAGGCGCCACGCTGGCTGACGTGCTCGACGTCCTCGCCACGATGGCGCCCGGCGTTGACCGTAGGGTCCGTGACGAGACGGGCGCCGTACGGCGGTTCGTCAACGTCTACGTGGATGAGGACGAGTGCCGCACGCTCGACGGACTGCGCACGCCCGTGCCGCCCGGCACGGTGCTGTTCGTCATCCCGTCGGTCGCGGGGGGTGCCGCCTGATCCGCGGGCGAGCAGTCGCACTCACCATCACGGCCTTGGTGCTGGCCGCGTGCGGCACGGCCGGCCCGTCGTCGCCCGCGGAATCGGCAGCCTGCGGGTGGGACCTCAGCAATGCGGCCGGTAGGCAGGCCAACAGCGAGTACCTCACCGAGACGATGCAGTGGCTGGCCGAGAATCCAGGCCAGGCTCCCCCCGCGCCGACGCACGCGGCCTGGCGAGGGGACTGCCCGTCCGGCCCCCCGGCGCCGCCCCCGGACGAGGAGCACGACGACCCGGACTGAGGCGCGCGCACGGTCGGTTGGCGCCGATCACGCGTCGGATCAGGTCATTCCGCCAACGTGACGAGGGCCGCGGCCGCCTTGGCTGCGTCTTCCGCAGTCGTCCACCGACCGGCCGACAGACGGATGCCAGGAGGCCGAGCGCAGGAACGCCGTCGATGCTCACGTTGAGTGTGTTG
>JAUXRN010000037.1 GCA_030681835.1 Actinomycetota bacterium
CTTCCCCACCGCTCACCCGAGTCAGCCCGGCCCGCTGCTGTGGCCGCAGAAGCCGTAGACCGCCTGCATCGCCTCGAGCAGCGACGGGATCTCGGTTTCGTCGGGCTGAAGACGGGCGGTCCTCGCCAATTCCTGGATTAGCGGCGCGAGGGCATCCGATGCACCCGGCAACACGTCCGCGACGAGGCTGTCGGCGAATTCCTCGAAGTCAGTCACCCCTGTGGTGTTGAGGTACTCGTCCACGAGCGGCATCAGCTGCCCACACGACTGGAGGCTGGCGCCGTCGACGAGGGGCAGGCTCGAAGCAGAGGTCGAGGAACCGGTAGCGGACGGCGGGGCGGTCGGCGGTGTGCTGGCAGGGGTACTAGAGCAGGCCGACAACACGACGAAGAGCAAGCCTGCCGCAAGCATCTGGCGAACCACATCCGTCCTTTCAGCGCGTCGTGAGCGATGCTAGCGAGGTGCCCGGCGACCGCGTCGTCGAGACCAGCCTCCAGCGTCGCACCCGGGACCCGGGATTGACCGCAGGTGCTGGTTTCGGAGAGCGGTCAGCCCTCGACGGCCGCAATCGTCGCCCGGGCCGTCGCGCCGGGGGTTCCAAGCGCCAGGCCCGCAGGCAGCTCGATGTGCAGCTCGTCGCACACCGTCATCGCGAATGTGCCCTTCGTGAGCTCGGCCGACAGAACGTGCCCGCCTACGGTGTGGTCCTCGGACAGGAAGTGCAGGTGGTAACCCGGCACCTCGACCCCCGATGCCCCGTCAGGGAAGCGGAAGCCGACCAGGGTGCCGACGGCCGATTCCGCCGTCCACTCTGTCTGGTGTGCGACCACCTGTGTGAGCGGGAGGAACGGCGGCGCCTGCTCCCGCACGCTGCGCAGGTGCAGGTCGCGGAAGCGCCCGGCCAGTCGGATGCCGACAACCGTGTCAGGTGCAGGTGCCATGGACTCGAGTGTGGCCAGGATGCCCGCGTAGTCCAACGCGGAGTCCTGCTCACGGATGATGTCCGGGGTGAATCTGCAGGCCACCGCGAACGGGGTGAGCGTGTCGTCGGAGACCGAGGTCACCTTCCCGTCCGCGGCCGCGAGCCACGCAGCCCCATCCAGGATCACGAGCTCGCCCGCCAATCGCTGCACCGTGCCGATCCCGAGGTCGCCCATGCGCAGGACGTCTCCTATGGTCGCGTCGCCCGCGTAGTGACCGGCGAGGAGTGCGTCGATCGTGCCCGCCTGCACGGCTAGGTGCTCGCGCACCGGGTCGTGCTCAAGTCCCTGGTGGGTCAGTGAGCGCAGGTGGAGGGACCCGATGAGCCTGTCGTCGATGATGTCGCGGGCCACGGCGGCACCTCCCAGCGCCCAAGGTACCTTCGGCTGGCCGCGAGGCCTCACGCAGAGCGTGACTGGCCCGAAGGCCTACGATGTCGCCGTCGGTGATCGGACGACCAAAGGCACGCCAAAGGAGACCCATGGCCACGGTTGGCGACCGCATCCCTGATGTCGAGGTACGCGTGATGAACGCGGAAGGCAGGCCCGAGGCAGTGATGACGGGCGACCTGCTCGGGACGGGGAAGGTAGTGCTGATCGCCGTTCCCGGGGCCTTCACGCCCGGCTGCTCGCGCACGCATCTGCCCGGTTACGTCGCCCAAGCCGACGACCTCACGGCAAAGGGCGTGCAGGCGATCGCGTGCATCTCGGTGAACGACGCGTGGGTCATGGATGCTTGGTCGGCGGACCAGGGCGCCCAGGGCAAGGTCCTCATGGTGGCCGACGGGAACGGCGAGTTCGCCAAGGCCATGGACCTGGTGATGGACGGGTCGCGCAGCGGTCTCGGGTTGCGATCGCTGCGGTACGCGGCAGTCATCAACGACGGAGTCATCACCAGCCTGGACGTCGACGAGCCCGGCAGGATCGTGGCCAGCACGTGCGAGGTTGTCCTCGGCAAGGTGTAACCCACCGCATGAACCCAGTGTCGGTCCTACTGATTGCCTTCGGAGTCTCCGCTGACGCGTTCGCGGTGGCCCTTGGGAAGGGCCTGCACATGCGCCGGTTCCGACTGGGCACGGCGTTCGTCATTGCCGCGACCTTCGGTGCGTTCCAAGCGGCCATGCCGATCGCCGGCTGGGCTCTCGGCAAGGGCTTCGAGAAGTACGTCGCCGGCATCGACCACTGGGTGGCCTTCGGCTTGCTCGTCGCCATCGGGGGGCGGATGGTCTGGGAGGCGTACTCCGATCAGGACCGCATGGCGGACTACGACCGGCTGGACGTGCCCGAACTGCTCCTGCTCGCCGTTGCCACGAGCATTGACGCACTCGCGGTCGGGATCTCGCTGGCATTCCTCTCGGTGTCCATCCTGGCAGCAGCAGCCGTCATCGGGATCACGACGTTCGCGCTGTCTTTCGTGGGCATCCTCATCGGGCATCGCGCCGGGATCCGTTATCGCAAGCCGGCAGAGATCGCCGGTGGAGTGATCCTCATCCTCATCGGGGTGCGGGTGCTGCTGGTCCACCTCGGCTACTGGTAGCGGAGGAGGCAGCCATGGGCGAAACCGTGCAGCCTTGCACGCGGGCGAGACGGCCGGGATCGGGTGGGCGCCCGCCACCATGTGGGCCATCGTGATCGCCGTCAATCTCGGCGACCCTGGCCCCGATTGACCTGGCCGTGGTGCCCAGCCTCGTTGGCATGGAGTGGTCGTATTCGACACCTTCGTGGTGCTGATGCCTATCGTCGACTACGTCCGTCCCGTTGAGTTCCGGGCGCCACCTCGCCCGTCGATCCTGATTCCCTACCCAGTCCTCTGCTTCGGCAGCATCGTCCTCATGGGGATCCCCATGTTCTGCCTCGACCGGTCACTGTGGGCGGTCACCGCGTTGACGTCGACGATCTTGCTGACCTTCATGGTTCGGAGCCTGCGGTCCGGCGACGGCTGACTCTTGGTCTCGCAGTTGAACCGGCACCGGTCTCGGTGACAGGATCACGCCCGTGACGAACCCGCCAGAAGCCGCAGGGAACACGCCTCCGGCAACCTCGGCGTCGGAGACGGTGACGCCGGATAGCGATCAGACTGCGATCGACCGCGACCGCACGGCGGATTCGCACGATGAATCGGCCGAGGCCAGGGACCTCCGGTCCGCGGCACGCGATGAACGAGCTGCGGCGCGGGATAACCGGGACGGTCGCATCGACGTGGAGGCGGCGTCCGACCGGGCCGGGGCCAAGAGGGACAGGCTCGGTGCGCAAGGGGATCGGAAGCATGCCGCCGATGATCGAGAGGCCGCGGGCATCGATCGAGAGCTCGCTGCCGAGCGCGTGTCGTCCTTGGTCTTCGACGAACTCACGGGTGCCTACGTTCGCGGGGCCGGGATCCAGGAACTCGAGCGCGAGGTCGTCCAGGCCAGGCGAACCGGCGAGGCCTTCGTGCTGGCATTCGTCGACGTCGATGGGCTCAAGGCCGTCAACGACAGTGGCGGTCATCAGGCCGGGGACGCACTTCTCGTCGAGGTCGCTGAGGCGATCCGCGGTGTCGTTCGCGACTACGACGTCGTCGTTCGCTTCGGTGGCGACGAGTTCCTCTGTGGGCAACTGGGGGTCACCTTGGCCGCCGCGGTGGAGCGCTTCGCCGGCATCAACCTGAGCCTCGCCAAGACCGCGGGCGGGACCGCATCAGTGGGGGTCGTCGAGTTGGCCGCCGGTGAGGAGCTCGACGACTTGATCTCACGAGGCGATGAGGCCATGTACGAGAGCAGGGGGAACGGCCACCTTTAGGCGTGCTCCATGCACACGGCTGAGAGCGCGCACGCAGTACTTGGTGCCGTGAGTATCCGAGCGCCGAACGGCACAGACGACACCAATTCCGGTTGCGCGTCGCGCCGTCCGTTTGCAGCCGGAACCTGACTCATGTGACTCGCGCGTGGACTCGCTCATTAATGCGGTGTAAGCCACGATCCAGGGAAGTCGAAGCACAGGGACGGCGCCTGCCTCGGCTAGCGTTGCGGCCGTGGATCTCCAGCGACGTATCGCCGCTCGACAAGGCGACGTCCTGCTCTTCGCGCTTACTCCGCCGCGGGCTTCGACCTGTGCCGAGAAGGCCCAGGAGATCGCTGACATCACCCTAGAGCGCCTGCGGCTTCTCGACGTCGACGGCCTGGTCCTGTACGACATTGATGACGAGGTGGATCGCAATCCCGAAGAACGACCGTTCCCGTTCCTGCCCACCATGGACCCGGCTGACTACCTGGACCGCCACTTGTCAGCCTGGCAGAGGCCCGTCGTGGTCTATCGCGCGACGGCGAAGTATGCGGAGAAGGAACTCCGCGACTGGGTCGGGTCCCAGGACACCGAAAAGCGGCTGTCGGTCTTCGTCGGTCCATCGTCGCGCGATAAGCAGGTCGTCACGACGCTCCGCCGGGCGCAGGAGATCCGCGCCGAAGTCAATCCCGCGCTGCTTCTGGGCGCCGTCGCGATCCCTGAACGGCACACGCGCAAGGGTGATGAACACCTTCGGCTGATCGCCAAGCAGGAGGCCGGCTGCTCCTACTTCGTTACCCAAGTCGTGTACGACGTCAACGCGGCCAAGAACATGGTCTCCGACTATGCATACGAGTGCCACGCTCGTGCTCTGGACCCGGTTCCGATCATCTTCACCTCAACGGTGTGTGGCTCGATGAAGACCCTGGAGTTCCTCCGCTGGCTCGGCGTTGACGTGCCGCGTTGGATCGAGAACGACCTGCGCCATGCAGACAGCGCCATCGAAGCGTCAATCGAACAGGCCGAGTCAACGCTCGTGGAGTTGATGTTCTATTGCCGCCGGCTCGGGACCCCATTCGGCATAAATATCGAGTCCGTCTCGATCCGCAGGTTGGAGATAGAGGCGAGCCTTCGTCTGGCGGAACGGATGCGGCACACACTGACGCGCTGACGTGCGCACCGACGAGTGGTGTCCGAGGGGGGACTTGAACCCCCATTCCCCGTAAAGGGAACTAGCACCTCAAGCTAGCGCGTCTGCCAATTCCGCCACCCGGACGAGGTGATCCGCCGAAAGCATACCTGCGTCATGAGGCAGTCGCGGAAAGGCCTCCGAGACTCGTGCGCGCGAGCCTCCCCGAGGGGCAGGATGGCCCCATGACCGCGACCCCAGCCGCCCTTGAGCCCCTGCCCGACGCCGAGGCCGAGGTGGTGCAGCTGACCCAGGAGCTCATCCGGATCGACAGCAGCAACTGGGGCGACGCCCCCGAGACCGTCGGCGAGGCGGAGGTGGCCGAGTACTGCGCCGCCCGCCTGCGCGAAGTCGGGCTGGACCCGGAGATCATCGCGACGACGCGCAGCGCCCGGCAGGCGGTCTGCGTCCGGATCCCCGGCACGGACCCGTCGGCGCCTGCACTCCTGCTGCATGGACACATCGACGTAGTCCCCGCGATAGCGGAGGACTGGACCCACCCGCCCTTCGGGGCCGAGCTCGACGAGGGGTTCGTTTGGGGCCGCGGCGCGGTGGACATGAAGGACATGGACGCGATGATCCTGGCGGTCGTGCGCGCTTGGGCCCGTAACGGCATCAGCCCGCGACGGGACGTCGTCGTGCTGTTCCTACCCGACGAGGAGGCCGGCAGCAGGCACGGCTCGCACTGGCTCGTCGACAACCGCCCCGACCTCTTCGAGGGGGTCAGCGAGGCGATCGGCGAGGTCGGCGGCTTCTCGCTGACGGTCCGCGACGACTTGCGGCTCTACCCGATCCAGACGGCGGAGAAGGGGATCAGGTGGTTGCGGCTGCGGGCGAAGGGCCGGGCCGGGCACGGGTCGATGCTGCACGACGACAACGCGGTGACCGCCCTGTGCGAGGCGGTCACGCGGGTCGGTCGTCATCAGTGGCCGGTGCGCAGGACCAAGACCGTCGATGCGTTCCTCGACCAGCTGTCGCAGGCCTACGGCGTGGACCTCACGGGCGGGGAGCTCGACAAGGTCATGGCGCACCTGGGCACGCTCGGCATGCTCGTCGGCGCAACCATGCAGAACACCGCCAACCCCACGATGCTGTCGGCGGGGTACAAGCACAACGTGATCCCAGGGGAGGCCACGGCCTCGATCGACGGCCGGGTGCTGCCGGGCTACGAGGAGGAGTTCGAGGACACCATCCGGGCGATCGTGGGAGATGCCGTGACGATCGAGACCGTGGTGGAGGACATGGCCATCGAGGCCCCGTTCGACACCCTCACGGTCGACCTCATGGCCGCCGCGCTGAAGGCCGAGGACCCCGGCGCACGCACGATCCCCTACATGATCTCCGGGGGCACCGACGCCAAGGCGTTCACCCGCCACGGCATCGACTGCTACGGCTTCAGCCCGTTGCAGATGCCGGCGGACCTGGACTACTGGCGGCTGTTCCACGGCGTGGACGAGCGGGTGCCGGTCGACGGCCTGCGCTTCGGCGTGCGGGTGCTCGACCGCTTCCTGCGCGCCTGCTGATGCTCGCAGGGCTGGTCGCCGGGGCGGCCGTGCTTGTCCTTGCTGCCTCCGGCGCCGCTCCGGGTGACATGGCCGCGCGCGCGGGCACGGAGCCTGTGGTGGGGGGGCACGTCGTGGTGCCCACCGCACCGACTGCCGTCGCCGTTAGCCCCGACAGCCGCCGGGTGTACGTCGTCAACGAGGGAGACGAGCCCGAGCACGTGCACGTGATCACGGTCATAGATGCGGCGACGCTCGCAGTGACCGCGTCGGTCAAGACTTGCGTGGGTCCTGTCGACATCGCGGCGGCCGGGAGCAATCTGCTCGTCGCCTGCACGGGAGGGCAGGCGCTGCACGTCATGGATGCGACGACGATGACGGTGTTGCGCAGCGTCGACCTGGGCGCCGACCCACGCGCCATTGCCATGTCGCCGTCCGGCGACGTGGCATACGTGCTGGCGTACGGGGCGAGGTCTCCGAAGCAGGTCCCGGCCCTCATCGTCGTCGATGTCCTCCACGGAGCAGTCCTGGACCGCGTACGAGTCGGCGTCATCTCGCGTGCACTCGCGATCAGCCCGGACGGACGGCGCGCGTATGTCAGCAACTGGGGCAGCGAGAGCGTCACCGTGATCAACACCCGAAAGAGGCGGGTCGTCGAGACACTCGACCTCGGCAAAACGATGCCGGGCGCACTCGCCGTGAGCCCGGACGGCTCCCGCCTGCTCGTCAATCGCGAGAACGCCGGGGTGCCCAAGCCACGGATCCTGACCGTGAACACGGGGTCGCTCGACGTCGTCGCCGCGTTCAGGCCGGGCATCAACGTCGACGCCATGGCCTACAACGACACGACCATGCCTGTCCTCGGGGGCTACCACTCACGCGGAACCCTGCTCCTCACCGCGGCAGAAGTGGACTACGAGTACGCCTTCGCGATCATCGACCTGCGCACCCAGCGACTGCTCACGAGCGTCTCCCTCGACGCACCGTGCCGCGGAGCGGACGGCTTCATCGACCTTGCCATCGCTCCGGACCAGCGGCGCGCCTACATCGTGGGCGAATGCCTCGGCCAGCCGGGCACGCTCACTGCCGTCGACCTGCCCCACTAGTCCGTCAGCCTGTGCGCATCATCCGGTAGACCCGGCGGCGCAGTCGCACCTCCCGCCGCCCATCCGGCCACAGGCGAAGCCGGTCGAGCTCCCAGTTCTCGGTCTCGGCCGCGCCCGTGAGCAGCACCCGGGCGGTCTCGCGCGAGGTGCCCCGCGGCAGCCGCAGGTCGAGGTATTCCCACACCGAGCCCGTCCGAGTCGCCATGCCCGCTACCGCCGCTGGGCCCAGCCGGACTCGGGGTAGCCCATTGCCGGCGACGAGACGTCGTCGAGGGCGGTGAGGATCTCCTCGGGCAGCTCGAGCTCCTCCGACGCGAGGGCGGCTAGCAGCTGGGTGTTGGTGCGGGCACCGAGCACGGGGGCCACCACGCCGGGCCGGTCGCGCAGCCACGCGAGTGCCACCTCCGAGGGGGAGGCGCCAAGCCCCTCGGCGGCCGTGGCCAGGGCATCGACGATCCGGCGCCCGCGTTCGTCGAGATAGGCCTGCACCCAGCTGGCCGTCTCGGCATTGGCGCCCCGCGAATCGATGGGAGTGCTGTGCCGGTACTTGCCCGTCAGGACGCCTCGGCCGAGCGGCGACCAGGCCAGGATCCCCATGCCGACCGCCTGGGCCGCAGGAACCACCTCTCGCTCGATCCCGCGCTCGAGCAGCGAGTACTCCATCTGGGCGGTCACGAGGGTGGCCCGCCCGGCACCGGCCTGCTGCCAGGTCGCGGCGCGGGCCATCTGCCAGCCCGAGTAGTTCGAGATCCCGACGTATCGCACCTTCCCGCTGGCCACCGCCGCATCGGCCGCCGCGAGCGTCTCCTCCATGGGCGTCCAGGGATCCCATGCGTGCAGTTGCCAGAGGTCGACCCGGTCCGTGCGCAGCCGCCTGAGGGACGCGTCGAGGGCCTGCAGCAGGTGCAGGCGTGAGGCGTTGTACCGGCGGTCAGGTCCGGCGACCGCCCCAGCCTTCGTCGCGATGACGACCTGGTCCCGGACCTCGTACTCCGCGACGAGCTCGCCGACGAGTGACTCCGACGCCCCGTCGCCGTATGCGTCGGCGGTGTCGATGAGCGTGCCGCCCGCGTCGAGGAAGACGGCGAGCTGGTCGCGCGCGTCGAACTCGTCGGTGGAGCGGCCCCAGGTGCCGGTGCCGAGCGCCAGGCGGCCGACCCACAGGCCCGACCTGCCCAGCGGCCGCAGTTCCATGTCGGCACGGTACCCCGATCGACTGGCAGGCGCCGTAGGCTCGCCTCGACTGCGAGCAGGAGGACGGACATGCGACTGGGACTGAACCTGGGGTACTGGGGCTTCGGCAACGATGCCGACAATCTGGTGCTCGCGCGTGAGGCGGACCGGCTGGGCTACTCGGTGGTATGGGCAGCGGAGGCCTACGGTTCCGATGCAGCGACCGTCCTGTCATGGGTCGCGGCACAGACCGAGCGGATCGACGTCGGATCGGCCGTGTTCCAGATCCCGGCCCGCACGCCCGCCATGACGGCGATGACGGCGGCCACCTTGGACACGCTGTCTGGTGGGCGGTTCCGGCTCGGGCTGGGCGTGTCCGGGCCCCAGGTCTCCGAGGGCTGGCACGGAGTGCGGTTCGACCGGCCCCTCCAGCGCACGCGCGAGTACGTGTCGATCGTTCGCAAGGCCCTGGCCCGCGAGCGGCTGTCCTTCGACGGGGAGTTCTTCACGCTGCCGCTGCCCGACGGGCCTGGCAAGGCGCTGACGCTCACGGTCCACCCCGTCCGCGAGTCGATCCCGGTCTACCTCGCGGCCATCGGCCCCAAGAACCTCGAGCTGACCGGGGAGATCGCCGACGGCTGGCTGGCCATCTTCTTCGCGCCCGAGAGCGCGTCCGAGATCATGACCCCGTTGCGTGCCGGCCGCGAGAAGACCGGCCGGTCGATGGAGGGCTTCGACGTGGTGCCGACGGTGCCGGTCGTCTTCGGCGACGACGTGGCTGCGTGCGCCGACCCGATCCGCGGCTACTCGGCGCTGTACATCGGAGGCATGGGCAGCCGCGAGAAGAACTTCTACAACCAACTTGCCACGCGCATGGGCTACGAGCAGGCGGCGATCGAGATCCAGGACAAGTACATGGCCAAGGACTACGCCGGGGCTGGTGCGGCGGTTCCGCTGGAGTTCATCGACCGCACCTCGCTCATCGGTCCGCGCGACCGGGTCCGGGACCGCCTGTCTGCCTTCGCGGACGCGGGCGTGACAACCCTGACCGTGGCGGCCTACGACGGTGACCTGCAGACGCGGCTCGCCACGCTGCAGGCGATGGCCGAGGTTCTCGAGGAGTCGGGCTTGGCCTCGTAGTGTCCTGGTTCGAGGCCATCATCCTCGGCGTCGTCCAGGGGCTCACCGAGTTCCTGCCCATCTCGTCGAGCGCCCACCTGCTCATCCTGTCCCAGCTGTTCGGCTGGGAGGACCCGGGCGCGGCCTTCACCGCGGTCACGCAGATCGGCACTGAAGCGGCCGTCATCATCTACTTCCGCAAGGAGATCGGGCGGATCCTCGTCGCCTGGGGACGGTCCTTCGTCGACTCCGACGCACGAAGGTCGCCTGATGCACGCATGGGCTGGCTGATCGTCGTGGGGACGATCCCGATCGCCGTCCTGGGGCTGGCCTTCCGCGACCAGATCGAGACGGTGGCCCGCAATCTGTGGCTCACCGCGGCGATGCTCATCATCTTCGGCGTGCTGCTAGGCGTCGCGGACGCCCTGGGCGCGCGAGTGAAGGAGGAGCGCGACCTCACCGTGCGCGACGGCATCCTGCTCGGTTTCGCGCAGGCATTGGCGCTCATCCCAGGGGTCTCTCGCTCCGGCGCGACGATCACGGCGGGCCTGGGGCTGGGCTTCACCCGTGGGGCCGCGGCCCGCTATGCCTTCCTGCTCGCCGTCCCGGCCGTGCTCGCCTCGGGATTGTTCGAGGCGCGCAAGATCGGCGACGATGCCTCGGTGGCCTGGGGTCCCACGATCGTGGCCACCCTCATCGCCTTCGCGGTCGGGCTGGGCGTCATCACGTGGCTCATGCGGTGGCTGACGACGCGCTCCTACCTGCCCTTCGTCCTGTACCGACTGGCCCTCGGGGGTCTGCTGCTCGTGCTGCTCGGCACGGGCGTCCTCACCGCTTGATCCTCACGGCCGGGACCTCAGAGCCAGCCGGACTTCTTGAAGGCGCGGAAGAGGAGGAGGCACGTGCCGGCCATGACGCCAAGGACGGCCGGGTAGCCCCAGGGCGAGTGCAGTTCCGGCATGAAGTCGAAGTTCATCCCGTAGATGGCGGCGATGGCGGTGGGCACGGCGGCGATCGCCACCCACGCAGAGATCTTGCGCATGTCGCGGTTCTGCTGAAGGTCCTGCAGTGACGTCGATGCCATGAGCATCGTCATGAGGAGGTTGTCGACGGACTCGACCGCGTCATTGACTCGGAGCAGGTGGTCGCCGATGTCGCGGAAGTAGGGCCGCATCTCGTCCGGGACCCAGGACAGTTGCTCGGAGACGAACAGGTGCGCCCAGTTCGCAAGCGGTCCGACGGCCCGCCGGATCTCGACATTCTCGCGCTTCAGCCGGTAGATCCCGCTGGGGGTCCCGGTCACACGGGTGGTCGCGAAGACCTCGGTCTCGAGGTTCTCGACATCGATGCTCACCTCGTCGGTCACCGTGAGGTAGCCGTCCACCACCTGGTCGAGCACGGCGTACAGCACGGACACCGGCCCGTGCCCCCGCAGCGCCGGGCTGCCGGCAAGCCGTTCCCGGATGCCGGACAGGTTGCCTAGCGCGCCGTGGCGAACCGTGAGGGCGAACCAGGGACCGATGAACACCGCGATCTGACCGGTGTGGACGTCGGACGTGCTCTCCGTGTAGTCGAGGACCTTCAGCAGCGCGAGGCCCTGTCCGTTCTCGTCGATCTCGAACTTCGGCCGCTGGGCGGGATTGGCCGCGTCCTCCACCTGCAGGGTCGGCAGCTCGAAGATGTCGGCCACCATGTCCAGCTCGGCGCGGGTCGCCTCGAAGAGGCCGAGCCAGACGAACGATCCCTCGGTCGACAGGCACTGCTCCCGGAGGGCCCGCACCTTCGGCTCCGGGTGGCCGTCGCCCGGGTTCTCCCATGAGTGCACGTCGCCTACGTTGACGACGCCCTCGGTGGTGTACAGGCCCATCCCACGGATCACGTCGTCATTGTGGGGCACCGCGCCGCGTGCCGTGC
>JAUXRN010000049.1 GCA_030681835.1 Actinomycetota bacterium
TCGACTACGCCCTGTTCATCCTGAACCGGTTCCACCAGGGCGTCCAGCAGGGCCTGGCCCCGAAGGAAGCCGTCATCGCCTCGACCGGCACGGCGGGCAAGGCGGTGGCCTTCGCCGGCACGACCGTGATGGTGGCGTTGCTGGGCATGTTCGTGCTGCGCATCACCTTCTTCAACGGCCTGGCGGTGGCCGCGGCCGCCGCCGTGCTGATGGTCATGCTCTCCGCCCTGTGGATGCTCCCGGCGCTGCTCTCCCTGCTGGGTGCCCGCGCGCTGTCCCTGCGGATGCCCTGGGCCCGCCACCCGAGATACGTCGAACCCGAAGCGTCGAAGTGGGCCAAGTACGGGGCGCTGATCCAGAAGATGCCGGCCATACCGGCCGCCTTGTCCTTGGTGTTGATCGGCTTCCTGGCCGCACCGGCCCTCTCGATGCAGATGGGCTTCCCCGACGACTCGTCGGAGGCTCCCGGCACGCCCCTCCGCGTTGGCTTCGACCTGCTGGCCGCGGGCTTCGGCCCCGGCGTCAACGGCCCGTTCTTCGTGGCCGTCGAGACGACCAAGGCGGACGACTACTCCGCGCTGGGCGCGGTCGTGAAGGCGCTCGAGGCCACCCCAGGAGTGGCCTCGACGATCCCGTCGTCGGGGATGCTGCCTTTGATGGAGGCGGGCAAGCAGGGCTTCGGGGCCGACGGCATGATCACGTCGGTCATCGTGCGGCCGTCGACCGCACCCTCCGACGAAGGCACGGCGGACCTGCTGGACCGCATCCGATCCACCACCGCAGAGCAGATCGCGGCCGATTCCGGCGCGACGATCTATGTAGGCGGCACCCAAGCGGTATCCGAGGACTTCACGACGGTACTCGTGGGCGCGCTGCCGTTGTTCCTTCTGCTGGTCGTAGGCCTGGGATTCCTGGCCCTCATGCTGTTGTTCCACTCCCTGCTCATCCCCTTGACGGCGGCGGTGACCTCTCTGCTGTCCTTCGCTGCGGCCCTGGGCATCACGGTCGCCGTGTTCCAGTGGGGCATCGCCGACTCGGTCCTCGGTGTCGGCGGGACAGGCCCGATCCTGCCGTTCCTGCCGATCATGGTCTTCGCGATCCTGTTCGGCCTGTCGATGGACTACCAGGTGTTCCTGGTCACCCGGATGCGCGAGGAATGGCAGGTGCGTGGCAACAACCGCGATGCCGTGCGCCTGGGGTTGGCCGGCTCTGGCCGGGTCGTTGTCATCGCGGCCACGATCATGACCAGCGTGTTCCTGTCATTCGTGCCGACGCCGGTCGACACGATCAAGGTCTTTGGCGTGGCCCTGGCATCAGCGGTCATCATCGATGCCTTCGTGGTCCGGCTGGTGCTGGTGCCTTCACTCATGAGCCTCTTCGGCAAGGCCAATTGGTGGCTGCCTCGCTGGCTCGACAAGATCCTGCCGACCATCAAGCTGGAGTAGGAGTACCGGGTCAACTGTCCTTGATGACCAGGCGCGGCTTGGCCTCCATGTTCTCCAGGCCGTTCCAGGCGAGATTGACCAGGTGGGAGACGACCTCGTCCTTCCTGGGCTTGCGGACGTCCAGCCACCACTGGCCGGTCTGGGCGACCATGCCCACGAGCATCTGCGCGTAGAGGGGGGCCCACTTGGGGTTGAGCTTGTGCGCCCGGAACTGCGCCTCGAGCAGGTCGGTGACCTTCGCGGCCACGTCGACGATGACCGTCGCAAAGGTCCCGGTGAAGCCCACGCCGCCCGCGTCGGGATCGCGCACGACAGGGGTGTCGCGCACGAGGATCCGGAAGCCGTCGGGGTACCGCTCGATGTAGTCGAACAAGGCCATGCCGGCGCGCTCGAGCAGGATGCGAGCGGAGGTGTCGTCATCGGTTGAGCCGAGTGCCTTGATCATCGAGTCGAGCAGGTAGGACATCTCACGGTCGACGACCACCGCGTACAGGCCTTCCTTGCCACCGAAGTGCTCGTAGACAACGGGCTTGGAGACGTTGGCCTTTGCGGCGATCTCCTCCACGCTGACGACCTCGAAGCCCTTCTCTGCGAAGAGCTTGCGACCGACGTCGAGCAGTTGCAGGCGACGCTCCTGCCCGCTCATGCGAACCCGCTCGCGTGGATGCGCATCCGCGCGGGCAGTGCGGGCAACTAACGGAGTCACGTTCGTCAGGGCATCGGTCTCGACGCCGTCGTCGACGGGATCGGGGGTCATGCCGACGCCCCGACGCTCACCGCCGCCTGGTCGAGCCCCCGCACCCGCGCCCGCATCGCCGGGTCCTTGAGCTTCGCTGCGATGCGCTCGGGCTTGGGCCAGCGCACGTCATGGGCCAGCCGGAGCTTTTCCAGCGCTCGGATGATGCCTGCGCTCACGTCGATCTGCCCGCGCAGTACCCCGTGCCGGGCGGAGGTCTGGTCGACGTGGTGAAGGTTGTGCCAGGACTCGCCCATCGACGGGATGGCCAGCCATGCCACGTTGCTGGAAAGGTCCCGGGACTCGAACGGCCGCTTGCCGAACACGTGGCAGATGGAGTTGATGGACCAGGTGACGTGGTGGACGAGTGCGATGCGCACGAGGCCAGCCCAGAAGAAGGCCGTGAGCGCCCCCATCCACGACCAGGTGACGAGGCCGCCCACCAGCGCGGGAAGCAGCAGCGTGGCCACGACGACGGCGGGGAAGTAGCGGGAGAGCGCGCGCAGGTCCTTGTCCGCCGCGATGTCGGGGGCGTACTTGGCGATCGAGGTGTTCTCGGAGTCGAAGAACCAGCCCACGTGCGCGTAGTACAGGCCCTTGGCCACCTGCCGGCGCGAGGTGCCGAAGCGCCACGGCGAGTGCGGATCGCCGACCTCGTCCGAGAACTTGTGGTGCTTGCGGTGGTCCGCGACCCACTGGTCCAGTGAGCCCTCGAGCGCCAGCGAGCCCATGAGGGCCAGCGCGATCTTGACCGGGCGGCCCGCCTTGAACGAGCCGTGGGTGAAGAAGCGGTGGTAGCCGACCGTGATGCCCAGGGCGGTGATGACCCACATGACGAACACGAGGGCCACGTCGACCCATGACAGCCAGCCTCCCCACGCGACCGGGATCGCCGCGACCACTGCCAGCAGCGGCACCACGACGAAGTAGGCGATGGTGATCCGCATGCCGAGGCCATTGAGCTGTACGGGCTCGGTGGCTTCGGCGGTCTGGCTCGGGGTGGACAGGGTCATCGGGCTCCTCGATCGGGCGGAAAGAACGCTACCTACGCTTCCGTAAGTTACGGCACCGTAGGTACGGACGTCAAGCACGCAGGTCCCGACCCGGGGTGCCCGTCTAGGGTTGGCGTGCACGTTCCCGGGTCGTCTAATGGCAGGACAGCGGACTTTGAATCCGTGAACAGAGGTTCGACTCCTCTCCCGGGAGCCTTCGTGCCCGACGCGGCATCGCCCGGCAACGCACGCGGACCGCCCGGTAGGGTGAGCACGCCTTCCCCGGCCGTCGCGAGGCGACACCTCGCCCGACCCGCTGAGGACCAGATGTGACCAGCACGCGCCCGTCCGTCGTGGTGATCCTCGCCGCCGGTGAGGGAACGCGGATGAAGTCGGCGACCCCGAAGGTCCTGCACGCCGTCGCCGGCCGCTCGTTGCTCGGCCACGTCATCGAGGCCGCCAGCACCATCGAGCCCGAGCACCTCGTCGTCGTCGTGGGCCATGGCCGCGAGCAGGTCATCGCGCACGTCGAGGAGATCGCTCCCTGGGCCTTGACGGTCGTGCAGGACCAGCAGCACGGCACCGGGCATGCCGTGCGGGTGGCCCTTGACGACCTGGCCACGCGCGGCATTGCCCTCGGCCAGGGCCCCGTCGTCATCCTCACGGGCGACACCCCCCTGCTGACCGGCCACACCCTCGTCGGGCTGCTGGTCGACCATTCCGGCACCCAGGCGTCGGCGACCGTGCTTACCGCGCGCCTGGCCGATCCATCCGGCTACGGCCGGATCGTGCGCGATGCAACGGGCACCGTCGTTGCCATCGTCGAGCAGAAGGACGCCACCGACGAGCAGCAACGGATCGACGAGATCAACTCCGGCATGTACGCGTTCGGCGCCGACCGCCTCGCGGCGGGTCTGGCCCGCCTGACCACCGACAATGCCCAGGGCGAGCAGTACCTCACCGATGTCATCGGGTTGCTGCGCGGCGATGGCGACATCGTGTCGGCCTCGGTGTGCCCTGATCCAGACGAGATCCTCGGCGTCAATGACCGGGTCCAGCTGGCCGAGGCGGCCTCGATCCTGCGCGACCGGATCAATGACCGCTGGATGCGGGCCGGGGTGTCGATGCTCGATCCGGCCTCGGTATGGCTCGACGTCGATGTCGAGCTGCAGCCCGACGTCGTGATCCGGCCGAACGTCACCCTCCGGGGGCCGACGTCCGTGGCGTCCGGTGCCGTGCTGGGCCCGGGCACCACCCTCGCCGCGTGCGAGGTCGGCCCGGGTGCCGAGGTCATCCATACCTGGGCCGAGCTGGCGGTCATCGGAGAGGGCGCCCACGTCGGGCCGTTCACCTACTTGCGACCGGGCACGATCCTTGGCCGGGGCACCAAGGCGGGCGCCTACGTCGAGATCAAGAACTCCACGATCGGTGACGGCTCGAAGGTCCCGCACCTGTCCTACGTGGGCGATGCCGAGGTCGGTGAGGGCTCGAACATCGGGGCCGCGACCGTCTTCGTCAACTACGACGGCGTGGCCAAGCACCGGACCGTCGTCGGCGACCACGTGCGCATCGGGAGCGACTCGATGCTGGTGGCCCCGGTGACCATCGGTGACGGTGCGTACACCGCAGCCGGGTCGGTGATCACCGACGATGTCCCGCCCGGTGCCATGGCGGTCGGCCGCGCGAAGCAGCGCAATGTCGCGGGCTGGGTCGAGCGCAAGCGACCGGGTACCGCATCGGCCGAGGCGGCCGGCCGCGCCAACGACGTCCAGGCATCAACCGAGCACGAATCAACCTCGCCCGATCCAACTACGTAGGAGCCTCGTTGTCCCAGCTCACGGTCCCCACCCAGAAGCGGCTCGTCGTGCTCGCAGGGCGCTCCTACCCAGCACTCGCAGAAGAGGTGGCGGCCAACCTCGGAGTCACCCTGTCGCCCACGACTGCCTACGACTTCGCGAACGGCGAGATCTTCATCCGGTTCCAGGAGTCCGTCCGGGGCTGCGACGCCTTCGTGCTGCAGAGCCACACCACCCCCATCAACACCTGGATCATGGAGCAACTGATCATGGTCGACGCGCTGAAGCGCGCCTCTGCAAAGCGCATCACGGTAGTCATGCCGTTCTACGGGTACGCCCGCCAGGACAAGAAGCACAGGGGCCGGGAGCCGATCTCGGCCCGGCTCATGGCCGACCTCTTCAAGACCGCGGGCGCCGATCGGCTCATGACGGTCGACCTGCACACCTCGCAGATCCAGGGCTTCTTCGACGGGCCGGTCGATCACCTGTTCGCCATGCCCTTGCTGGCCCGGCACGTGTCGTCCCGAGTGGCCCTCGATCGCATCACCGTCGTATCCCCCGACGCTGGCCGGGTCCGCGTCGCCGAGCGGTGGACCGACGTCCTGGGCGCCCCGCTGGCGATCATCCACAAGCGCCGCGATCCCGACGTGCCCAACCAGGTCCGGGTCTTCGAGGTCGTCGGCGACGTGCGGGATCGGGTGTGCGTCCTCGTCGACGACATGATCGACACCGGCGGCACGATCGTGAAGGCGGCGGAGACACTGTTCGAGAACGGCGCCGCAGACGTGATCGTGGCCGCCACCCACGGCATCCTCAGCGAGCCGGCGAAGGAGCGCCTCGAGGCGTCGGACATCTCCGAGGTCATCGTCACGAACACCCTCCCGATCTCGCAGGAGCGTCAGTTCGAGAAGCTGACGATCCTGTCGATTGCCCCGATCCTGGCCAAGGCCATCACGGAGGTGTTCACCGAGGGCTCGGTGACCTCGATGTTCGAGGAGCCGATGACCGCTCCCGAGGCGTCCTCCCACTGACGGGAGGGCTCCCGCGAACGGGTACACTTCCCTCATCCTCGGCGAGGGTGCCGGCCCCCAGGGTTCGGCCACCGTGATCGACGTGGTCGGCGCCACCCGGCGTTGCCGAGGCGACCGACGATGATCGAGGAGTACTGACGTGACCACCGTTGCACTGTCCGCCGTCGCCCGTTCCGACTTCGGCAAGGGGGCTGCCCGCCGGATCCGGCGCGACGGCCACATCCCCGCCGTGATCTACGGCTCGGGCACCGAACTGGTCCACGTGGCACTGCCTGCCCATGACCTCGACCTGGCCCTGCGCAAGCCGCGTGTCGTGCTGTCCGTGGAGTTCGACGGCTCGTCCGTTCTCGTCAAGCCGCGCGACGTCCAGCGCGACCCGGTCAAGCGATCCCTCGAGCACATCGACCTCGTGATCATCACCCAGGCCGAAGCCGTGGAGCGCGGCGAGATGGCAGACGCCATCAAGGCCGCCACGGCGGCCGCCGAGGAAGCCGGCATGGATGCCGCCTCCGCGGTGCAGGCACTCGAAGAAGCCGTCGCAGCGGGCGAGGATCCGATGGCCGCCGCGCAGCACGCCGTCGCCGACGCCGAGCACAAGGCCGAGGAGTACTCCGAGGCGAATGCCCATGAGGCCGAGGTCGAGGCCGCCGAGGCTGCGGCCAACGCCCCCGAGCTCATGGACATCCCTGCGGCGGAGTAACCGATCAGCGCGCCCTGGCTGGTCGTTGGCCTCGGCAATCCGGGTCCGGAGTACGCAGCAACGCGGCACAACGTCGGCTTCCTCGTCGTCGACGCGCTCGCCGAGGCGCACCGGATCCGGCTGGCCCGGCACAAGCGGGCGCATGCCCAGGCCGGGGAGGGGCGATTCGTCATCCCGGGGCCGCATGTCGTGCTGGCCGAGCCAATGTCATTCATGAACGAGTCGGGCGGTCCCGTGAAGGCCCTGATGGCCTTCTACGACGTTGCCCCCGCGCAGCTCATCGTGGTGCACGACGAGCTGGACATCCCCTTCGGTGCCATCCGGGCCAAGCTCGGCGGAGGCGACAACGGGCACAACGGCTTGCGCAGCCTTCGCCGGTCGCTCGGCACCGGTGACTTCTACCGGATCCGGGTGGGAATCGGCCGGCCCCCCGGCCGGCAGGACCCGGCGGCCTTTGTGCTCAAGGGTTTCGGCTCCACCGAGCGTTCGGAGGTGCCGGCCATCGTCGACCGCGGCGCAGATGCCGTCGCCATGCTCGTCTCGGATGGGCTTGAATCGACGCAGAACAGGTTCCACGCCGACCCGGCGTGAGCCTCCCGCCAGCCAGGAAGGCGCGCATGCCCGCCAGATCAGATGCCGAGCTCTCCCGCGACGTTGCCCGGTTGGCGGGTGCCCTGCTCCTCGACCTGCGGGCCGGCTTCGGCCCGATCGACGGCGCCGACGAGGCCAACGCCCTGCGCAAGCAAGCCGATCGTTCCGCCCATGAACTGATCATGGCGGAGCTGACGGCCGCCCGCCCGGGTGACGCGATCCTCAGCGAGGAAGGCAAGGACGACGATCGTCGGCTGTCTGCGGACCGGGTGTGGATCGTCGACCCGCTTGACGGGACGTGGGAGTACGGCCAGGGTCGCAACGACTTCGCTGTCCACATCGCCCTGTGGGAGCCGGGTACCGAGACGCTGTCGGCGGCGACCGTCGACCTGCCCGGCCAGGGCCTCAGCCGCACGGTGCTCGACACGCCCCCAGCGCCTGCGCCGCTGCCGCAGGACCGACCGCTGCGCATCGTCGCGTCGCGGAGCAGGCCACCGGCGAGCCTGCCGCTCACGGTGGCGCTGCTCTCCAGGCGACTCGCCGATGCAGGTATCACCGATCGCGGTGTCGAGGTCGTCGACGTGGGATCGGTCGGCGCCAAGGTCAACGAGCTCATCTGCGGGCGGGCCGAGGCCTATGTCCACGACACCGGCTTCTATGAGTGGGACGTCGCCGCGCCCTACGGCGTGGCCCAGTGCTACGGCTTCGTTCCGGCGCACCTCGACGGCAGTCAGGTGACCTTCAACCACATGCCTCCCTACGTCACTGACCTCGTGGTCAGCCACCCCGACCTGGTCGTGCACCTGCGTGCCGCCATTGCGGAGGCGCTCGCATCGTGAGCCTGTCCGCGCTGCTGGCGTGCCTGGACGGCGAGCCGGGGTTCGACCTCGTCCGCGACCTTGCCGCGAGCGGCACAGGCGCCGTCGTCGAGGCGACGCCCTCGATCCACCCGCTTGTCGTCGCCCAGATCGTGACGCACCGGAAGGCGGGCGAGCCGGTATTCGTCGTCACGGCCACGGGCCGCGAGGCGGAGGACGTGGCGGCGGCGCTGCCCGGCCTCGTGCCGGGCCTCCAAGTGGCCGTCTTCCCGTCGTGGGAGACCCTCCCGCACGAGCGGCTGTCGCCGTCATCCGACACCGTGGGCCGGCGGGTGGCCGTCATGCGTCGCCTGGCCCACCCGGATCCGCAGGACCCGATGGCCCTTCCCGTCGACGTCGTCGCCACGTCGGTGCGTGCCTTCCTGCAGCCCGTCGTCGCCGGCATCGCTGACGTGGCCCCCGTCCGGTTGGCGCCGGGAGACGAGGCCCCGCTGCACGGACTGGTCGAGCGCCTCGTCGGCATGGGATACGACCGGGTGGACCTCGTCGAGCGCCGCGGCCAGCTCGCGGTTCGAGGCGGCATCCTCGACGTCTTCCCGCCGACCGACGAGCATCCGGTGCGCGTGGAGTTCTGGGGCGACACCGTGGAGGAGGTGCGTTCCTTCTCCGTGGCGGACCAGCGCTCGCTCGAGCTCGCACCGCACGGGCTGTGGGCCCCGGCCGTGCGCGAACTACTGCTGACCGAGCCGGTGCGCGAGCGAGCCGCGGCCCTGGCGCGCACCTCCCCGGTGCTCGCGGAGATGTGCGACCGTCTCGCCGACGGGGTGCCTGTCGAGGGCATGGAGGCCCTGGCTCCCGTGCTGGCCGACGGCATGACCACCCCGCTCGAGCTTGCGGGTGGTTCGTCACACGTCGTGCTGCTGGAGCCGGAGCGGATCCGCAAGCGTGCCCACGACATCGTGCGCACGGCACAGGAGTTCCTGATGGCGTCGTGGCACAACGCCACGGTGGGCAATGCCGCCCCGATCGACCTCGCGGCGGCCAGCTACCGCGAGCTGGCCGACATGCGCGAGACGGCGCGCGATCTCGGCAGCGGATGGTGGGCGGTCACCCCCCTCCTCAGCGATGCCGAGATGGACGATCCGGACCTCGGCGCCCCGGGCCGTGACCGCGTGGACAGCCGGATCCGGGTGTTGGCATTCGGCATCGAGTCCTATCGCGGGGATGCTGCTCGCGCCATGTCCGACCTCCGAGCATGGGCAGCCGGCGGCCAACGCGTGATCGTCCTGGCCGAAGGGCACGGCTCGGTCGACCGGCTCGTCGAGGAGCTCGCTGACGCCGACGTGCCTGTCACGATGACCGAGGACCTTGCCGAACGACCCGACCCCGGCGTGGTCGCCGTCGCGCAGGGGCGGCTCCTGCACGGGTTCAGCGTCCCGGGGCAAGGGCTCACCGTGGTCACCGAGACGGACATCGCGGGCCAGCGCAGCTCGACGAAGGACATGCGCCGGCTGCCCTCGCGGCGGCGGCGGTCCATCGATCCGCTGACCCTGGCTGCGGGCGACTACGTCGTCCATGAGCAGCACGGCGTCGGCCGCTACGTCGACATGATCGTGCGGACGGTGGCGGGTGCCGAGCGCGAGTACCTCGTCCTGGAGTACGCAGCGAGCAAGCGCGGGCAACCGGCGGACCGGCTGTTCGTCCCCATGGACCAGCTCGACATGGTCACCAAGTACGTGGGGGGCGAGGCGCCGTCCGTCCATCGGCTCGGCGGTGCCGACTGGCAGAAGGCGAAGGGCCGGGCGCGCAAGGCCGTGAAGCAGATCGCCGCCGAGCTGATCAGGCTGTACGCGGCCCGACAGGCCAGCAAGGGCTTCACGTTCTCCCCGGATACTCCGTGGCAGCGCGAGCTCGAGGATGCCTTCCCCTACGTCGAGACGCCGGACCAGGGAGCCTGCATCGACGAGGTCAAGGCCGACATGGAGCGGCAGATCCCGATGGACCGACTGATCTGCGGCGACGTGGGGTACGGCAAGACGGAGATTGCCGTGCGCGCGGCATTCAAGGCGGTGCAGGACGGCAAGCAGGTGGCCGTCCTGGTGCCGACCACCCTGCTCGTCCAGCAGCACATGTCCACGTTCGCCGAGCGGTACGCGGCCTTTCCGATCAAGCTCGCCGCCCTGTCGCGCTTCAACTCGGACAAGGAGGCGAGGCAGGCCCTCGAGGGCGTGGCCGACGGCACGGTCGACGTCGTCATCGGAACGCACCGGCTGCTGACCTCGGGTGTCCGGTTCAAGGACCTCGGGCTCGTGGTGATCGACGAGGAGCAGCGCTTCGGCGTCGAGCACAAGGAGCACCTCAAGGCCCTGCGCACGAACGTCGACGTGCTCGCGATGTCGGCGACGCCGATCCCGCGCACGCTGGAGATGGCGGTCACGGGCATCCGTGAGATGTCGGTGATCCAGACCCCTCCCGAGGAACGGCACCCCGTCCTCACGTTCGTCGGACCATACGACGACAAGCAGATCGCCGCGGCGATCAACCGGGAGCTCATGCGCGAGGGCCAGGTGTTCTTCGTCCACAACCGGGTCGAGAGCATCGACCGGGTGGCCCGGCGGATCGGCGACCTCGTCCCGGACGCGCGCATCGCTATCGCCCACGGGCAGATGAACGAGGGTGCGCTGGAGCAGGTGATCGTCGATTTCTGGGACAAGCAGATCGACGTCCTCGTCTGCACGACGATCGTCGAGTCCGGCATCGACATCGCCAACGCCAACACGCTGATCGTCGACCGAGCGGACACGTTCGGCCTGTCGCAGCTGCACCAGCTCCGCGGCAGGGTCGGCCGGGGCCGTGAGCGGGCATACGCCTACTTCATGTACGCGCCGGATCGTCCGCTGACGGAGACCGCCCACGAGAGGCTGGCGACCATTGCCCAGCACACCGACCTCGGCTCGGGCATGCGGATCGCCCTGAAGGACCTCGAGATCCGCGGTGCCGGCAACCTCCTCGGCGGGGAGCAGAGCGGGCACATCGCGGACGTCGGCTTCGACCTGTACGTGCGACTCGTCGGGGAGGCGCTCGCGGAGTACAAGGACGAGCCGGTCATCACGGCCGCGGAGGTCAGGGTCGAGCTGCCGATCGACGCCAACATCCCGGCTGACTACCTGCCGCACGAGCGGCTCCGGCTGGAGGCCTACAAGCGGCTGGCCGACGCCACGTCGGCCGCTGCGGTCGAGGAGGTGGCGGCCGAGCTGATGGACCGCTACGGACCTCTTCCGGCTCCCGTCGAGGCGCTGCTCGCGGTCGCCCGGTTCCGCGTCCTCGCTCGGGCGGCCGGGCTCAGCGAGGTGATCGTCCAGGGATCGAGCGTGAAGTTCGCGCCGGTCGCCCTGCCGGAGTCCGGCCAGCTCCGGCTGGCCCGCCTCTACCCGCGCACGATCGTCAAGCCGGCGGTACGTACGATCATGGTGCCGCGCCCGGCCACCGCCCCTGTGGGAGGTGCGCCGTTGCGCGGAACCGACCTGCTGGCCTGGGCGGCCGATCTCGTGACCGCCGTCCTGCTGCCCGCACCGCCTGGGGAGACGTCATGAGTGCAGCCCGCCGCCCGCGCCGAGCAGCCATCGCTGCTGCCGTTGCCACAGCCGCGCTGGTCCTCAGCGCATGCGCCGGCCAGCAGGCTGGATCCGCGGCCACGCTAGGCGCGGACAGGATCACGGAGCAGGCACTCGCGTCGAACGTCGAGGAGGTCTTCGCCGCGCAGGGCCTGCCCACGGATAGCGCTGACGAGCTCATCACCCAGGAGACGCTCAGCCGCATGATCATCATCGATCTGGTCGACATACTCGCCGAGCGGACCGGAGTCGCCGTGAGCCAGGGCAGGCTGGACCAGGAACTCCAGTCCTACATCGCCCAGTCGGGGGATCGCGACGCCATGGTTGCCTCCTTCACCCAGCAGGGGATCGCCCCGTCGATGA
The DNA here is from genome assembly GCA_030681835.1 of Actinomycetota bacterium. Lineage (GTDB taxonomy): Bacteria > Actinomycetota > Actinomycetes > S36-B12 > S36-B12 > UBA10649. The sequence goes on from JAUXRN010000049.1 coordinate 12,087, forward strand.
TCGAGGACATCATCAGGCTCAACCTGCTGGCGACCGATCTGGGCGTCGCCCTTGCGCCGGATGGCGCACCCGAGGAGCAGGGCCAGGCTGTGTTCGATGCCGTGTCGGCGTTGAGCGTCGAACTGGGCGTCGAGACGAGTCCGCGCTTCGGCACCTGGGACCCGACGGCCCTGCAGGTCGGACCCGTGTCCGACGGCCTCGCGATCCTGCCCGCCCTGGCTTCGTGACGGACGGCGATCCGCCCCCGAACCCTGCCTCGGCCGAGCCGGGGGAGCGCTTGCTGGAACTCGTCGCCGTCATGGACCGCCTACGCGGGCCGGGCGGATGCCCCTGGGATGCGAAGCAGACGCACGCGTCCCTCGTGGAGTACCTCATCGAGGAGGCGTACGAGGCGGTGGAGGCGATCGAGACCAACGACACGGCCCATCTGCGCGAGGAACTCGGCGACGTCCTGCTGCAGGTCGTCTTCCACGCGCGCATCGCCAGCGAGGCCGAGGGCTGGGACATCGACGACGTTGCGCAAGGCATCGTCGACAAGCTGGTCGACCGGCATCCGCATGTCTTCGCGTCGGGTGCCGACGCGGTCACGGCCGACACCCCAGAGCAGGTGGAGGCCAACTGGCACGCGCTCAAGGCCCGCGAGAAGGGCCGCGCATCGGTTGCCGATGGCATTCCGGCGGCCCTGCCGGCGCTGCTGCAGGCCGGCAAGGTCGTCAACCGCAGCGCCGGGATCGCTGATCGGCTGCCGCCCCTGCCCGGTGCGCCCGCTGCCACGACCGTGATGCCAGCGGGCCTGACCGAGGACGACCTAGGCGACCTGCTTTTCGCCATCGTCTCGCTCTCCCGTGAGTGCGGCATGGACGCCGAGTCGGCCCTGCGCGCAGCCACGCGGCGACGAGCCGACGCGATTCGCGCTGCGGGACTGTGACGGACGCAGACCGGTGAACCCGACGACCGATTTCCGCAGCCTCGCCGAGCGGATCGTCGACGACCTGCTCGAGGCGGACCCCGTGGCAGCAACGTCGCTCGGGGACCACCGCTTCGATGGCCGCCTCACTGGAGTGAGTGCCCCGGCCGCTCGCCGCGATCGCCTGGACGACCACGTGGCCATGCTCGATGCGATCGATGACATCGAGCTCGGGGTCGCCGACTTCGTGGACCTGGAGATCCTGCGGGCGCGCGTGCTGCGTGATCGCTTCATGCTCGCTGAGCTTCGACCGCATGAGTGGAACCCGATGTGGTGGAACCCGGGGACCGGCCTGTACTTGCTGGTCTCGCGCGATTTCGCCCCAGCCGACGAGCGAGCGGTCGCGATGCGCGGTCGCCTCGCTGCGATCCCCGATCACCTGGAGCAGGCCCGGGCGATCCTGCAAGAGATGCCTCGCATCCATGTCGAGACCGCCATCCAGCAGTTCCATGGCACCGGCTCCTTGATCCGCGGGGATGCCGCCCGGCTCGCCGGCGACGACGCGGTCGTGCATGCGGCGACGGTTGCCGTCGAGCGCTTCGAGGAGTGGCTGTCGGCCCAGCTACCGGAGTCCCAGCGGGACCCCCGGCTCGGACCGGATCTCTACGCCGCCGCCTTGTGGCATGCGCTGGACGAGGACACTGCGGCGGACGCCTTGTTGGCCGACGCCCTCGAGCAACTGGATCGAGTAGGCACGGAACTGCGCGACCTGGCCGCGGCGTACCTGGGCCTGACAGAAGCCGATGACGCTGTCGTACGGGTGGCGCTCAATGAGGTGGCGTCGTCGGCGCCCGTGACGGATGCGACGGTCCTGCCGCTGATGGAGGCGGCGCTCGCGCGGACGACCGCGTTCGTCCGCCGGGAGGACCTCGTCACGGTTCCCGACCTGGATGTGCGGATGGTCGAGATGCCGGAGATCCACCGCGGCACGGCTGTCGCCTATTGCGACGCGCCGGGCCCCCTTGAGGAGGCGGACGTGGCCACGTACGTAGCCGTCGCACCGACGCCCGTGGGCTGGGATGCGGACCGGGTGGCCTCGTTCTATCGCGAGTACAACGGCATCGCGTTGCACGGACTAGTTGCGCATGAGGCGATGCCCGGACATGTGCTGCAGTTGGCCCACGCGCGCACTCTCGAGTCAGAGACGCGGGTTCGCCGCCTCGGCCGAAGCGGCGTGCTCGTCGAGGGCTGGGCGGTGTATGCCGAGCAGATGATGGTGGATGCGGGCTACCAGCCCCTCGACGATCCTCGGAGCGCACTGGCCGTCACGCTGCAGCAGCGCAAGATGCTCCTGCGCGGCATCATCAACACCATCCTCGACATCAGCGTGCATGCGCATGGGATGCAGGAGGCGGAGGCCATGTCCTTGATGGTGGACCGTGGGTTCCAGGAGGTGGGGGAGGCGGCTGGCAAGTGGCGTCGGGCGCTTCTCACCGCAGCCCAACTGCCTACCTACCACGTAGGGTTCCGCGCGGTCGAGACGATCGCCGCCGACCTCCGGGTGCTTCATCCGGACTGGTCGCCCCGTCAGGTGCACGACCTCATGCTCGCGTTCGGCTCGCCGGCCCCTCGTCACTTGCGTACCTTGCTGGGCATCTAGGGCCCGTCCAGGGCCCCCGCAACAGTTCGATAACTATTGCGCTGCAATGGTTCTCTTGCGGTCCGATGACGGTCCGACGGTCAGTCCCCCTCCTTAGGTGATTGGACTGGGCGCGAGCAGACGGGTCGCTGCGGTAGTGGCGATGTGCAGTCGTACCGGGTGGTCACATGCCAACGCGTGGGGTCGTCGCCAGTCGTGCGCTGCATACTCGTTCATGTGAGTGGTCAGGTCAACGTCCCGGTAGGGGGTCGCCGTACCTGGTTGTGGATCACGGCGCTGATCCTCGTGCTTGGATCGGTTGAGGTCGTGGTCGTGGGCTTCTTGGCGCACCGGTTCCTACCCGTTGGGCTGGCGCGGACGCTCGATGGCGTCGGGCTGCTACTGCTGCTCGGAGCGTCCTGGGCTGTGGCGTCTGTGCTGTGGCGTCGGCATCGGATCCGCGCAGGCGAGTTGCGATTGGTGCTGGGCCACCTCGGCCAGATTTGTGTGCCCCGCAGTGCTGTTGACGCTGTCATCGAACTGCCAGCGCTGAGGGCGCAGGACTTGCACCTGACCGGACCAACCGTGGTTGGGGAAACGCTCAATCTCGCGGCGGCGACAGGCCTGCCCCGCGTGGAGGTTTCGTTCGTAGAGCCGATCATCGGTCGCCGCCTCTGGCAGCGGCGTCGAGTGCGGGCCGTCATCGTGACTGATCCGGAGCGGCTGATCCCCCGTACGCGCAGTCGAGCCGCAGGGTCTCCCTAACCTCGGCGCGCTGTGCACGCGGCACCACCAGCTCAACCCCCCAAGGGCCGCACCCGCCCCCACGCACCCCCCGAGCTCCGCGGCAGCGGATAGCCGCGGCACCCGACGTTTGCACATCACGCCTTAGGCTCGGTCGGTGACCGACTGGCAGCGCATCGATGCGGCGACGTCGGACCTGCCTGCGCCGCTGGCCGCTGTCGACATGGCCGCGCTCACCGCGAATGCCGATGACCTCGTCCGCCGTGCCGCCGGCACGCCCATCCGCATCGCGACCAAGTCGGTGCGGGTGCGTGGACTGCTCGAGTGGGCCTTGGCCCGACCCGGCTTCCAGGGACTGATGGCATACGCGCTTCCCGAGGCCATCTGGCTCGTGCGCAATGGCGCGACCGACGTCCTCGTGGCCTATCCCACGGTCGACCGGGACTCGCTCGCGCACCTGCGGGCTGATCCCACCCTGGCCTCAGCGATCACGGTGATGGTCGATGATCCCGAGCAGCTCCGGCTCATCGCGAGCGCGCCGGGGGCCGGGCAGGTGCGCGTCTGCCTCGACATCGACGCCTCCCTTCGGCTGGCGCGCAGCCACCTCGGCGTGCGCCGATCGCCCGTGCATTCCGTCAGCCAGGCTGTCAACGCCGCCCGTGCCATCGTGGCTGAGCCGGCAACCCGTCTGGTCGGATTGATGTTCTATGACGCGCAGATTGCGGGGATGCCGGACACGGGCGCAGACGTGCGTGCCATGAAGGCCGTCTCGGCGCACGAGCTGCGGCATCGCCGGCCGCGCATCGTCGAAGCCGTGTCGCGGCTGTGCGCGCTTGACATGGTCAATGCAGGCGGGACCGGCAGCATCGACGTCGTGGCCGACGACCCTTGCCTGACGGAGGTGGCGGCAGGATCGGGACTGTTCGGTCCCACCCTGTTCGATGACTACCGCGACTTCACTCCGCAACCGGCCTTCGCGTACGCGCTTCCGGTCACCAGGCGGCCGGCCCCCGAGATCCGCACCCTGTTTGGCGGGGGCTACATGGCATCGGGCGAGGTCTCGTCCACCCGGCAGCCCACGCCGGTCTGGCCGGAGGGCTTGCGGGTCCTGCCCCGCGAGGGGGTGGGCGAGGTGCAGACACCCATCACAGGCACGGCTGCTGCGGCGTTACGCGTGGGCGACCGGGTGTGGTGGAGGCACCCGAAAGCGGGCGAGGTGTGCGAGCGCTTCACGAGCGTGCACCTCGTCGACGTGGCCGATGACGGCGAGGTGCGTGTCGCCAGCGTCCCGACCTACCGTGGCGAAGGCAGGTGCTTCGGGTGACTGCCGCCTGGACGAACTGGGCGGGGACGGCCACCGCGACCCCAGCGGCGCTGGCCCGTCCCCAGAGCACCGACGACGTGAGCCGGGCAGTGCTCTGGGCCGGCGATCGCGGCATGCGGGTCAAGGCGGTGGGCAGCGGTCACTCGTTCACGTCCATCGCCGTCACTGACGGCCTGCTCTTAGGCCTGGACCGGCTCGCCGGCATCGTGGCCGTTGATACCGCGTCGGGGCGGGTGACGGTCCGCGCCGGCATGCGGCTGCACGATCTCAACCGCGAGCTGGCCGGCCGCGGGCTGGCGATGGAGAACCTGGGCGACATCGACCGCCAGACCATCAGTGGCGCCCTCGCGACCGGGACACACGGCACGGGGGCTCGTTTCCGGGGGCTCGCGTCATCGGTGCTCGGCATGCGAATCGTCCTGGCCGATGGGTCCGTGGTGGACTGCGATGCTGAACAAGACCCGACCTTGTTCGAGGCAGCGAGGATCGGGCTGGGAGCCCTAGGCATCGTCACCGAGCTGACCCTGCAGTGCGTGCCAGCCTTCCTGCTGCATGCCCGCGAGGAACCCGGGAGCCTCACCGAGACGCTCACTCGGCTGGACGAGCTCGTCGCCAGCACCGACCACCTCGAGTTCTACTGGTTCCCGCACACGGACAGGGTGCTTCTGAAGCGCAACCGGAGGCTCCCGCTCGAGGCCGGCGAGGACCCGCTGCCCCGCTGGCGCGCCTGGCTCGACGACGACTTCCTCTCGAACTCGGTCTTCGAGATGGTCAACCGGGTGAGCGCCGCCCGCCCTGCCTGGGTGCCTCGCATCAACTCGATGAGCAGCCGCGCGCTCTCCTCCCGGGAGTTCACGATGCCGTCGTTCGAGGTGTTCGCCTCCGAGCGCCGGGTGCGCTTCCGGGAGATGGAGTACGCCATCCCGCGGGATGCGGTCATCGACACGCTGCTGTCGCTGCGGGATCTCGTCGACACCAGCGGAGTCCTCACTCCCTTTCCGGTGGAGGTCCGGTTCGCGGCGGCGGACGACATCTGGCTCTCGACCGCGACAGGGCGCGAGTCGGCGTACATCGCGGTGCACCAGTACCACCGCATGGACCACCGCTCCTACTTCGATGGCTTCGAGGCCATCGCGCGGAACGTTGACGGTCGACCGCACTGGGGGAAGATGCACGGCAGGTCCTATGAGGATCTGCAGCCGACCTACCCGCGCCTGGCCGATGCCGTGGCCGTTCGCGACCGGGTGGACCCCGAGCGGCGCTTCGGTAACGACTACCTCGACCGCGTGCTTGGCTCCTGACCCTGCCGGGCCCACCGCCATATGGCACGGACGGCTCCGTAGCAGGCCGCCGCGATCATGGCGAAGACCATGAAGACGACGTAGCGGCTAGCCGTGCCGCCCGGCGCCCCAGGTCCGCCGAGCAGGGAGTCCAGCACGCTGCCGGTGCCGGCGATGTTCTGCCAGCCGAACCACACGGCCGGGTTGAACACCTCGGTCCACGATGCGTCGCCGATCATGACGAACCCCGAGACAACCTGCTGGACCAGCGCCAACGCGGCAATGAGGCCCGCCCAGATCCCGATGGGTCCTGCGACTGCCGACACGAGGACCGCTGTCGTGACCCGCCCCGCGCGCATGGTCGAAGCCTTCCGTGAGGGACTGACAGGTGTCAGCGGGGCGGGACGGCAATCGTCGGCGGCGGCCACCCGGGGTTCGCGCCGCGGCGAAGGCGTCGCAGCACCTTCTCGCCGACGATCGGCTTGAGCAGTTCTCCCGCCCCGACAACGATGAGCAGGTCCCGCGCCCGGCTCATGCCGGCGTACATGACCGAGCGAGGGTCGATGCCCGGGTGGAAGCCATCCACGGCCAAGACCACGGCGGGACGCTCGAGCCCCTTGAAGCCGGAGACGGTCGAGTAGAAGACGCCGTCGTTCGCCCAGAGATCCGCCCAGTAGGCGGCCTTGTCATCGCCGAACTGCGCGTGCACCGGATGGCGATGCTGGGTGGTCAGCAGGGCGACGTGCTCGGGCAGCCACCCCCGCCGCTCGACCAGGTCCTCGACGGCGGTGTCAGCGGCATCAAGGGCCATTCCCGGGGTGCTCTCGATGAACTCCACAGGGAAGCCTTCGCCGCCCCGGGCCTGCACCTGCGTGGTGATCAGCGGTCGGAAGGTGTCGACGACTTGGTGGGCGTTGCGCAGGTTCTCATCCAGCAGGAGTGTCACCAGACCGACGTCGGGACCGCCTTGCCGGTCGCTGAACACGGACTGCTCGTCGTCGCGAAACACCGCGAGCCGATACTGCGGATCGGCTGCGGCCGAGAGGAGCGCGGGCCACCATGAGTCGGCGAAGTCCTGGGCTTCGTCGATCACGAAGGCGGTGTAGCGCTCCTCGAGGGCCAGCGCTCGGCCGGCGGCCGTCATCTCCACCGGTGCCCGCCGTTCCCAGAAGTCCTGGCCGTCGCCCTCGGTCGCCTGCACTCCCCAGCGGTAACCGAGCTGGTGGAAGGTGCCGACGAACGCCGGTCGTGCCGCCGAGGGGAGGCTGGCCATGGCCCGGGTCGCCATCTCCGCCACGCCCCGGCCATATGACACGAAGCACACCCGTTGCCCTTCCTCGGCCCACCGGCGTGCCTGCTCCATGGCCAGCCATGTCTTGCCGGTCCCTGCTGCGCCGCGCACCTCGAACCGCGGGTTGGCCCGTACCGCTGCGAGGATCGATGACTGCGCCACGGTCAACTGGTCTGCGTGGCGCAGTCGCGCGGCTGTTCGTCCGACGATCTCGGCCGGCGCATCGGTCGCGCCGACCAGGGCACGGACGGCGGCATCAACCCACCCGGCAGCGGGGATGCCGCACTGCAGCGCCTGATCCCAGAGCCGGTTGTAGATCGTGTCGCGGGCAAGGGCAAGGCCGTCCTCGTCGATGACGGCGGCGCGTGGGGCTTCCGGTCCAAGGTCGTTGCCCTCGTGGGCGTAGGGAAACGCCAGTACCCAGGTCGACCGCACCCGGCCTCGGGACCAGTCGGGCCGCTCCTCGAGGTACCTCCTCAGTGCGTAGACGCCCTTCCTTGCCTGCCCAACGGGATCGATGGAGTGAGTCGTCCTGCCGTCGGACTGCGTCCAGCCGCCCTCGGCGTACCGCACGAAACCGCCCTTCACCTCGATGACGGCTGCGCCGATGTCCGGCATCAGGACGAGGAGGTCGATCTCGACCTCGCCTGCTTCGCGGTCGGTGAAGCGGACACCGTGCATGAGGACGTCCTCGTCGCGGAGGGTGCTGGCGAGTGCGTCCCACACGACGCGCTCGGACTCGTCCGCGAAGTCCGGGCTGTCGGGGTAGGTCGTCGCTGCCATGGGATCAGCCTGTCAGGGACGCCGGGCCTGCGGGTCTTGTCGGCAGACCAGCGCCGGAGCAGACTGGCCGCCGCGGGGGTCGGGCGTCAGGAGGATCCATGGCCGACAGGTACGGAACCGTCATGGTGGGCAGGCTCAAGGTCTCCCACGAGCAATTCCAGGAAGCGGGGGAGCGTTGGTCGCGTGAGCGGCATCCCGCTGGCTACCTGCGTCAGGACGTCATGCTCTGCGATGACGGTGTCACGTTCGTCATGGCCGTCTTCTTTGACACCGAGGAGAGTTACAAGGCACTGGCGGACGATCCGGCCCAGGCGGAGTGGTACGAGTCCGTGCTCATGCCCATGCTGGATGGCGAGCCGCAGTGGTTCGACGGCCACTGGCGCGCGGCGATGGAGGGCTAGGCCGCACCCGTAGAATCCGTGGGTGCGGGACTACCTGGAGTACCTCAGGATCCCGGGGGTCAAGCCGCTGTTGTTCGCGTCCACCTTCGGGCGTTTCGCGTACTCGATGGTGTCCTTGGCCATCTTCTTCCAGGTCGAAGACGTGACCCAGAGCGTCGGGACGGCCGGGCTGGCCGTGGGCATCTCGGCCGGCCTGGGCGCCCTGACAGCGGGACCCCGAGGCCACCTCGTAGACCGGTTTGGCCAGACCCGTCCGCTGCTGGCGTTCGTTCCCGCCTATGCGATCAGTTGCCTGCTGCTGGCGACCTTGGGCCAGGGTGCCGTGATGGCCGTGCTGCTGAGCGGGCTGATCGGGCTCACCGCCCCGCCACTGAATATCAGCATCCGCCCGCTGTGGCTCGACATCGTGGGGCAGCAACGCGTGCGCATGGCGTACAGCGTCGACACCGCGTACGCGAACCTGATCATGCTTCTCGGGCCCGTGGTCTCGACACTTGTGGCACTGCATTTCTCGCCGCGGCTGGCGATCGCCGCCGTGGGCTTCTTCATGCTGGTCGGCGGCATTCTGCTGGCGGTCAACCCGCACTCGCGGGCCTGGGTGCCCGAGGACAAGGATCACGGCGAGCACGGCCTGCTCCGCTCGCCGGCGATGCGCCTGCTGGCTCTCGAGGGGGCAGCCATGGGCCTGGCCGCCGGCTTCGTCACGATCGGCATCCCGGCCGCGGCCACGTTGTCGGGACAGCAGGAGCTGACCGGACCGGTGATGGCCGCGATGGGGGTCGGCGTCATCATCGGGACGATCTGGGCCGGGGCCAAGGCCAAGGACATCGCGCCAGCCAACGGGCTACGAGCGTCGACCTTCCTATTCGCCATCGCGCTGCTGCCGCTGCCGTTCGTGCCGGTGGGTCCATGGATGATGCTCGTGGTCATGGTCGCGTGGGCGTTCCTCGGACCGGCGAACGTGTTCTACCTCGAGACCATCGATGTGGTGCGACCTCGCGGAACTGCCGTCGCCGCCCTCGGCACGCTGTGGATGATCGAAGGGTCGGCCGCCGCCGTCGGGAACGCGGTCGGGGGAAACGTCGCGGTGTGGATCGGCCCCCAGGCGACCCTCGCCCTCGGCTGCTTCTTCGTGATCTTCTCGCCGCTCATCTTCACGGTCGGCATCCGCGGCGTGCTGAAGCCCGCCAGCAGCGCCGCACCTCGGGAGTCATGGGCGCCGGTCCCCGAATAGACTCGCGTCATGGCTGACATCGAAGCGATCATCGCCCGCGAAATCCTCGACTCCCGAGGCAATCCCACCGTCGAGGTCGAGGTCCTTCTCGACGATGACACGGTGGCCCGGGCTGCGGTTCCCTCCGGTGCATCGACCGGCGCCTTCGAGGCGTCCGAGCGTCGTGACGGCGGCGAGCGATACGGTGGCAAGGGCGTCCTCGAGGCCGTTGCCGCGGTCGAGGATGAGATCGCCAACGAGATCGTCGGCCTCGATGCGACCGAGCAGCGGCTCATCGACCAGGCCATGATCGACCTCGACGGCACGCCCAACAAGTCGCGGCTCGGTGCCAACGCCATTCTCGGCGCGTCACTGGCCGTCGCGAAGGCAGCGGCGCTGTCCGCCGGCCTGCCGTTGTTCCGCTACCTCGGCGGCCCCAATGCGCACGTGCTGCCCGTCCCGATGATGAACATCCACAACGGGGGGGCGCATGCCGACTCCAATGTCGACATCCAGGAGTTCATGATCGCGCCGATCGGCGCGACGACCTTTGCCGAGGCGCTGCGCCAGGGGGCAGAGGTCTACCACGCGCTAAAGAGCGTGCTTAAGGCCGAGGGCTACGCCACCGGGCTAGGCGACGAAGGCGGCTTCGCGCCGTCGCTCCCCAACAACCGCGCTGCGCTGGAACTGATCGCTACGGCCGTCGAGAAGGCGGGCATGGCCCTGGGCACGGACATCGCGCTTGCCCTCGACGTGGCGGCTACCGAATTCCATTCCGGAGGCGCCTACGCCTTCGAAGGAGCCGATCGGTCGGCTGAGTGGTTGACCGCGTACTACGAGAGCCTGGTGGCCGACTTCCCGATCGTTTCCATCGAGGACCCGTTGTCGGAAGACGACTGGGCGGGGTGGAGCCACTTGGCCGATGCCCTCGGTGACAAGGTGCAGATCGTCGGCGACGACCTGTTCGTCACCAACCCCGTGCGCCTGCAGCGCGGCATCGACGAGAGCGCGGCGAATGCCCTGCTGGTGAAGGTCAACCAGATCGGGACGCTCACCGAGACGCTCGACGCCGTCGCGCTCGCCCATCGCAACGGGTTCCGCTGCATGATGTCGCACCGCTCGGGCGAGACCGAGGACACGACGATCGCGGACCTCGCCGTCGCCACGGACTGCGGCCAGATCAAGACGGGCGCCCCCGCCCGCTCGGAGCGCGTGGCGAAGTACAACCAGTTGCTCCGACTCGAGGAGGAGCTCGGGGATGCCGGCCGGTACGCCGGCCGTGCCGCGTTCCCGCGTTTCGGTCGCTAGCCACCTCAGGGTTTCGTGACACGATCAACGAGTGAGCGAGCCGGACACTGAGGTCCGCCCGCGGGAGCAGGTGCGCCCGGCGGGCGCCCCACCCGTTCGGCCGTCCTTCACCGGGCGGGCCGTCATCCTGGCCATCGTCGCCGGCATCCTGCTGGTGACCCTCGCCGTACCCGTGCGGGCCTGGTTCGCCCAGCGCGCGACCATCGCCACGCTTCGGGCCGACGTCGAGTCCGCGCAGCAGCGGGTCGAGGAGCTGCAGGTGAGCAAGGAGCGCTGGGAGGACCCGGCCTTCGTGGCGGCCGAGGCTCGCCGACGCCTCCACTTCGTCCTTCCCGGCGAGGTCGGGTTCGTGACCCTGGGCTCGGGTGCGGGGCCAGCGGCCGAAGCCGAGGCGGGCGCGTCCCGAGGTCCTTGGTACTCGGAGCTCTGGGGCGCGCTCCGGCAGGCGGACGAGCTGCCGGCGACCCCTGCCGGATGACGGCCGACGGGCTCAGCGCTGCCGACACTGCAGCAGTGACGTGGCAACTCGGCCGGGCCCCGCGCGGAGTCGTGCGGGTGGCCCATCGCTGCCCGTGCGGGGACCCTGACGTCGTCATGACCGCGCCACGCCTGCCGGACGGCACTCCGTTCCCGACCCTGTACTACTTCACCTGCCCCAAGGGCGCCGCAGCGATCGGCACCCTCGAGGGGTCCGGCCGCATGCGCGCGCTGGAAGGGCAACTGGCGGACGACGCGGAGCTTGCGTCCGGCTACCGCGCTGCCCACGAGGCGTACCTGGCCGAGCGGAGGGCCCTTGAAGCCGTTCCCGAACTCGACGGGATCAGCGCGGGCGGCATGCCGACGAGGATCAAGTGCTTGCACGTCCTCGTCGCACATGCGCTGGCCGGGGGAGCCGGTGCCAACCCGGTCGGCGACCTTGCCCTCGCCGAGCTGCCCGAGTGGTGGGCGACTGGCGGTTGTGCTACGGAGCGCGGGTGACGACGGTCGCCGCCATCGACTGCGGCACGAACTCGGTGCGGCTGCTCGTGGCGGACCTGGCACCCGACGGGAGCGTCTCGGAGCGGGCGCGCCTCATGCGCATCGTGCGGCTAGGCGAGGGCGTCGACCGCACGGGCGCCTTCAGTGCCGACGCCCTGGACCGCACCTTCACCGCGCTCGACGAGTACGCGGCGGTACTTGCCCGCGAGGCCGTAGAGCAGGTGCGTTTCGTGGCCACGTCGGCGAGCCGTGACGTCTCCAACCGCGACGCGTTTGCGGCGGGCGTCCTCCAGCGAGTCGGGGTGCTCCCGGAAGTGATCTCGGGGGAAGAGGAGGCCGCCCTGTCCTTCCTCGGTGCCCTGCGTGGTCTGCCCGCGGGCGCCGTTCGGCCACCCGCGCTGGTGGTGGACATCGGCGGCGGGTCCACCGAGTTCGTGCGGGGGTCGGCTGCCGTCGACTCGGCCGTCAGCGTCGACATCGGCTGCGTGCGCATGACCGAGCGACACCTGCATGCGGATCCCCCGACGGCCGCTGAGGTCGCGGCAGCGCACGCGGACATCTCCGCCGAGGTTCGCCGTGCCGATGGCGTGATCGGGCTCGCGGGTGCGAGGACCATGGTCGGGCTGGCTGGATCGGTCACCACCGTGGCGGCGATGGCGCTGGGCATGGAGCGCTACGACGCGGCGGTTCTGCACGGATCCCTCATCGGAGTGGATCAGGTCGCTGACGCCGCCGACCGGCTCACCGCCATGACCAGGTCCGAGCGGTCCGCGCTGCCCTACATGCATCCCGGGCGCGTGGACGTGATCGCGGCCGGGGCCATGATCCTGCGGGAGGCGATGCTGGTCGGGCGCTACTCCGAGGTCCGGGTCTCCGAGACCGACATCCTGGATGGCATCGTTTACAGGTTTGCCCAACTATGACCGGATAACGGGTTGCAACCTTTCATGTAACCGCTTGTGTCGCGGAGTCCGGCTTGCCTAGACTCGCTGGCCAGGAGGTTCCGTGGGCATCACGATCAAGGACGTCGCCGACGCCGCTGGAGTTTCCACGGCGACGGTTTCGCGTGCCTTGCGGGGCCTGCCCAATGTCGACTCCGCAACTCGGGAGCGAATCCAGCGCATCGCCGGCGAACTGGACTACGTCATCTCGCCGAGCGCCTCGCGGCTCGCCAGCGGCCGCACCGGCTGCGTGGCCGTGATCACGCCATACATCGCGCGGTGGTACTTCAGCACGGTGCTGTCCGGGGTCGAATCGGTCTTGCAGAGCGCCGGCATGGACCTGCTCCTGATGAGCGTCAGCACGCCGGACGGCCAGCACCGGCTGCCGCCGGCCCCCAGGCTGCGGCGCCGAGTCGACGGCGTGCTGGTGATCGCGCTGCCCCCGCAGGACTCGCAACTGCAGGAAGTCCTAGCCCTCGGCATGCCCACCAGCCTCATCGGGCTGTCGATGCCGAGCGTGCCGAGCGTCGCCATCGACGATGTGCTGGCGGGCCAGATCGCGACCCAGCACCTCATCAACCTCGGGCATGAGCGGATCGGCGTCATCAACGGGGCCCCGATCGTGTCGCCCTACACCGCCGAGAACGACCGATACCGAGGCTTCGAGCAGGCGATGCTCGGAGCCCACCTGACGGTCGACCCGATGCTGGAGGCCTACGGATACTTCACGATCGCCGGCGGCGAGCAGGCCATGACGGCACTGCTGACCCAGAAAGTGCCACCCACGGCCGTCTTTGCGATGTCCGATGAGATGGCGTTCGGCGCCATGAAGGCCATGCGAGCCCACGGCCTCACCCCGGGCAAGGAGATCTCGCTCGTCGGTGTCGACGGCCATGACATGTCCGAGTTCCTCGACCTGACGACGGTCGTGCAGCCGGTGCAGGACCTCGGTCGCATTGCGGCGGAAGCGCTCGTGCTCCAACTGCGATCTGCGAGCCCGGAGGTCGCCGGAGACTCGATCCGGCTGCCGACGCAGTTGATCGTGCGCGGCTCCACCTCGCCGCGCCGGGCCTAGCCGTGCCAGGCATAGCCGAGCCGGCGCCCCAGCCCTGGTGGCACCGCGCCGCGGTGTACCAGGTCTACCCGCGCTCGTTCCGTGACCTCAATGCCGACGGCACCGGGGACCTGCGCGGCGTGATCCACGAACTGCCCTACATCGCAGCCCTCGCCGTCGACGCACTATGGCTGTCGCCCTTCTACTCATCGCCACAGAACGACTCCGGCTACGACGTGGTGGATCCGCGTTCCGTCGACCCGATCTACGGGACGCTCGAGGATGCCCAGGAGCTGATCGACCAAGCGCACTTCCGCGGGCTGCGCGTTCTCGTCGACGTCGTGCCCAACCACTCCTCGATCGACCGGCCTTGGTTCCGAGAGGCCCTGGCGGCAGGACCGGGCAGCCCTGAGCGTGCGCACTATCACTTCCTCGACGGGCGCGGCCCGAACGGAGATGAGCCGCCGAACAACTGGGTCAGCATGTTCGGCGGCTCGGCCTGGACGCGCATCACCGAGCCTGACGGCTCACCCGGCCAGTGGTACCTGCACCTGTTTGACGCGACGCAGCCGGACTTGAACTGGTCCAACCCGCACGTGCGCCTCGATGCGCTCGACACGCTCAGGTTCTGGCTGGACAAGGGTGCCGACGGGTTCCGGGTCGACGTGGCACTCGGGCTGGCCAAGGACATGGACTACCCGGACATCGACGACCCCGAAGGGCTTGTCCTCGCGCTGCGGATGGACCTCGACGACGGATCGGCCGAGGCCAGCGCCCGGCGGCGGAGGGTGGCGAACTCGCCGATCCTGGACCGCGATGAGGTGCAGGACATCTACCGGGAGTGGCGGGCCGTCCTCGACAGCTATCAAGGTGACCGCATGGCGGTCGCCGAGGCGTGGGTCCCGCCTGCGCGAGCCGCGCGCTACGTGGCGCCCGACACCCTGCACCAGATCTTCAACTTCGACTTCATGGCGGTCGGCTGGGACGCGGAGCGGATCCGGACGGTCGTTCAGCAGACGCTCGAAGGGCTGCGAGACATCGGTGCGCCCCCGACGTGGGCCTTGTCCAATCACGACACCCCGCGGGTGGTGACCCGGCTCGGTGGCGGGGATGTGGGCCGGCGCCGGGCGCGGGCGATGGCGCTCGTGGCGCACTGCCTGCCGGGCTCGGTCTACGTGTACCAGGGCGAGGAGCTCGGCCTCGAGGACGCCGACATCCCGGACGAGGCTCGGCGGGATCCGGTCTGGTTCCGCACCAAGGGTGCGCAGCGGGGCAGGGACGGGGGGCGGGTGCCCCTGCCATGGGCGGGTGCGTTGCCTCCCTATGGGTTCCACGACGCCACGGAGGCTGAGGTGCAGCCCTCCCTGTGGCTTCCGCCGCCGCCGGACTGGGCATCCTTCACCGTCGAGGCGCAGTTGCGCGACGCGAGCAGCACGCTCGGGCAGTACCGCGCGATGCATCGACTCCGGCACGCACACCCTGGCTTCGTCGACCTCCACAACGTCACCTGGCCAGACGCTGAGCCCGGGGTGTTCATCGTGCGTCGCGGCTGCGGTTTCGCCTGCGTGGTCAACTGCGCCGACCGCGAGATCACCAGCCCGATCGAGGGGTACGTGATGACGGCAAGCGATGCCTCGGTCCGGCTGGAGCGCAACATCGTCACGCTCCCGCCGGACACCGGAGCCTGGATCCAGGCCTGATCCCGCGCTGGGGTCAGGACAGCCGAAGCTGAGCTCCCTCGGTGTCGAAGATGTAGGTGCGAGTCGGGCGGACCCGCACGACGGTGCCGATCTTCGGCGCGAGCATGCCCTGGCCGCGGGCCACGAGGTCGACGTTCGAGCCGTCAACGGCCTTGAAGGTTCCGTAGACGTAGGTGTCCGCGCCGAGTTCCTCGACCAGGGTGACCGTCATCTCGGCCCCTTCGGTCGCGATCTCGAGGTCCTCCGGGCGAACGCCGAGGAGCACCTGGCCGCTGGCAGCCTTGTCCATGACGGACCGCTCGACCGGCACGGCGAACCCATTCAGGTTCACGCCGTGCTCCGTCAGTGGTCCCGGGATGATGTTCATCGACGGCGAGCCGATGAACGTACCGACGAAGGCGTTGGCCGGGTCGTCGTACAGCTCGCGCGGGCTGGCGCACTGCTGCAGGATGCCGCCCTTGAGCACCGCCACGCGGTCACCCATGGTCATGGCCTCGACCTGGTCGTGGGTGACGTAGACGGTCGTCGTCCCCAGCCTGCGCTGCAGCGCGGCGATCTGGGTGCGCGTCTGCACGCGCAACTTGGCATCGAGGTTGGACAGCGGCTCGTCCATGAGGAACACCTCGGGCTCGCGCACGATCGCGCGGCCCATCGCGACGCGCTGCCGCTGGCCACCGGACAGGGCCTTGGGCTTGCGCTCGAGGTAGTCGGTCAGGTCGAGCAGCGCCGCGGCCTCCTTCACCCGCCGGTTGATCTCGTCCTTGGAGACCTTCTGGATCTTCAGGGCGAACGCCATGTTCTCCGCAACCGACATGTGCGGGTAGAGGGCGTAGTTCTGGAACACCATGGCGATGTCGCGGTCCTTGGCCGGGACGTTCGTCACGTCGCGGTCGCCGATGTAGATCTTGCCGCTGGAGATCGGCTCGAGACCGGCCAGCATGCGCAAGGAGGTGGACTTGCCGCAGCCCGATGGGCCGACCAGGACGAGGAACTCGCCCTCGGCAATGGTGAGGTCAAGGTGGGCGACGGCGGGGCTCTGGCCGCCGGGGTAGACGAGTGAGACGTCGTCGAAGCGAACCTGCTTGGTCATGGCGATGCATCCCTTCACCGGCAGGAACGTGCCGGACGATCCGAAGTGAAACGGGTCCTCGCACCGTAGCGGAGCCGGGCCCGTCCCGCGAGGGACTTTCGCGGGTCCGGATGTAACGCGTTACAGATACGGGAGCCGCCTTCGTATATCAAATCGTGATGCAGGAGTGGAGGTTTTCTTGCTGCAGGGGTTGCAACGGCCGTACATCCCGCGACAGGATGACAGCGTTTACGTCGGGACCGACGTGTAGGCCCGACAACCATCGGCCGGGGACCTTCCCCGTCGAATCTGTGAGGGCAAGGAGATTCCATGACCGCAACCATGCGGCGCCGTGGGGCAGTTCTCCTCGTCGGTGGTGTTGCAGCAACCATGCTGCTCGCTGCCTGCGGGAGTTCCAGCACCACGAGCGAAAGCAGTGCAGCACCGGCCGAGTCCTCGGCCGCCCCCAGCAGCGAGGCCCCCAGCAGCGAGGCCCCGGTCGCGGCGGGCTGCGAGGCATACGCCGCGTACACGGGCAACGAGGGAACCTCGGTGACCCTGTTCACCTCGGTCCTGCCGCCCGAGCAGCAGCGCTACGAGGATGCCTGGAAGCCGTTCGAGGACTGCACCGGCATCGACATCGTCTATGAAGGCAGCGATCAGTTCGAGGCGCAGCTGCCCACGCGCATCGCCGGCGGCAATGCGCCTGACCTGGCGTGGATCCCGCAGCCTGGCCTGCTGGCCAAGCTCGTCCAGGCCGGCGGCCCCGTCCCGGCACCCCAGGGTGTCAGCGACAACGTCGACATGTACTACAACCCGGCATGGAAGGCCTACGGCACGGTGGACGGCACCTTCTACGCCGCCCCCAACAGCTCCAATATGAAGTCCTTCGTCTGGTACTCACCGAAGGTCTTCGCCGAGAAGGGCTACACCGTCCCGACCACGTGGGATGAGATGTTCGCCCTCAGCGACCAGATGGTTGCCGACGGCATCAAGCCCTGGTGCGGCGGCATCGAGTCCGGCGGCGCCACCGGTTGGCCGGCGACTGACTGGATCGAGCAGATCGTGCTGCGCCAGTTCGGCGGCGACGTGTACGACCAGTGGGTCGCGCACACCATCCTGTTCGACTCCCCCGAGATCACTGCAGCCATGGACACCCTGGCTGGGTGGATGAAGAACGGGGACTACGTCAACGGCGGCTTCGGCAACGTCCAGACGATCGCCACCACGGCGTTCCAGGATGCTGGTAGCCCGATCCTCGACGCTGAGTGCGGGATGCTCCAGCAGGCCTCGTTCTACGCGGCCCAGTGGGAGTCCTTCAAGCCGGGCGCTGTCGTGGCCGAGGACGGCGACGTGTTCGCCTTCTTCCTGCCGCAGATCTCGGATGAGTTCCCCAACCCGGTCGTCGGTGGCGGCGAGTTCACCACCGCGTTCTCGGACCGTCCCGAGGTGCAGGCCGTGCAGACGTACCTGTCCTCAGCTGAGTACGCCACCGCGCGTGCATCTCAGCCGGGCGGCTGGGTGTCGGCGAACAGCGGCGTGCCGCTGGACACCTACACCGATGCCATCGCGGGCCTGTCGGCCAAGTACCTGACCGACCCGGCCGGCATCTTCCGCTTCGACGCCTCCGACCTGATGCCCGCCGCCGTCGGCGCCGGGTCCTTCTGGACGGGCATGACGGCGTGGTTCGGAGAGGACGCTCCGACCCAGGAGGTCCTGGCAGAGATCGACGCTGCGTGGCCCGCTTCCTGATCACCTGATCAGTTAGCAAGAACGACTGAGAGCCGGGGCCCGAAGGGTGTAAACACTCTTTGGGCCCCGGCCTCACCATCTCTGCACGCTGCACACTGCACAAGGAGGTTCGGTGGAGGAAGTCACCTCCGGGCTGGCCAAGATCGGCACCGGCCTGGCCGCCGTCGCCATCTTCATCGCGCTCCTGCTGATCGTGTTCTTCATCGGGGCTCGGGCCAGGGGCAAGCTCCAGCACCCGGCGGCCATGATCGTCTTCCTGGGGCCGGCAATCCTGCTGCTGGCCTACGGCCTCATCGCTCCCGCGTTCCTCACCACCGCGGGCAGTTTCAAGGACGCCACCGGCCAGAACTGGGTGGGCCTGGCGAACTTCGGCTGGATCTTCACGACTCCCTCGAACCGCGAGGTCCTGCTCAACACGGCCCTGTGGATCATCATCGCTCCGCTGGTCTCCACCGCGCTTGGCCTCACCCTTGCCCTGCTGCTGGACCGCATGCGGCGCGAGTCGATCTCCAAGTCGCTCATCTTCATGCCCATGGCCATCTCATTCGTCGGCGCCGGCATCATCTGGGGCCTGGTCTACGAGTACCGCGACCCGGCCGGCGCCCAGATCGGGCTCCTCAGCCAGCTCGCGCAGTGGATCGGCATGGACGACCCGCCGAACTGGCTGCTCTGGCAGCCGTGGAACAACTTCTTCCTCATGGTCATCATGATCTGGATCCAGGTCGGCTTCGCCATGGTGGTCCTGTCCGCGGCCATCAAGGCCATCCCCGGTGATGTGGTCGAGGCCGCGGAGCTCGACGGGGCCACCGGCTGGAAGCTGTTCAGCCGCGTCACCATCCCGATGATCCGAGGCACCCTGATCGTCGTCCTCACCACCATCATCATCGCGGTCCTCAAGGTCTTCGACATCGTCCGCGTCATGACCAACGGCAACTTCGGCACGCAGGTCGTCGCGAACGAGATGTACGCGCAGTCCTTCGTGCAGTTCGACGTTGGCCGCGGCAGCGCCCTCGCCGTTGTCCTGTTCGTCGCGGTGATCCCGCTGATCGCCTACAACGTCATCCAGCTGCGGAAGGAGCGAACGATCCGATGAGCGTCGAAGCGCACGAGATCATCCCGATGCCGCAGCCCGACCCCCAGGGCAGGCAGGAGTCCATCCCGGAGGCCGCCAAGCGCAAGCTCAGCAGCCCCTGGGCCACCGGCCTGGTCATCCTCATCACGGTGCTCTGGACCATCCCGACCTTCGGCCTGCTGGTCACGTCGCTGCGTCCCTCCGAGCAGGCTCAGAACACGGGCTGGTGGACGGTCATCACCGACCCGACCTTGACCCTGGACAACTACAGCCAGGTCATCAGCGGCGGGTCGGTCATCCCAAACGGCATCGCGCCCTACTTCTTCAACTCGTTCGCCATCGCGATCCCAGCGGCCATCTTCCCACTGGTCATTGCCTGCATGGCCGCGTACGCCATCGCGTGGATCCCGTTCCGGGGCTCGACTTTCGTGTTCTTCACGATCTTCGCTCTTCAGGTCATCCCGCTGCAGATGTCGCTGCTTCCGCTGCTCACGATGTTCAACAAGGGCTGGAGCCTGGGGCCGATCCCCATCTTCCCCGATCTCAACAAGCCGGGCACCGAGCAGTCCATCTTCATCGGCACGTACGTCCCGTTGTGGATCGCGCACACGATGTTCGCCCTGCCGTTGGCCATCTTCCTGCTCCACAACTTCATCAACCAGCTTCCCCGTGAGCTGTTCGAGGCGGCCCGCGTCGATGGCGCCAGCCACTTCCTCATCTTCCGCAAGCTGGTGCTCCCCCTCACCGTCCCGGCGATCGCCTCGTTCGCGATCTTCCAGTTCCTGTGGGTCTGGAACGACCTGCTGGTGGCCCTGACCTTCGCGGGCGGCACACCCGATGTCGCACCCATCACTGCCTATCTGGCGAATATCAAGGGCTCCTACGGAGCCCAGATCCACCTCATCACGGCCGGTGCGTTCGTCGCGATCGTGGTGCCGCTCATCGTCTTCTTCTCATTGCAGCGATTCTTCGTGCGCGGGCTGCTCGCCGGATCGGTCAAGGGATAGGACTGCATGGATCTCGACGTTCCCCGCGGCTTCGAGCTCGGGGTCGCTACCTCGTCATGGCAGATCGAGGGCGATGTCGCCGGACGGGGGCGCGCCAACTGGGATGACTTCGCTGAGCGTCCGGGCGCCATCGTCGACGGCTCGACCGGCGAGCCGGCCTGCGATCATGTGCATCGGCTGGCCGAGGACCTCGACCTGCTCGGCTGGCTCGGGGTCGACGCCTACCGCTTCTCCGTCAGCTGGCCGCGCGTCATGCCGGAGGGAACCGGGGCGCTGTCCCCGTCAGGGCTGGACTTCTATGACCGACTCGTCGACGGTCTTCTCGAGCGCGGCATCAAACCCGCCGCGACGCTGTTCCACTGGGACCTGCCGAGCACGCTGGAGGATGCCGGCGGCTGGCCGGCACGCGACACCGCCTACCGGTTCGCCGACTACGCGCACGCCATGGGCGAGCACTTCGCCGGCCGCGTGGACCGCTGGGCCACCCTCAACGAGCCGTGGTGCTCGGCCTTCCTCGGCTACTGCGCGGGCTACTTCGCGCCCGGCCGCACCGAGCCGGGGGCTTCCCTCGCCGCTGCCTACCACCTGATCCTGGGCCACGGACTGGCGATCGAGCGGTTGCGGGACGCAGGTGCCCGCAACGTGGGCATCGTGCTCAACCTCATCCCGGTCATCAGCGAGTCGCCCGAGATGGACGCGGCCGCGCGGCATGTCGACGGAGTGCAGAACCGGATCTTCCTCGATCTGCTGGCCGGCGACGGCATCTCGGATGAGATCCGGACCTCCTGCAGGGGCCTCACCGACTGGGGATTCGTGCGGGACGACGATCGCGCCGTGATGTCGACACCGATCGACTGGCTCGGCGAGAACTACTACACGGTCATGCGCGTGGCACCGCTTTCGCCAACGGACGTCCACGCCATCGGGCAGGACGTGAGCATGTTCCCGGGCTGCCCACCGCTGAGCTTCGTGCCGCGCCCCCCGCTGACCGACATGGGCTGGGAGATCCTCCCGGAGGGCGTGGAGCTCGCGCTGCGCATGGCCAGCGACTCGCTCCCAGGCATCCCGCTGTGGATCTGCGAGAACGGCGCCGCGGTGCACGAGTCCACGGATGCCACCGGGATCCACGACCCGATCCGCTCGGAGTACCTGGAGGATCACATCCGGGCCCTCCTTCGTGCGCGCGACAAGGGGTTCGACGTGCGCGGCTACTACGCGTGGAGCCTGCTGGACAACCTCGAGTGGGCATCCGGCTGGACGAAGAAGTTCGGGCTGGTGCGCGTGGATCCCGCCACGGGAACGCGCACCCCCAAGGACAGCGCGCATTGGTACCGGGAACTGCTGTCGTCGCGGTCACCCGAGCCGCCGCGATCCTGAGCGAGGGGCATACTGCCGTCATGCGGAACACCACTGTCGATGTCAACGGCGAGGACGTGCCCGGCTACATCGCGTTCCCGGCCTCGGGATCAGGACGACCCGTCGTTGTGATCCAGGAGTGGTGGGGCCTGGTCCCCCACATCGTGGACGTGTGCGACCGCTTCGCGCAGGCGGGTTTCGTGGCGCTTGCGGTGGACCACTACCGCGGCGCCGAGACGACCGAGCCGAACGAGGCCCAGAAGCTCATGATCGGCCTGAATATCGAACAGGTCGGCCACGACCTAGCGGCGGCAGCCGACGACCTGCTGCGTCGCGAGGGAGTCGAAGGGGACACGGTGTCGGTCACCGGCTTCTGCATGGGCGGTGGCCTGGCGTTGCTGGCGCCGACGCTCTCCGAGTCGATCTGCTGCACCGCAGCGTGGTATCCGGCGATGCCGTGGCCGCAGTACGCACCTGACTGGAGCCGATACGGCGGCAAGGCAGCGATCGTGCACAAGGCGGAGTCCGACGAGGACTGGGCGGGCGCGAAGATCGCCGCGTACGCGGCCGCAATCGTGGCAAGTGGCGGCACCGTCGAGGTCGATGACTACCCGGGCAGCGTCCACGCCTTCTTCAATGACGCTCGCCCCGAGGTGTACCAGCCCGCGACTGCTGCGCTGGCGTGGGATCGCACCCTCCGTCTCTTCCGGGGTTGCGCGTAGCAACGGGGCTCGCGGACCTCGATGCACAGGTGATCGAGTGCCGTAGGTGCCCCCGCCTGGTGGAATGGCGGGAGGCCGTCGCCGTTGTCAAGCGAGCCTCCTACGCAGACGAGGACTACTGGGGCCGCCCGGTCCCCGGCTTCGGAGCGTCCGACCCGCTCATCTGGGTGGTTGGCCTGGCCCCTGCAGCACACGGAGCCAACCGGACCGGGCGGATGTTCACCGGCGATCGCAGCGGAGACTGGCTGTTCGCGTCATTGCACAGGGTCGGACTGGCCGCTGAGCCCACCTCCGTCCAGGTCGATGACGGGCAGGCCCTTCGCGGGGTGCGCCTCACGGCGGCCGTCCACTGTGCCCCGCCGGGAAACAAGCCCACTCCGGAGGAGTTCGCCACGTGCGCGGGGTGGCTGCGGGTGGAGCTCGGCCTCGTGGCACCGACCGCCCACGTGGTGGTCGCGCTTGGCGGGCTCGCGTGGTCGGCGGTCCTTGCGGCGATGCGGGCCGAGGGGTGGCAGGTGCCGCGTCCGGCACCGCGTTTCGGTCACGGTGCCGAGGTGGCGATCGAGTCGGGCGGCCGCGAAGTCGTGCTGCTCGGCGCCTACCACCCGAGCCAGCAGAACACGTTCACGGGCCGGCTCACCGAGCCGATGCTCGACGCCGTCCTGGGGCGGGCGGCTCAGGTGGCCGGCTCGTAGCGCAAGTCCAGGTCGAGGACTCCGTGCATCACCAGCTGGTCCTCGCGGACGGTGACACTGCCATCCGCGCCGTGGCGAACCGTGCCGCCCTGATAGGAGGTGAGCGATGACATGACGTGCTGCACGTGCTCGGTGGCCGTGGTCGTCACCACGATCGGCTGGCCCTCGCCGATTCCCAGCAGGTCGCGCAGCATGTCCCACACCGTGACGTCCATGTCCATGGTCCCCCATTCGCCGCAGTCGACCGGGTAGGTGCCGTGCTTCGGGGTGAGGGTGACCCTGAGCCGGCTGTCGGGCAGCGGCACGGATTCCAGTCGCACGGAACCCTGCGGGACGGTACCCATCGTGCAGCGACGGTCGTTGGGCTCCGGCCAGTCCTCCCCGACAGCCTTGGCGACGCCCCACTCCATGGTGGTGGCCATGAAGCTGACCAGTTGCGCGATGCCGGAGACCTCGCGCTGGGCGGGCATGTCGATGTCCGCGACCTGGTCGATCGAGGTGCCGCTCCCGGTCGCGCGCACGGTCTCCTGATAGGGCTGCATCCCGGCACCGGTGAACTCGACGACCGTCTGGGCCAGGACGCTGGCCTGCAGCACGGCGCACGCGGTCGGCGGCGCGCCCAACGACCCAGCCGTCCGCCAGGCCTCGAGTGCTTGGGCGGCCGCCTGCGGAAGATCGGGGCCGCACTCCGGCGCCAACTGCTCGACGCGGCGCGCCGCCTCCTGCGCGGCCGCCTCGCCGCCGGTGGTGCCGTCGGGGTCGTCCGCCTCGCCCGCCTCCTCGTCGGCAGCCCTCCCGTCGATGGGGTCGCCGCCCTGCTCGGCGTCCGTGGTCACCCCACTGGCGGCTGTGGCTGCGGGCGGCAGCGGTCCAGCGGCGGGGTCCAGAAGGAGGACAGGGCGCAGCCGGACGATGATGATCGCTCCCGCCGAGTCGGTGGCGGGCGCGGCGAACGCCGAGCTCCCATCGTGGGCATTGCCCACCCGGATCGCGGCGGTCTTGCCGGTATTCGTGAAGACGAGGGTGGCCGGCACGGCCAGCCAGGTGCCCGCCGGGTCGAGCTGGACGCCTTCGACGCCGTCGGCGGTGAACGCAGTCATGGTCATGCGGGTGCGTGCCTGGACAGCACCCGTCGCGAAGGTCAGAGTGGCGATCGCGCCGCTCGGCAGCTCCACGGTCAGCGTGCCGCCGCGACGAGGGCCGACGACAGTGGCCGATGAGCCAGCGGCCTGCACTGCCGTACGGGCGAGGAGGTAGGGCGCGGGCCCGGCGACCCCGTCCGCCGCCGCCGAGCCGCTGGTAGAGCCACCGCCGGAGGGCTGTCCTGCGGGCGTCCCACTGCTCGAGCACCCCGCCAACACCGCCACGAGGATCCCGGCGACGGCGGCCGCGCCTGCCCTGGAGCGCCACATGCCCTTACGGTAGGACCGCGGCGCGGCCCCTGTAGTCCAACTGGCAGAGACACCCGGCTTAAACCCGGCACAGTGAGGGTTCGATTCCCTCCGGGGGCACGAGCAACACGGAGGCGCCCCCCTGATTGGCGAATCCGCGCCCGTCGGTTAACGTGGAAACATGCAGTCATCGAACCCAGTCCTGTCCCGTTACGAGAAGACCGACAAGGCCGGTTTCGCCTACAACGAGGGCGTCACGGCTTACACCCAGGCCGCGGCCGGCGGCGCCGGTGCCGCGGACGTCGACGCTTCCTTCCAGCAGATCACTGCGGGGGGAGGCGCCCGCCTGACGATCAACGACGTCATCGTCAAGGGCTTGCTGATCTTCGCGGTGACAGTCGTCTTCGCGGTCGCAGGCTGGAACCTGATCGGGAGCTTCCCGTGGATCCTGTGGGTCGGCCTGATCGGCGGCCTGGCCCTCGGCCTGGTGAACGCCTTCAAGAAGGTGCCCTCGCCGCCGCTGATTCTCCTGTACGCCGTGTTCCAGGGGCTCATGCTCGGAGCGATCAGCAACTGGTACAACGAGTTGGCGCTGTCCAACGAGTACCCCGGCATCGTGCTCCAGGCCGTCATCGCCACGATGACGACGTTCGGGGTCATGCTGACGCTCTACATCACCGGAATCATCAAGGTGACCAAGAAGCTGCAGAGCGTCATCATCGTCGCTGCTGTCGCGTACCTGGTCATCGGGCTGGCCTCGTTCGTCGCCGCCATGCTCGGCGTCGGGGATGGCTGGGGCTTCTACGGCATCAGTGGCCTTGGCCTGATCATCTGCGTGCTCGGCGTGCTCATCGCAGCGTTCTTCCTGCTGCTCGACTTCGAGGCCATCAACCAGGGCATCAAGCTGGGCGCTCCCGAGCGCGAATCGTGGCGCATGGCCTTCGGCCTGCTGGTCACGCTGATCTGGCTGTACCTGGAGTTCCTGCGCCTGCTCTCGATCCTCTCGCGCAACTAGTACGTACGCACCGCCCACGAATCAGGGAAGGCTGCGCCGCAGGGCCACGAGCCGGTCGAGCACCGGCTGGACGTCGGCTTCCGGCGCAGCCTTCGCCGTCTCCAGGAAGTCGCTTCCGACGACTGCCAGCATCGCGCCGAGGCCGTTCGCGCCGAGCCGGGGAAGCGTGACATCGGGCGGGATCACGGCGCCGAGCCGCCTTGCCTGCGCCAGGATGAATGCGGCCGTCTCGAAGACGTCGTCACTGCACGCGGGCACCTTGGCCAGCGGCAGTGACGTCAGGCGGTCCACGACACGCTGGAGTTCGCGATCGACCTCGAGGAGATCCGGCGCGGGCGTGGCCGTCATCCCTTGCGCCGCAGGAAGTCGCGGATCGCCTCGCGCGGCCGGTCGCGGATCTCGGGGCCGTGGGTGAACGCCGCCACCGAGTAGTCCAGTTCGCCGAGCAGGTGGGCCGACCGCTTGTTCAGGGCGAACGAGGTGCAGATGACTGCCAGCGGCCATCGAATCCGGGCCAGGACGTTGAAGATCGCATCACCCGTGATGAGGACGCCAGTGGGCTCGTGCACCAAGGAGACGTGCCCGGGGGAGTGCCCCGGCGAGTGGTGCACGCGCAACCCGCCGGCGACCGGCAGCAGCTGGCCGTCGGCCAGCTCCTCGGCGACGGCGACGCTGCGGAACGTGGTTCCCGGGACACGCGTGAACAGCCGGCCCGACGCCGTCGAGAGGTCGGGCGGGGCGTTGTGCCCGGCGCGGGTGAACTCCACGTCGGCGGAATGGACCCCGACGCCCGCGGCCCCGCTTGCCTCGACCATGGCGTGGGCGCCACCGGCGTGGTCCGAGTGCGCATGCGTCAGCAGGATCCGGGTCACGTCGGCCGGCTGCTTGCCCATGAAGGCCAGGGCGGCGACGATCTTGGCCGGCGCGCGCGCCAGGCCGCAGTCGACCAGGGTCACCTGCCCGTCGTCGTCGAGGAATGCGTAGGAATTGATGAAGTCGCCAAACGTGGGGATGCGGTAGACACCGGGTGCGAGTGCCACCGCCGGTGCCCCCATGCGCGCCAGCATACGGCGGTATGGTCGCCGGATGGAGATCCACGAAACGGTGCTTGACCTCATTGGCAACACGCCGCTCGTGCGGCTGTCGCGCGTCACCGTGGGGATCGTTCCCGAGCCCGGCCCGATGGTCCTGGCCAAGGTCGAGTACGTCAATCCGGGTGGATCGGTCAAGGACCGGATCGCGGTACGCATGGTCGATGCGGCGGAGCGGGAAGGACTGCTCAAGCCCGGCGGCACCATCGTGGAGCCCACGAGCGGCAACACGGGGGTGGGCCTGGCCCTGGTCGCGCAGCAACGCGGGTACAAGACGGTGTTCGTGTGCCCGGACAAGGTGAGCGAGGACAAGCGCAACGTCCTGGCGGCATACGGAGCCGAGGTCGTGGTGTGCCCGACCGCGGTCGATCCCGAGGACCCGCGCTCCTACTACAGCGTGAGCGACCGGCTGGCCCGGGAGCTCCCCGGGGCCTGGAAGCCCGACCAGTACGCCAACCCCAACAACCCTCTGTCGCACTACGAGACGACGGGCCCCGAGCTGTGGCGGCAG
>JAUXRN010000055.1 GCA_030681835.1 Actinomycetota bacterium
CCGACGTGTACAGGACATAGAGCGGATCGGTTGCCGCGACGGGCACCGGCGGGTGCGGCTCGGCGCTCGACATGGCCGCGTCCCAGTCGACGTCCCGCTCCCCCAGCGCAACCCGGGACTGGGGCCGCTCGAGGACGACGGTGGCCGCGGGCCGATGTGTGGCCAGCGCAAGCGCCTCGTCAAGGAGTGGCTTGTACGGGACGACCCTGTTCGGCTCGATGCCGCAGCTTGCCGTGACGATCGCCGTGGGCCGGGCATCGTTGATCCGAACGGCCAGTTCCGCGGGCGCGAACCCGCCGAACACCACGGAATGGACGGCACCCAGCCGGGCGCACGCAAGCATTGCCACGACGGCCTCAGGCACCATCGGCATGTAGACGAGCACCCGTTCGCCCGCTCGCACCCCCAGCCCGGCCAGGACCCCCGCGAACCTCCCGACGAGGTCGAGCAGCTCGGCATAGGTGATCGCCCGCGCCTCGCCGGCCAACGGGCTGTCGTAGTGGATCGCCACCCGGTCGCCGCGACCCGCCGCGACGTGCCGGTCCACGGCGTTGGCGCAGGTGTTGAGGGTGCCGTCAGGGAACCATCGGTACAGCGGGGCGTCCCTGTCGTCGAGGGCCTGCGTGGGCGCCTGCACCCAGTCGATGCGCCCAGCCTCGCGTAGCCAGAACGCGTCCGGGTCCGCCAACGACTGCCGGTAGGCATCTTGGTAGGCGGTCACGTGCCCGCCTCGCGCCGGCCGGCGCGTTCCTGCAGCGCCTTCTTGGCCGCGCCGCCCATCACCCGGATCAGCACGGCGATGAAGGCAATGTCCAGGGCCATCTGCGCCATCGTCACCGCGCGGGCCGGAACGGTCGTCGGCGAGATGTCACCGAAGCCGACGGTGGCCAGCACGGTGAGCGCGAAGTAGTAGGCCGAGAAGCTGTTGAGCGGCTCGCTGAAGGCGTCCGGGTTGTCGACCGAGATGACGACGTAGAAGACCGAGAAGATCGCGAGGAACATCGTCGCGGTCAGGATGAGCGCCTCCACCGCGCGCAGCGTGGGGAATCGCGCCTTGTACACGCCTCGCAACTGGCGCACGAAGAACACGGCGTAGATCGCGGACCCGCCCACGGCCATGGCCACCGGGTACACGGCGGACTCCTCGGGGCTCTCGGGGGCCAGGGACATGAGCCAGAAGATGAAGGCGAACCCGATCAGCAGGCGCGCGGCGGTCTGGAGGGAGACCAGCGCAAGCTCCCGCCGGCTCAGCTGCGGCCTCGGCCCGCGCGGGACCGGGTCGTCGTCCGGGATGCCGCCCATGGAGGAGATGGTCATGGCCGGAGTCTGCCACCCGGGAACGGGGTCGTTGAGGGGCTATGCGGACGTGGCCGCGAGCTGGCCGCAGGCACCGTCGATCTCGCGGCCGCGGGTGTCTCGCACGGTGACCGGCACCCCGCGACGCTCCAGGGTTCGAACGAACGCCCGCTCGTCCTCGGGAGTGGAGGCGGTCCACTTCGAGCCCGGTGTCGGGTTGAGCGGGATGAGGTTGACGTGCACCAGCCGGCCGACCAGCAGGTCGGCGAGCAGATCGGCCCGCCAGGCCTGGTCGTTGATGTCCTTGATGAGTGCGTACTCGATGCTCACTCGGCGGTGGGTGCGATCGGCGTACCCCCACGCGGCGTCCAGGACCTCCGCCACCTTGTAGCGCGTATTGATCGGCACGAGGGTGTCGCGCAGGGCGTCGTCCGGGGCATGCAGCGAGACGGCGAGGGTGACCGGCAGGCCTTCGTCCGCCAACTGGCGCATGCGCGGCACCAGGCCGACAGTCGAGACGGTCACACCGCGAGCGCTGATGCCCAAGCCGCTCGGCGCGGGCTCGACGATGCGGCGCAGCGCGGACACGACCGTGGAGTAGTTCGCGAGTGGCTCGCCCATGCCCATGAAGACGACGTTGGACACCCGCCCGGGGCCGCCGGCGATCTCCCCCCTCGCCAGCGCGCGAGCGCCTGCCACGACCTGCTCGGCGATCTCCGCGGCTGAGAGGTTCCTCGTCAGGCCAGCCTGCCCCGTGGCGCAGAAGGGACAGTTCATCCCGCAGCCGGCCTGGGAGGAGATGCACATCGTCACCCTGCCGGGGTAGCGCATGAGGACGCTCTCGACGAGGGCTCCGTCGTGCAGTCGCCAGACCGTCTTGACGGTGGTGCCCGCGTCGCAGTCGATCGCCCGCACGGGCGTCAGCAGCGGTGGCAGCAGGGCCTCGGCGATCATGCTGCGCTGCTCTGCCGGGAGGTCGGTCCACTCCGCCGGGTCGTTGCTCAGGCGCCCGAGCCAGTGACGCGACACCTGGTCGGCGCGGTAGGCGGGCACACCCAGCGCAGCAACGGCCTCGCGACGTGCGGCCGGATCGAGGTCGAGCAGGTGCCGGGGCGGCCGGCCGCGGGCGGGCGCCTCGAAGACCAACTCACCTGGCCGAGGCACCTCAGGTCCCCGAGCCCAGGAACACCATGAAGATCGCCCACGACGCGAATGCGTTCGGGATCAGCGAATCCAGCCGGTCCATCATTCCGCCGTGGCCCGGCAGGAACGTCCCCATGTCCTTGATGCCCAGGTCACGCTTGACGGCGCTCTCCGCGAAGTCGCCGGCCGTGGCCGTCATCGTCAGGATCACGCCGGCGATCACGCCCTGCCACCACGGCGCCTCGAGCAGCCAGGCGAAAGCGATCGCGCCGACGACGGCCTGCAGCAGCAGCGAGCCGGCGAATCCCTCCCACGACTTCTTGGGGCTGATCTGCGGCGCAATCGGGTGCTTGCCGAAGAGCACCCCGGCCGCATACCCGCCGATGTCGTTGCAGACGGTGAGCAGGATGAAGACGATGACCCGCTGGGCACCGTTGTCGGCGGCCAGCGTGAGCATGAGGAAGCCGGCCATGAAGGGCAGGTACACCGTGACGAACGCACTGGCCGTCACATCCCGGACGTAGCCCTCGTAGCCGCGCCTGATCCGCCAGAGCAGCAGCGTCAGCACCACCGCGCCGGTCGCCACCAACTGGGCCGTCGGCCCCCACACGTACGCGACGGCAGGGACCACCACGGCGGCCGCGTAGAGCGGCGTGCGGGCCACGCGGATCTGTCTCTGCGCGAACGCGCGGACGAACTCGTGGACGGCGATCACGATCGCGACGACGACGACGACCCCGAAGATCCACTTGTAGGTGAATAGGCTCACGGCCACGACAGCGCCCAGGACCACGCCGGAGGCGATGGCCGCAGGGAGGTTCCGGCCGGCTCGCGACGCCTTGGGGGGCGGACTGCCGTCGGGTTCCGCCACCGCGTCAGACCTCGAGCAGTTCTGCTTCTTTGTGCTTCAGCACCTCGTCGATGTTCTCGACCGCCTTATGGGTGGCGTCGTCGAGGTGCTTCTCCGCGCGGCGAACGTCGTCCTCTCCGGCCTCGCCGTCCTTCTGCATCTTGTCAAGGGAGTCCTTCGCATGCCGGCGGATGTTGCGGATCGAGACTCGGGCATCCTCCGCCTTGTGCTTCGCCATCTTGATGTACTCCCGGCGCCGCTCCTCGGTCAGCTGTGGGAGGTTCACCCGGATGACGATGCCGTCGTTCGTCGGGTTGACTCCGAGGTCGCTGTCGCGCAGGGCCTTCTCGATGGCCGCGAACGCGCCCTTGTCGTAGGGCGTGATGAGCACGGAGCGCGGCTCCGGGATCTGGAACTGGGCCAATTGGTTGATGGGCGTCGGCGCGCCGTAGTAGTCGACCATGACCTTGCTGAACATGGCCGACGTGGCACGTCCGGTGCGGATCGTGGAGAAGTCCTCACGGGCGACGCCGATGGCCTTGTCCATCTTCTCCTCGGCCTCGAGGAGGATCAGGTCGATCTGCTCGCTCACAACATCTCCCGTGCGTCTGGGTTGCTCAACTGTCTGCTGAGACTAGCGTCCCGATCGTCTCGCCCCTCACGGCTCGGGCGATGTTGCCCTCGACCAGGAGGTTGAATACGACGATCGGCAGGTCGTTGTCCTGGCACAGGCTGATGGCCGTCGCATCGGCGACCTTGAGCCCGCGGGCCAGAACCTCGGACGGCGTCAGTCGGTCGAACCGCACGGCCGCGGGGTTGGTACGGGGGTCTGAGTCATACACCCCATCGACGCCCTTGGCCATGAGCACGACCTCCGCCCCTACTTCCAGCGCCCGCTGCGCGGCGGTGGTGTCCGTCGAGAAGTAGGGAGCGCCGAGCCCGGCCCCGAAGATGACCACTCGCCCCTTCTCGAGGTGGCGGATCGCGCGGCGCGGCACGTAGGGCTCGGCGACCTGGCCCATGGCGATGGCCGTCTGCACGCGGGTCTCGACCCCCGCCTTCTCGCAGAAGTCCTGAAGGGCGAGGCAGTTCATGACCGTGCCGAGCATGCCCATGTAGTCGGCCCGCGCCCGGTCCATGCCGCGCTCGGACAGTTGCGCCCCGCGGAAGTAGTTGCCGCCGCCGATCACGATCGCGACCTGCGTGCCGGCCCGGACCACGTCGGCGATCTGGGCCGCGATGGACGAGACGATGTCGGGGTCGACCCCGAGCTTGCCGGAGCCGGCGAATGCCTCGCCGGACAGCTTGAGCAATACCCGCGGCCACCCGCCCTCGGGGGCCTCGGGCCACACGTCAATCGTGCCCTCCAGCGAAGGCTGAACGACGCCGGACGAGCCAGGCTTGGGGTTCATTGGCCCTCCTTGGTCCGTCTGGCGCCGCTACGGGCGGCGGGTCATGCGCTCCGAGACTATGCCGCCTACGACTGGCCCGGTTCGAATCTGGCGAACGCCGTCACGGACGTTCCCGCGTCGGCCAGGACCTGCGCCACGCTCTTCTTGTTGTCCACGACACTGGGCTGCTCGAGCAGGACGGTGTCCTTGAAGAAGGCGTTCACGCGGCCCTCGACGATCTTCGGCATGGCCGCCTCCGGCTTGCCCTCCTCCTTGGCTGTGGCCTCGGCGATGTGCCGCTCGTTCGCGACGATCTCGGCCGGGACCTCCTCGCGGGTCAGGTACTGCGGTCGCATGGCGGCGACCTGCATGGCTGCGCCGCGGGCGGCATCCTCGGAGCCCTCGTACGCAACGATGACGCCCACCTGCGGGGGCAGGTCGGACGCACGGCGGTGCAGGTAGAGCGCAACCGTGCCGTCGAGGACGGCCACGCGGCCGAGCTCGATCTTCTCCCCGATCACCCCGGACATCTCGGCGATGGCGCCCGACACCGTGCGGCCATCAGCCAAGCTGGCGGCGAGCAGCGCATCGCGGTCGCCAACCTCGCCGGCCTGCGCCGCCTCGGCGATCGCGTCGGCCAGCGCGAGGAACTCGGCGTTCTTGGCCACGAAGTCGGTCTCGCACAGCAACTCGATCAGGGCATTGCCTGCAGCGGCGACCAGGCCGTTGGATGCCTCGCGCTCGGCACCGCGCTTGGCGGCCTTGGCGGCCCCGGAGATGCGGAGCAAGTCCACGGCCTTGTCGAAGTCTCCGTCGGTCTCCTCGAGGGCCTTCTTGCATTCCATCATTCCCGCGGACGTGAGGTCGCGCAGCTTCTTGACGTCAGCGGCGGTGATAGTCGCCATGGTCTTCCCATCCTCCAGTGAACGTACGTGGGTTGGCGTGCGGGCAAGCGGCGGCCGGGACGCGGGGGCCGTGGCCCCCGCGTCGCCGCGTGGTCACTCGGCTGCGGGCACCTCGGCGTCGGGCACCTCGGCGTCCGTCGCAACTGCCTCGACGGCGGCTTCCGCCGCCACCGGGTCCGCCACCGGGTCGGCCGTGCCGACCAGGAGCTCGCGCTCCCACTCGGCCAGCGGCTCCTCGGCCACCGCACCCGCGGCAGCGCCGCCGGCTCGGGCGACCAGGCCCTCGGCAACAGCATCAGCGATGACACGGGTGAGCAGAGCGACGGAACGGATCGCGTCGTCGTTGCCCGGGATCGGGAAGTCCACCTCATCGGGGTCGCAGTTCGTGTCCAGGACCGCGATGACCGGGATGCCCAGCTTGCGAGCCTCGCCGACGGCGATGTGCTCCTTCTTCGTGTCGACGATCCACACCGCGCTGGGAATCTTGCTCATGTCCCGGATGCCGCCGAGCGTCTTCTCCAGCTTGTCCTTCTCGCGGCGCAGAACCAGGAGCTCCTTCTTGGTCATGCCCGAGCCGGCGACATCGTCGAAGTTGATCTCCTCGAGCTCCTTGAGCCGCTGGAGCCTCTTGTGCACGGTCTGGAAGTTCGTCAGCATCCCGCCCAGCCAGCGCTGGTTCACGTAGGGCATGCCGACACGGGTCGCCTGCTCGGCGATCGCCTCTTGGCCCTGCTTCTTGGTGCCGATGAACATGACCGAGCCGCCCCGGGCCACCGTCTCGCGCACGTACTCGTAGGCGCGATCGATGAAGGACAGCGACTGCTGCAGGTCGATGATGTAGATGCCGTTGCGCTCAGTGAAGATGAAGCGCTTCATCTTGGGGTTCCAGCGGCGGGTCTGGTGCCCGAAGTGGACCCCGCTCTCGAGCAATTGACGCATGGTCACGACGGCCATGGATGCACTCCTCTTTCGCGGCGGCCGCGTGGGGCCGTCGCCTGTCGGTTGTCGGCGCCGGACGGCCGTCCGGAGCCCCTGACGGTCCCCGCCCGCTGCTGCCCGCCGAGGCGGAACCGACCAGCGTGCGGCGCGGGCCTCGCGCCCGCGTCATGGACCGTGCGAATTCCCGTCGAGCCGAGTAGGCCCTCAGGGTTGCCTCATTCTACGCAGCCGGCAGCCGTGCTCCGTCCACAGGGCCGGGGCGGTCCCGGCCCGGCGGCCACCGGGCAGCGCCGGCGGTCGTGCCAGGCGCCCGGGCCCGGCACGGTACCGGCATGGGGATCCTGATGGCGGGGGGCGGGGCCGTGTCCGTGGCCGTGGCCGTGGCCGTGTCCCTGGGCGGTCCCGGCCCGGCCGCCTGGCCGGTTGAGCCCGCAGGCGTGGTCCGCCCCTTCGACCCGCCGGCCGCGACGTGGCTGGCCGGCCACCGAGGCCTGGACGTAGCCGCCGGGCCGGCCGCGCCGGTTCGCGCGATGCTGGCCGGGACCGTCCGGTTTGCCGGCGAGGTGGCCGGCAAGCCCGTGGTCGTGGTGTCCCACCCCTCGGGCCTGCGCTCGACCTACGAACCGGTGCTGGCGTCGGTGCATGCGGGGACTGACGTCGCTACCGGCCAGCAGATCGGCCGACTCGCCGTGAGCGGCGGCCATTGTGGCGGCCTCGTGGGCTGCCTGCATGTCGGCCTGCGGGCCGGCGACACCTATCTCGATCCGCTCCGACTGCTCCGGCCACCCTCCATCGTGCTCAAGCCGGTGGGCGCTCCTCGTGCTCCCCGGCCCGCGGGTGTGCCTGGGCGAAGGTCGCCCTGAGTCGCTCCACCGACACGTGCGTGTAGCGCTGGGTGGTGGCCAGGGATGCGTGGCCCAGCAATTCCTGGACGGACCTCAGGTCGGCACCCCCGTCCAGTACGTGGGTGGCCGCCGTGTGGCGTAGCGCATGGGGGGCGACCTCGGGACCGCCGGCGCCCGCTGTCAACCGATGGACGACGAGGCGCACGGTACGTGGATCGATGCGGCGGCCCCGGACGCCGACGAAGACGGGCCCGGCCGATGGGCCGGCCAGTTCGGCACGGCGGGCCAGCCAGTCGCCGAGCGCCTCGTCCGCCGGTCTGCCGAACGGGACGGTGCGCTGCTTTTCCCCCTTTCCGGTGACCCGGACCGTCAGCCGGTGGCGGTCGACGTCGCCCACGTCGATCGCGCACAGCTCGGCGACCCGCATGCCGGTGGCGTACAGGAGCTCGACGATGGCCCGGTCGCGCGAAGCCACGGCCGACCCGTCGTCAGAGGCCACCGCTGCGTGCCGCATGAGATCCGCGGCCTCACCGGCGTCGAGGATGGTCGGCAGGGTTCGGGTGACCCGCGGGCTGGCCAGCCGCTCACCGGCATCGGTCGGGGCCAAGCCACGGCGCAGGCACCAGCCGGTGAAGGCGCGGGCCGTGGCCGCGCGTCGGGCCACGGTCGCCCGCGCATGGCCATGCGCCCCCTGCAGGGCCAGCCAGCCGCGCAAGTGGGACAGGGTCAACTGCCCCGGTTCGGCGACACCCTGCTGCGCTGCGTAGGCAAGCAGGTCGGCCAGGTCCCCCGCGTACGCGCGAACGGTATGGCGGCTGCGGCCCCGCTCGTCGCGCACATGCTCGATGAAGCCCGCGAAGGCATCGTCCAGCGCGGGCGGAAGCCCGGCCGGATCCGCCATGGCCTCATGGTGTCAACCCGTTCACCGCTGGCCGGGCAGGCGCGCCAGCCGCCAGCCCCCTGCGTCCGGTTTGACCCACCCGCCATCCTCGAGGATCGCCAAGGCCGCCCAGACCGAGGCCGCCGGGAGGGCCGCGGCTGCCACCAGCGCGCCTGGGCCGATCGAGCCACGGGTCGGCATGGCGTCGAGCACCCGCCGCTCGGCCTCGCAGAGCGCGTCCCGTCGCGACGGTGCCACCGCGACCGTGGGCAGCAGGGCCCCCGCCTGGGCGAGGTCCAAGGCGGCCACCACGTCGGCCGGGCAGCGTGCCAGCACCGCCTCCCGGTCCTGGATCATGCGGTGGCAGCCAGCGGAGGCCGGCGAGTGGACCGGGCCAGGGACCGCGAGCACCGGTCGGTTCATCGCGTGGGCCGCCCGGGCTGTGGCGATGGTCCCGGACCGCTCGGCCGCCTCGACCACGACCGTCGCTCGGGTGAGTGCCGCGATGAGCCGGTTGCGCGAGAGGAAGCGCTGCCGCCTCACCGGCTCCCCGAGCGGGGATTCGCTGGCGACCAGGCCTTCATCGGCAATCCGGGCGAGGAGCGCCTCGTGCGCCCGGGGATAGGCCACGTCGACGCCGCCGGCCAGGACGCACACGGTGGTCCCGCCGGCCGCGAGGGCTCCGCGATGCGCAGCGGCGTCGATGCCGAACGCTCCTCCGGACAGTACGCACCATTGAAGCTCCGCAAGCGCGGCGGCCCAGTCGCGGGCCACCTCCTGGCCATACGCCGAGCACGCTCGGGCCCCGACGATGGCCACGCTGCGCAGGGCCAGCAGGCGAAGGTCCGCCGCCCCGGCCACCCAGAGGGCGAACGGCGCCCGGTCGCCCAGATCGGCCAATTGGCCCGGCCATTCGCGGTCGGTCCGCGTGACGATGCGGGCCCCTGCGGCTCGGGCACGGTCATCGGCCGCCGTGCCGGGGACGGCTGCGTCGCTGGCGGCGAGTCGCGCCTGGAGGGCAGGGCCATGAGGCAGTCCGCTCGACCCGGAGGTGAGCCGGTCGAGGGCCTCGACCGGCCCCCACCGACGGCACAGCCGGGCCACCGCCGGATCGGCCGGCTCGGCGCAGTGGGCCCAGGCGACGAGGGCTGACCGCAGGTCCGGGGCGCTCACCCGGTCCAGCCCAAGGATGCGCCGCGCAGGCCCATGGCCCCGGCGACGTCATCGCGGGACGGCCGGTCCCGGCCCGCGAGGTCGGCCAGTGACCAGGCCACCCGCAGGACGCGGTCGGGACCGCGGAGGTTCGCCGAACGTCGTTCGAGGTCGTGCAGCAGGTCGGCAGCCCCGGAGTCGAGTGGCCATCGGCGCAGGACAGACGTGGGTACCTCCGCGTTGGTCGAGCAGGGCAGCCCGACCATCCGGCGCCTGCCCCGCGCACGGGCCGTGGCCACCCTGAGCCGGACCGACCCGGAGGGCTCGGCAGCCGGCCCGTCATCCAGTTCGCTGGCGCTGGGCCGGATCAGCAACAGGCGCACGTCCACGCGGTCCATGACCGGGCCGGACAGCCGGGCGGTGTATCGGCGCACGGCCGACGTGCTGCACGAGCAGTCGGCCCCGGTGCCGACCCGCAGTCCGCACGGACAGGGGTTGGCGGCGAGCACGAGCATGAACCTGGCCGGCAGGGATCCGGCCCACGCGGCCCGCTGCAGCCAGACCACCCCGGACTCCATGGGCTGTCGCAGGCCCTCCAGGCATGGCCGGGCGAACTCGGCCGCCTCGTCGAGGAAGAGCACGCCACGATGGCTCAGCGTGGCCGCCCCCGGCTGGACCCGGCGGCCCGTGGCCGATCCGAGGAGCGCCGCGGCCGACGCCGAATGGTGGGGCGACCGGGTGGGCGGCCGGCGAAAGGCACCGTCGACGCGCTGCAGGCCCGCCACGGAATGGATGGCGGCCACCTCGATCGCCTCCTCGTCGTCGAGGTCGGGCAGCAGCCCCGGCAGCCGGTGCGCCAGCAGGGTCTTGCCCACCCCAGGCGGGCCGACCATGGCGACGTGATGCCCGCCAGCCGCCGCGGCCTCGAGGGCGAACTTGGCCTGCTCATGCCCGCGCACCTCCGCCAGGTCGGGTTCGGGATCGACGTGGCCGGTCTCCTGACCGGTGGGCACCGGAACGCCCGCACCCTCGCCGCGCACGATGGCCATGACGTCGGCAAGGTCCCGGGCAGCAAGCACGGCGATGCCGGGCAAGCGGGAGATCTCGGGGGCGCTATCGACCGGCACGACGACGCGCGCCATGCCGCACTGCCGCGCGGCCAGGGCACCGGCCACCGCACCCCGCGTGGGGCGAAGGGCCCCGTCGAGCCCGAGCTCGCCGATGAACGCAGTGCGGTCAAGGCCCTCGGGCGTGCCCTGGCCGCTGGCCAGCAGGACGCCGACGGCAATCGGCAGGTCGAGGGCCGATCCGTTCTTGGGCATCTCGGCCGGCGTGAGGCTGATGGTGACCCGCTGCGCCGGCCAGGTGGCGCCGATGCTGGACACGGCCGACCGCGCCCGCCACCGCGACTCGCCGACGGAGGCGTCGGGCAGGCCGACGACGCCGACGCTCGGCAGCCCCTGGGCTACCTCGACCTCAACCTCGACGACGGTGCCGACGACCCCCCACAGCACCACCCCGCTCACCCGCGCCAGCGCCATGACCTCACTCGACCCCGACGAGGTGCTGGAGGACCGGGGGCCCGGACCTGGGCTGGACGATCCCGATGACGTCGAAGCGGATCGTCGGGACATGGACCTGTTGCTCGTCGAGCCAGCGCAGGGCAGCGTGCCGGAGTCGTCGCAGCTTGCGCGGCCCGACGGCTTCCACCGGCAGTCCGTACTGCTCGCTGCGACGGGTCTTGACCTCGCAGACAACGAGGCACGGTCCGTCCCGCGCGATGATGTCCAGCTCCCCGATCGAGCAGCGCCAGTTGCGGGCCAGGATGACCAGCCCCAGTGCCGTCAGGTGCCGCGCCGCGAGGTCCTCGCCGTAACGGCCCAGTGCGTCCTTGGCCCGCATGCCCACCTCCCGGTGGACAGGGTGGCCGCGGCAGGGCGCCGGGTCAGGGTCGGGCCCCTGGCCTGTGGACCCGGGGCCGCTGCTCGCCCGCGCTGTGCACGGCCAACTCGCCTGCGAGTCCTAGGAGTCCTCCGCCACCAATTGCGCGCGGATGCCTGCCAGTTGATCGCGATCGGCCTGGGGAAGCTCGGGGAACTTGGGGTCTATGCCCATGAGGGTGTGGGCCATGATGGCGGACACGCAGATGCGGGCGAACCACTTGCGGTCCGCGGGCACGACGTACCACGGAGCCCATTCGGTGCTCGTGTGCGACAGCATCTCCGAATACGCCTTCTGGTAGTCGTCCCAGAACTGGCGCTCCCGGGCGTCGGCCGCGGAGAACTTCCAGTTCTTGTCCGGCTCGTCGATCCGGGCGAGGAAACGCTTGCGCTGCTCGTCCTTCGACAGGTTCAGGAATACCTTGACCACGACGAAGCCGTTGTCGACGAGGTAGCGCTCCCAGTCGTTGATCTCGCGGTACCGGCGCTTCCAGACGTCGCCGCCACGGCTGGCGGGCGGCAGCTTCTGGCCGTGGAGTATCTCGGGGTGGACGCGCACGACGAGGACTTCCTCGTAGTGCGACCGGTTGAAGATCCCGATATCGCCGCGGGCCGGGAGGTTGACCTGCGCCCGCCACAGGTAGTCGTGGTCGAGCTCGGCACTTGTCGGCGCCTTGAACGATCGCACGTGCACCCCTTGCGGATTGACCCCGCTCATGACGTGCCGAATGGTGCCGTCCTTGCCGGCGGCGTCCAGCGCCTGCAGGCACAGGAGCACGGCATAGGTGTCCTGTGCTGCTAGCCGCTCCTGGTACTCGGAGAGCATCCCGACGCCGCGCTGCAGCAGCTCGTCGCCGCTCTCCTTGTCGACGAGCCCGGACGTGTAGCCGGGGTCGAAGTCCCTCGAGAGCACCACATCGCTGCCGGGCTTGACCCTCAGCGGCTTGATGAAGTCGGCGAGCATCCTGTCGACATCTGGCATGGCGGCCTCCCGGCGATCACGGTGGCGTGGCGCTGTCCACCGTAGCGGCCTCATGCACAGGGAGGCGCCATGACTGCCGATGATGGACGGTCGGGCCGTGGCAGCGCAGTGCCTCGATGTGCTCCGGGGCCGCGTACCCCTTGTTGGCCGCCCAGCCGTACTCAGGATGGCGGTGCGCCAACTCGACCATGATGGCGTCGCGCTCGGTCTTGGCGAGGATGCTGGCCGCCGCGACGGAGGCGCAGGTCAGGTCCGCCTTGACCCGCATGGTGACGGGTGGCAGGCAGTCGCGGTCGCCAGTGTCGTCATCGAACAGACTGCCCTGGCCCAGCGCGGAGAGCCAGTCGTGGCTCCCGTCCAGCAGGATGGCATCCGGCGCGACCGAGAGCCCGGCGAGCGCCCGAAGCCCGGCCCGTCGCAGCGCCCCGATGATGCCCACCTCGTCGATCTCAACCGCGCTGGCATGGCCCACGGCGTAGCCCACGGCCCAGGCGCGGATCCGCGGGACCAGTCGCTCGCGGGCCCCGGGGCTGAGCAGCTTGCTGTCCCGCACGCCCGGCAGCGCACGAGTCACCGTCCGGTCGACGAGGACGACTCCGACGGTCACCGGACCCCCAAGCGCCCCGCGGCCGACCTCGTCCATGGAGGCCAGCAGGTGCGGACCCTCGCGGAGCAGCCGTCTCTCCAGCCGCAGGGTGGTGCGCGCACCGACTCCGGCAGACGGGGCCACGTCCTAGTCGCCTTCGCCGTCCGCCGTGGGCTCGGTCGACGGCTCCGGCGAGGACTGGGGGGAGGGTTCCACGCCCCCGGGCCCGTCGGCGATTGCCGGGTTGCCGTAGACGGCCGGGATCGGCATGGTGCCGAATTGGGATAGGGGCCACACGACAAGGAAGACCCGGCCCACGACATTGGGCTCGGGCACGCCGCCGTCGGCCACGTCGAGGTGGAACCGCGAGTCGCGTGAGTTGCCACGGTTGTCGCCCATGACGAAGACCGCGCCCTTGGGCACGACCACGTCGAAGCGCACCTGGTCGGTCGGGCCGATGATGTAGTCCTCGTCCAGGGCAACGCCGTTGAGCAGGATCCGGCCGGAATCATCGCAGCAGGCAACCCGGTCGCCCTCGATCCCGATCACCCGCTTCACGAGGTCCTGGCCACTGTCGCTCGGCAGCAGTCCAACGAAGGTGAAGGCCGTCCGGACCATGCCGGGGAAGCCCTCCGTTGACGGCTCGGGGTCGGGCAGCCATCCGCCCGGGTCCTTGAAGACGACCACCTCGCCGCGCGTCACGCCACCCAGGCTCGTGGTGATCTTGGACGCGAGGATGCGGTCATTGACCTGCAAGGTGTCCTCCATCGAGGCACTGGGCACGTAGAAGGCCTGAGCGAGGAACGCGCGCACGAGCGCCGACAGCACGAGGGCGGTGACGATGACTATCGCCAGTTCCCGCAGCCAGCGCCCGGCCCCGCCCGACGCTCGGCGCGGAGCCTTGCCGCGCGCATGGCGCCGTCGCAGGCCCGGCTCCTGGGCCGGCAGCGGCTGCTGAGGGTCGCGCGCGGATACGGCCACTAGGAAGCCACCGCTGCTGGCGCGTCAGGAATGGTGGCGAACGTATCGGGGATCTCGAGGACCTGCAGCCGGGTCAGCGGCCACAGTACGGCCATGGCCCGCCCGACGACCTTGGACTCCGGGACGAAGCCGCCACCGGGATCGCCGAGATGGAACCGTGAGTCTGCGGAGTTCGACCGGTGGTCCCCCATGACCCACAGCATGCCCTGCGGCACCTCGACATCGAAATCCTGCAGGCTCGGCACGTCCTCCGGGTACAGGTACGCGGCTTCGTCGAGCGGGGCGCCGTTGACCGTGACCCGGCCTTGCTCGTCGCAGCAGGTCACGCGGTCCCCGCCCACCCCGATGACCCGCTTGATGAAGTCCGTCGAGTCAGGCTCCATGATCCCGAGTGACTGACCGACCCACGTGAGCGCCCCGGCGACCGGGTTGCGCTGCGGCACCTCGCTGGCGGGGACGAAGGAATCCGAGCCGTCGAAGACCACGACGTCGCCTCGCTCGATCGGGCGGACGTGATAGACCGCCCGGTTCACCAGGACGCGGTCGCCGATCCCGAGGGTGTCCTCCATCGAACCCGACGGAATCGAGAAGGGCTTGACGAGGAAGGTCGTGACCAGCAGGACGACGACGAGCGCTATCGCGATCGTGAGCGGGATGTCCCACCAGTGCTGCCGATCGGCGTCGGCCAAGCCGCTCAGCCCTCGGTCTTGACGTTCTCGCGACGCTCGCGGATCTTCGCCTTCTTGCCGCGCAGGTCGCGAAGGTAGTACAGCTTCGCGCGCCGGACGTCACCGCGAGTGGCTACCTCGATCTTCTCGATGATGGGGGTGTGCACGGGGAAGGTGCGCTCGACGCCCACGCCGTAGGACACCTTGCGCACGGTGAAGGTCTCGCTGACACCGGAGCCGGACCGGGCGATGACGACGCCCTGGAACAACTGCACGCGGGTCTTGCTGCCCTCGACCACCTTGACGAACACCTTGAGGGTGTCGCCAGCGCGGAAGTCGGGGATGTCGCTCCGAAGGGAGCCTGCATCGACGGCGTCGAGGGTCTTCATGGGGGATCGCTTCCTGCAGGCGCCACGGGTCGCCCACGTGTGTGGGAGGGGGTACTGCCGGCCAAGGCCGAGCCCATCGTCGGGCCGCGCCCCCTGTGGCGGGGCGGTCCGAGTGCGTCCCCGTGAGGGAACACGACTGAAAGGGCCTCCGTAGTCTGCCACGATGAGGGCCGAGCCCCCAAACCGCCCCTCATGTGACCGGAGCACCCATGTCGATCCACCCTCGCGCCGGCCAGCCGGCCGGCATCGAGGACCTCGTCGACCTGCCTGCCCTCGTCACGGCGTACTACTCGATCCACCCCGACCCGCGCGAGCCGGCGCAACGAGTCGCCTTCGGCACGTCGGGGCACCGCGGGTCCGCACTCGATGGGGCATTCAACGACGACCACATCGCCGCGACGACCCAGGCCATCTGCGACTACCGCACTGCGGCGGGCATCGGCGGGCCCCTCTACCTGGCCCGGGACACGCATGCCCTGAGCGAGCCTGCCTGGACGACTGCCGTCGAGGTGCTGGCGGCCAACGGCATCCGGGTACTGGTGGACTCCCGGGGTGGGTACACGCCCACGCCGGCGCTGAGCCACTCCGTCCTGGTCCACAACCGAGGGATGGTCGCGGACGACCGCACGCGGGCGGACGGCATCGTGATCACGCCCTCCCACAACCCGCCCCGTGACGGCGGATTCAAGTACAACCCCCCCGACGGGGGTCCGGCCGGCGGCGAGATCACCTCCGCCATCCAGGACCGGGCCAACTCCTACCTCGCTGACGGCCTGCGCGGGGTGCGCCGCACGACCCTTGCCATCGCGATGGCTGCCGACACGACGGGCCGGCACGACTTCATGGGCCTGTACGTCGACGACCTGCCGAGCGTCATTGACCTCGATGCCGTCCGATCGGCAGGAGTGCGGATCGGGGCCGACCCGCTCGGCGGGGCCAGCGTTGCGTACTGGGGAGCGATAGCGGACCGACACCGCCTGGACCTGACGGTCGTCAATCCACTGGTGGACCCCGCTTGGCGGTTCATGACGCTGGACTGGGACGGCAAGATCCGCATGGACTGCTCGTCGCCTCACGCCATGGCGTCCCTCATCGGCCGGCGCGAGGACTTCGACATCGCGACCGGGAACGACGCCGACTCCGACCGGCACGGGATCGTCACCCCCGACGCCGGCCTGATGAATCCCAATCACTTCCTGGCCGCTGCCGTCGACTACCTCTTCGCCAACCGGCCGCAGTGGCGCCCCGACGCCGCGGTGGGCAAGACCGTGGTCAGCTCATCGATGATCGACAGGGTCACGGCCGGCCTCGGGCGGCGCTTGTGGGAGGTGCCGGTCGGGTTCAAGTGGTTCGTGCCCGGGCTCCTCGACGGCTCGGTCGGCTTCGGCGGGGAGGAGAGTGCCGGCGCGTCCTTCCTGCGCCGAGACGGCTCGGTGTGGACGACCGACAAGGACGGCATCATCGCCGCCTTGCTCGCATCAGAGATGCTGGCGACCACCGGCCAGACTCCTTCGCTGCGCTACCGCGCACTGGCCGAACGGTTCG
Organism: Actinomycetota bacterium; assembly: GCA_030681835.1. GTDB lineage: Bacteria > Actinomycetota > Actinomycetes > S36-B12 > S36-B12 > UBA10649. Next base: position 16,493 of record JAUXRN010000055.1, read on the forward strand.
GCGACCCGGCGTACGCGCGGGTCGATGCGCCGGCGACCCGGGAGCAGAAGGCCGCCCTGGCGGCCCTGTCCGCCGACCAGGTCACGGCCACCGAACTGGCCGATGAGCCGATCCTTGCCCGGCTCACGCATGCCCCCGGCAATGGAGCCCCCATCGGTGGACTCAAGGTCGTCACCGAGAACGGGTGGTTCGCGGCCCGGCCGTCGGGCACCGAGGACGTCTACAAGATCTACGCCGAGTCCTTCCTCGGCCCGGAACACCTCGTGCAGGTCCAGGACGGGGCCAGGGCCGTCGTCGCCGACGCGCTGCGCTCGTCCTAGACCCAGTCCCGCGGTGGTCAGTCCGCCAGCAGGTCGGGGCGCCGCCGCCGCGTCAGTTCGGTCGCCTGCTCCCGGCGCCACTGCGCGATCCGGCCGTGGTGGCCGCTGACCAGCACCTCTGGGATTGCCAGGTCACGCCACTGCGGCGGCTTGTTGTACACCGGCCCCTCGAGCAGCCCAGCCATGCCACCGGGGGCGAACGAGTCGTCGACAGCGCTGTCGGCGTTCCCGAGGACGCCGGGCAGCAGGCGCACCACGGCCTCGACGATGACGAGCGCTGCGGCCTCGCCTCCGGCGAGCACGTAGTCGCCGATCGAGGTCTCGCGCACCCCGGCCCAGTCGTCGCGGGCCCGCACGTGCTCGGCCACCCGAGCGTCGATGCCTTCGTAGCGTCCGCAGGCAACGACCAGCCAGTCGTCCTGGCTCCAGTGCTGGGCGGTGCCCTGGTCGAACAGGTCGCCCGACGGGGTGGGCACGACCAGCCAGGGCCGGCCCTCCCCCGAGGCTCGCACCGCATCAAGGGCCTCGCCCCACGGGAGCGGGCTCATGACCATGCCGGGACCCCCGCCATACGGCGTGTCGTCGACCGTGTTGTGCCGGTCGTGCGTGAAGTCGCGCAGGTCGTGCACCCGCAGGTCAAGAAGCCCGGCGTCGATTGCCTTCCCCATCAACGAGAGCCGCAGCGGCGCGAGGTAGTCGGGGAAGATCGAGACGATGTCGACGCGCATCAGCCCTCGTCGGCGTCGAGCAGGCCGACCGGCGGGTCGACGACAAGCCGGCGTCCAGGCAGGTCGACGACCGGGACGATCACGGACACGAAGGGGATGAGCGCCTCCCGCTCGCCCGCTACGCGCACGACCAGCAGGTCCTGGGCGGGGAGGTGCAGGACATCGAGGACCTCGCCGATGCGGGAGCCGTCGACGTGGTCCACGACGCAGCCGATCAGTGTGCTGTCGTAGAACTCCTCGGGATCCTCGGGCATGTCGTCATCGGCGCGCTCGACCTCGAGCAGCGTGCCCCGCAGGGCCTCCGCTGCATTGCGGTCGCTGATCCCCTCGAACGTGACGAGCAGCCGACCCGAGTGCCAGTGAAGCCGCTCGACGACGAGGTCCTCCCTGCGCTCGTCAAGGGCAAAGACGGCACCGGGAGCGAAACGCTCATCTGGCTCGTCTGTGCGCGGCTCGACCGTGACCTCGCCTCGGATGCCGTGCGGCCGGCCGATGCGACCGACGACAACGCGCATCGGCGACTAGCGCTCGACGACGTCGAGGAAGTCGATGCGCACTCCGCGGTCGTCGTTCAGGGCCGTGACGACGGTGCGCAGCGCAGTGGCCGTGCGGCCGCCCCGGCCAATGACCCGGCCCATGTCGTCCGGGTGGACCCGGACGTCAAGGGAGCGACCGCGACGGTTCGTGCGCATGCGCACATCGACGTCGTCGGGATGGTCGACTATGCCGCGCACCAAGTGGCTGAGGGCCTCTTCGAGCATCAGGCGCCAGAGCCCTCGGCCGGCGTTGCCTCGGCCTCGCTCGCAACGGCCTCATTCGCAACGGCCTCGATCGCCTCAGCAACCGCTTCGACGGCAACCGCGTCCGCGACGTCCGCCACGACCACGGCCTCCTCGGCCACGTCCTCGGCCTCGATCGCGGCAGCCATAGCCTCCTCGGCGACGACCTCGGCCTCGGCGGTCTCAGTCAGGACGGCCTCGACCAGGGCCTCTTCGGCCACTCGCTCAGCCAGGACTGCCTCGGCAACCGCCTCGTCGGCAACCGCCTCGGCAACCTCGGCCACGACGACGGCCTGGACGGCCGTGTCGACGGCCTTCTGCAGCTTGGGCTTCGGGGCCGTCTTCGGCTCCTCGGCGGCGGACTTGACGGCCGCCTCGAACGCCAGCGTCTTGCTGGGCTTGGGCGCAGCCACCTCGAGAGTGCCCTCGGCGCCCGGCAGGCCCTTGAACTTCTGCCAGTCGCCGGTGACCTTGAGGATCGCGGCCACGGCCTCGGTCGGCTGCGCGCCGACGCCGAGCCAGTACTGGATCCGGTCGGAATCGACCCGGATGACGCTCGGGTTGTCCATCGGCTGGTAGATGCCGAGCTCCTCGATCGCGCGGCCGTTGCGGGCGGTGCGCGAGTCGGCGACGACGATGCGGTACTGCGGCGCGTGGATCTTGCCCAGGCGCTTCAACTTGATCTTGACAGCCACGGGTGCTGAGTTCTCCTGTTGTATGGGGCGGCGCCCGTCCCCCTCCGCGTGGGGACACGGACGAGCACGACAGCCTATGGACCGCCGGATCCGGAGGGATAGAGGGCCAACCGGGCGGCGAGTGCCCGCTCATTCTGCCAGACCTCGAACGGGCGAGCGCACCCGCCTCACGCGACAGACCGTTCCATGGGGGCCAGACTGTCCTCCGGCGAGGTGGCGGGAGCCCCTGGCGCAGGCGCGAACACGAGGAGCAACCCATGCTGACAGCGACCGATCCCCTAGGTGCCGAGGAACTTGCGGGGATCGACGCCTTCTGGCGCGCCTGCAACTACCTCACGGTGGGCCAGATCTACCTGCAGGACAACCCGCTGCTGCGTCGGCCCCTGGCGAGCGAGGACATCAAGCCCAGGCTGCTCGGGCACTGGGGCACCTCCCCCGGACTGTCCTTCATCTACGCGCACGCCAGCGCGCTCATCCGCCGCACCGGCCAGGACTGCATCTACCTCACGGGGCCCGGGCACGGAGGGCCGGCGCTCGTGGCGGCGGCCTACCTCGAGGGCACGTACAGCGAGGTGTATCCCCGCGTCACGCTGGACGAGCAGGGGATGCAACGACTGTTCCGGCAGTTCTCGTCCCCTGGCGGCATCCCGAGCCATGTCTCCGTCACCACGCCGGGCTCCATCCATGAGGGTGGCGAATTGGGCTACGTGCTCATGCACGCCTTCGGGGCCGTCTTCGACAACCCGGACCTGCTCGCCATCGCGGTCGTAGGCGACGGCGAGGCGGAGACGGGGCCGCTGGAGGGATCGTGGAAGGGGATCTCGTTCCTCAACCCCGCTCACGACGGCGCGGTGCTCCCGATCCTGCACCTCAACGGCTACAAGATCGCCGGACCCACGGTCCTCGCCCGCAAGGACCCCGAGGACCTGCGCGCGCTCCTGTCGGGGCACGGCTACGAGGTGCTCGAGGTCGGGGGGGACGACGTGCCCGGCATGCACCACCGGTTCCACGAGACCCTCGCCGCGGCCTACGACAGGATCAAGGCGATCCAGGCGGCTGCCCGCACGGGATCGACGCCCGGCAATGAGCGACTCCAGCCACGGTGGCCGGTCATCGTCCTGCGCACCCCGAAGGGCTGGACCGGGCCGTGGGAGGTCGACGGCGTGCAGGTGACCGACTCCTGGCGCTCTCACCAGGTCCCCCTGTCCGGCGTCAAGGGCAACCCCGCGCACCTGGCCATCCTCGAGGAATGGATGCGGTCCTACCGGCCCGACGACCTGTTCGACGACGCCGGCGCGCCCGCCCCCGCCGTGCGCCGGGCCGCGCCGGACGGGGCGAAGCGGCTGTCAGCGACCCCGTATGCCAACGGAGGCAGCAACGTTCCCGAGTTCGTCATGCGGGACATGTCGGCCTATGCGGTGGACGTGCCAGCCCCCGGAGTCGTCCACCTGGAGTCGACCCGTCAACTGGGCTCCATGATGCGCGACTACTACGTCGACAACCCCACCAGCTTCCGGCTGGCCAGCCCGGACGAATCGAACAGCAACCGGGTCGGGGCGGTCTTCGAGGTGTCCGACCGCGCGTTCATGGAACGCACCCTCCCCTCAGACGTCGCGATCAGCGCGGACGGGCGCGTCATGGAAGTCCTGAGCGAGCACAATTGCCACGGCTGGATCGAGGCCTACACGCTCACGGGGCGGCAAGGGCTCTTCGCGACGTACGAGGCCTTCGCGATGGTGAGCGCCTCGATGACGATCCAGCACACCAAGTGGCTCGAGGAGGCGCACCACCTGCCCTGGCGCAGGCCGGTCCCGTCGCTGAACATCCTGCTGACGAGCACCTGCTGGCGCAACGACCACAACGGCTTCAGCCACCAGGGGCCGGATCTGATCCAGAACGTCATCAACAAGCGCGGCACGGTGTCGCGCATCTACTTCCCGCCGGACGCGAACAGCCTCGTCGTCGTGGCGGACCACTGCTTCCGGACCCAGAACCGGGTGAACCTCATCGTCATCGACAAGCAACCGCAGTTGCAGTACCTCACCCTCGAGCAGGCACGGGAGCACGTCGAGCGCGGTGCCTCCATCTGGGAGTGGGCGGGCAACGAGAACCCCGGCGACGACCCTGACATCGTCCTGGCCTCAGCCGGCGATGTTGTCACCATGGAGTCCCTGGCGGCGGCGCAGATCCTGCGCGAACGCGTCCCGGACCTGCACGTGCGGTTCGTCAACGTCGTCGACATCATGTCCCTCATCCGCCCGAAGGACCATCCGCATGGCATGACCGACCGGTACTTCGACGAGCTGTTCACCGACGACCGCGACGTGATCTTCGCGTTCCACGGCTACCCCGGTGCCGTCCATCAGGTGGTGCACGGCCGCCCGGACGCGGACCGCTTCCGGGCCAGGGGCTTCGAGGACCACGGAACGACGACGACCCCCTTCGACATGGTCGTGCGGAACAGGGTCGACCGGTACCACCTCACGATGGACGCCTTGAACAATGCGCACCGCACGGTGCGCGGCTCGGAGGCGCTGTACTCGTGGTGCGAGGCCCAGCTCGAGCGGCACGAGCGGTACGTCGTGGAGCACCTGCAGGACCTGCCGCAGGTCCGCCACTGGACGTGGGGTGCCCCGATCGAGCAGGGGGACTGAGGGTCAGCCCTGCGGACCGAGCAGGCTGCGCAGTTCCGGGGGAAGGGTCACTGGGTCGAACGGCGCCGGTTCCGCGGCGTCCTCGGGAAGCGGTCCGGCCGCCCGCTTGGCGGGATTCCCGCTGCGGCTCTTGCCCTTGGCGGGCTTGCCGGCCTTCGCCATGCGCCCTTTGGCCTTCTTGCTTCCCCCCATGCCGGGCATGCCCGGCATCCCCGGCATCCCCGGCATCCCGCCCTTGCCCATCTGGCGCATCATCTTCTGCGCCTGGGTGAACCGATCGATCAGCCCGTTGACCTCGCTGACCGACGTGCCCGAGCCCCGCGCGATGCGCGTCCGGCGCGAGCCGTTCAGGACCTTCGGCTCGGCCCGCTCTCCGGGCGTCATCGACTGGATGATCGCCGACACGCGGTCGAGGTCCTTGTCGTCGACCTGGTCGAGCTGGGCCTTCATCTCCCCCATGCCGGGCAGCATCCCGAGGATCTTGCCCAGGGATCCCATCTTCTTGACCGCCTGCATCTGCTCGAGGAAGTCGTCGAGGGTGAAGTCCTCGCCCGTGGAGACCTTCCGGGCCATCCGCTCGGCCTGCTCGGCGTCGAATGCCTTCTCGGCCTGCTCGATGAGCGTCATGACGTCGCCCATGTCGAGGATGCGCGAGGCCATGCGATCGGGGTGGAAGGTCTCGAAGTCCGTGAGCTTCTCGCCGACCGACGCGTACATGACCGGCCGTCCCGTGACGGTCACGATGGACAGGGCCGCGCCACCTCGGGCATCGCCGTCGAGCTTGGTGAGCACGACCGCGTCGAAGCCGACGCCCGTCTGGAACTCCTGCGCCGTGCGGACGGCGTCCTGGCCGATCATGGCGTCGACGACGAGCAGGATGTTGTCCGGGCGGGCTGCGTCACGCACGTCCCTGAGCTGCTGCATCAGGTCGGAGTCGACGGCGAGCCGGCCAGCGGTGTCGACGATGACGATGTCGTGCTGCTTGGTGGCCGCGTGGTCGCGCGCTGCCCGGGTGACCGCGACCGGGTCGCCGACGCCGTTGCCCGGCTCGGGGGCGAACACCGGCACGCCGGCCTGCTCCCCGACGACCTTCAACTGGTCGACGGCGTTCGGACGCTGCAGGTCGGCCGCCACCAGCATCGGGGCATGCCCTTCATTGCGCAGCTGGAGGGCCAGCTTGCCGGCGAGCGTCGTCTTGCCCGCGCCCTGCAGTCCGGCGAGCAGGATCACCGTGGGCGGCGTCTTGGCCATGGCCAGCCGGGCGGTCTGCCCGCCGAGGACGGCGACGAGTTCCTCGTGGACGATCTTGACGACCTGCTGCGCAGGGTTCAGCGCACCGGAGACCTCGTCCGACAGGGCGCGCTCCCGCACGGTTGCGGTGAACTCCCGCACGACCGGCAGCGCGACATCGGCCTCGAGCAGAGCCGTGCGGATCTCGCGGACCGTGGCGTCGACATCGGCCTCGGACAGGCGCCCCTTGCCGCGAAGGCCCTTGAACGTCGCGGCGAGCCGGTCGGAGAGGGTGGCGAACACGGATGCCAGCGTATCTGCCGCGTGCCGGTGCGCTGCGGGTCGGTCAGGAGGACAGCGCGGCGAGGACGGTGGTCCGCAAAGCCGCCGCTCGGTCCGGTCCGAGGCGATTGCCCTGCGGATCCGTGACGAAGAAGACGTCGACGGCATCGGAGCCGAGGGTCGACACCTTCGCCCCGACGATCGTCACGTCGGCCGCAGACACCGACTGCGCGACCCGGTACAGCAGCCCCGGCTGGTCGTGCGCCCGCACCTCCAGGACGGTCGTCGCGCTGGTGCCGTCCATCACGGCCACGTTCGGCTCGGGGTACGCCACGGCCGGGGTCCGCGCGTAGTCCGCGTCGCGGCGCGCGAGCCGCGCCGCGACGTCATACGTTCCATCGACCGCTCGCCGGATGTCGTCGCTGAGTTGCTCGACCGCGGGAGGGTCGCCGAATGCGGGGCGCACCGTCCACTCCTGGACTGCCCGGTCCCCCACAGTGGTGACCTTGGCGGCCAGCACGTTGAGCCGGTTGAGCGACAGCACGCCGGCCACGAGCGAGAGCAGGCCGATCCGGTCCGGGGCGGCCACCGTGACGAGGCAACTCGCGTCGCGCACGTCCATGAGGACCCAGACACCGCGCTGTGCCAGCGCGACCTGTTGCTGCTCGGTCAGCCCGGGAGGCTCCGGCAGGGCCCGGCCGGCCATGGTCGCGCGGACCCGTTCCACGAGGTCGCCAATGAGCCCGAAGCGCCACTCGGTCGCGACGGTCGGGCCGGTGGCCAGGGAGTCGGCGATCGTCAGTTCGTGGAGGAGGTCGAGCACGGCGACGTCCCCCAGCAGGTCGCGGACTCCATTGACGACGACCGGGTCCTCCAGGTCGCGCCGGGTGGCCGTGTCGGCCAGGAGCAGGTGGTGTCGCACCAGAGCCACGATTGCCCGCGCGTCGGCATCGGCGAACCCCATGCGCTGCGCCAGGCCCTCTGCGATCCTCGCGCCGACCTCACTGTGGTCGCCTCCCCGTGCCTTGCCGATGTCGTGAAGCAGCGCCGACACGAGCAGGAGGTCGGGGCGGTCCACGTTGCGCGTCAATGCGCTGGCCTGGACTGCCGTCTCCACCAGGTGCCGGTCGACCGTGTACTTGTGCAGGGCGTTGCGCTGCGGGGCCGAGCGCACGACGTCCCACCCGGGCAGCAGGCGGGAGATGACACCGCTCT
>JAUXRN010000061.1 GCA_030681835.1 Actinomycetota bacterium
ATCGAGGATCCCATCGAGTACCTGCACCTGGATCGGCAGGCGACCATTAGCCAGCGTGAGCTGCACACGGACACGAACGACTACAGCCGTGCGCTCCGGTCCGCCATGCGCCAGGATCCCGACATCATCCTCGTCGGCGAGGTGCGCGATGTGGAGACGATGCGCATCGCCCTGCAGGCAGCGGAGACCGGTCACCTCGTCCTGGCCACGCTTCATGCGCGCACCGTGGTCGACTCCATCAACCGGATCGTCGACCTCTTTGGTGCGGACGAGCAGCGGCAGGCACGTGCATCGCTCGCCGAGTCCCTGCGCGGCGTCCTGTGCCAGCGTCTGGTCCCGGCGGCGTCGGGGACGGGTCGGGTGCTCGTTCTGGAGGTTGCCGTCGCGACTCCGCGCATCCGGGAGGCCGTCATCGACCCGGACAAGACCGGGTCGTTGCAGGACATCGTCGCGGATGGGGAGTTCTACGGCATGCGCACCTTCGAGCAGGACGCCATACGACTGGTCCTGGCGGGCACGATCACTCCCGACGCGGCCGAGGGCGTCGTCCCGAGGATCGCGGACCTGCACGTCGCGCTCAAGCGCGCCGGATACCGTGAGGGAGCATGAGCACGAACGTCGCCGACATCCTCGTCACCGAGGGGCTGATCACCTCCGACCAGCTCTCGGCGGCCCTCAGCACGTCAGCTTCCATGGGTGAGCCGGTCCTCAGTGTCCTCGTGCGGCAGGGAGCTGTGAGCAAGAGGGATGTCGTGAGGTGCACGGTTCAGGCGGCCGGCCTGGAGTACGTCGAGATCATGGACGTCCCAGTCGACCCGGCGGCCTCGGGGCTGCTCACGGGCGACCAGGCGCGCAAGTACGGGGTCATCCCGATCGGCTTCGACCGCGACGTCATCGTGATCGCATCGGACACCCAGACCGCGATGAACTGGCAGGTGCGCGACGACCTCCAGGCGATCACGCGGCACCCGGTCCGCTTCGCGTGCGCGCTCAAAGGGGAGATCCAATCGCGGATCAACCTCATCTATCGCGCCGAGGCGGAGCTCGGCGCGCTCGTCAAGGACATGCTGACCGACGACCAGGCGTTCGACATCCTCGCGCCGGTTGCATCCACCTCGGACGCCCCCCTGGTCCGCTACCTGAACCTCCTGCTCCAGCAGGCGATCTCGGACAACGCGTCCGACATCCACGTGGAGCCCAGTGAGAGCAACATCCGGATCCGGTTCCGCATCGACGGCGTGCTGAAAGAGATGGCGCCCGCGCCGAAGGAGATCCAGTCCGCGGTCATCTCCCGCCTGAAGATCATGTCCGACATGAACATCGCCGAGCGCCGTCTACCGCAGGACGGCCGGTTGACTGTGGTATTCGGCGGAAAGAAGATCGACCTGCGCGTGAACTGCCTGCCCACGGTGTGGGGCGAGAAGATCGTCATGCGGATCCTCGACAATGCAGCGGCGACGATGGCCCTGCCCGACCTGGGGTTCTCGCCGGACAACCTGGCCCGTTGGCGGTCGTCCTACGAGCGCTCCCATGGCATGCTCATCGTCAGCGGGCCGACCGGCTCGGGCAAGTCGACCTCCCTCTATGCAACGCTGCACGCGGTCTCGCGGCCGGAGGTCAACATCGTCACTGTGGAGGATCCGGTCGAGTACCGCATTCCCGGCATCAACCAGGTCCAGACGCACGCGAAAGCCGGGCTGACCTTTGCGGCCGCCCTGCGCTCGATCTTGCGCGCCGATCCCGACATCATCCTCATCGGTGAGATCCGGGACCAGGAGACGGCCCGGATCGCCATCGAGTCCGCACTCACCGGCCACCTCGTCCTCACCACCTTGCACACGAACGACGCGCCGAGCGTCATCACCCGCCTGGTGGAGATGGGAATCGAGCCCTTCCTGGTCGGCTCGGCGATCGAGTGCGCCACCGGCCAGCGGCTTGCCCGCCGACTCTGCACGACCTGCAAGCGGGCGGTCGAGATGTCCCGCGCGGACCTGGCCAGGGTGGGCTTCGAGCCTCAGCCCGGGACGCCCCCGGCCTTCTTCGAGGCGGTCGGATGCTCACGTTGCGCCGGAACCGGGTACCTCGGTCGCCTCGGCCTGCACGAGGTCATGCCGATGACGGAGGAGATCGCCCTCCTCGCCGTGCGGCATTCCTCGAGCGAGGATGTCGGGCGGCTGGCCATCGAGCAGGGGATGCGTACGCTGCGACAGGATGGCTGGCTCAAGGTCTCCTTGGGCCTGACGACCATCGGGGAGGTGCTCCGTGTCGTCTCCTGACGAGATCGGCCCGGCGTTGCCCGTCCTGCCCCTTCGCCCACCCGATCCGGGCCGGCCGTCTGGTGCGGGGCTGCCGGTGGCCCCCCCGCCGCTGCCGACGGTCATCGGGCTGGCCGTCGAGTCCGGGCCGGGACCCGCGACCGCCGCGCCGGCAGCCGCTCAGGCGGCCCACCTCGCTCCTGCCGCTCCGCCGTCGGCTGAGGAGGAGGGCATCGTCACGGTCGAGCGGGGGGCCGGTTCTGAGGCTCCCGCAATTTCTCTGGACGAGGTCCTGCTCTACCTGCTGGAGCGGGGCGGTTCCGATGTCCATCTGAGCGTGAACTCCCCGCCGATGATCAGGCTGCACGGGGAGCTCGAGCCGGTCCCGGGGTACAACGCGCTCACGCCGCACCAGTTGCAGGAGACCGTGTACGCAATCCTGACCGACCGCCAGAAGCAGCGGTTCGAGGAGGCTCGTGAACTCGACCTCGCCTACGAACTGCCCGGGGCTGCGCGGTTTCGCGTCAACCTGCTGTTCCAGCAGGGGGCGATCGGTGCCGTGCTCAGGGCGATCCCGTGGGAGATCACCCCGCTGGAGTCCTTGGGGATGCCGTCGATCCTGGGCGACTTCGCCGCGCTCCCGCGCGGCCTGGTCCTCGTCACGGGGCCCACAGGGTCGGGAAAGTCCACGACGCTCGCCGCGATCATCGACCGGGCGAATCGTTCCAGGGCCGCCCACATCATCACCATCGAGGACCCGATCGAATTCGTCCACCAGCACCGGCGCAGCATCGTCAACCAGCGCGAGGTCGGGGTCGACACCCAGTCCTTCGCGAATGCCCTCAAGCATGCCCTTCGCCAGGATCCCGACATCATCCTTGTCGGCGAGATGCGCGACCTGGAGACCATCGCCATCGCCCTCACGGCCGCTGAGACCGGCCACCTGGTCTTCGGCACTCTGCACACGAGCTCGGCGGCGACGACGATCGACCGCATCATCGACGTCTTCCCCCCGGGGCAGCAGTCGCAGATCCGCACCCAGCTCGCGTCGTCGATCCAGGCCGTCGTGTGCCAGACGCTGTGCCGCACGCCGGACGGCAACGGCCGAGTCGCTGCGACGGAGGTCATGATCGCCACACCCGCCGTGCGCAACCTCATCCGCGAGGGCAAGCTCCAGTCCATCCCCTCTGCGCTGCAGACAGGCTCCAGATTCGGCATGCACACGCTGAACCAGAACCTTGCCGAGCTGGTCCAGGCGGGACGGGTCACGTACGAGACCGCCCGCGAGAAGTGCTCGGACGCATCCGAGTTAGACCAGCTCCTCGGCAGGGCCAGCGATGCCGCAGAGTGAGTACCTCGTCAAGGCGCGATCGCGGTCCGGGCGGCTGATCGAGACCAAGCTTCGCGCGGGAACCGAGGCCGACGCGCTCATGCGCGTGCGCCGGCAGGGACTCACCCCGATCGCCGTCGAGCTGGCCAGCACGGGCCTCAACCGCGAGATCCGGATGGGCCGCGGATCGGTTAAGCCCAAGGACCTCGCCCTGTTCTCACGCCAGCTGGCCACCATGCTCGGATCCGGCCTTCCCATGCTGCGCTGCCTGTCGATCCTGTCCGAGCAGACGCAGAGCCCACGCCTGCGGGATCTGCTCCAGGACGTCCGGGAGAAGGTCGAGCAGGGCGAGTCCTTCTCCGAGGCACTGGCCCGGCACAAGGAGTTCCCGCCGCTGATGGTGAGCATGGTCCGCGCCGGCGAGGTCGGCGGCTTCCTCGACGGCACCATGGTGCAGATCGCGGAGTCCCTCGAGGCGGACGTGCGCCTGCGCGGGAAGATCAAGGCGGCGCTGACCTACCCCGTTGCGGTAGGTGTGATCGCCATCGTCATCGTCATCGGGATGCTCATCTTCGTCGTGCCGGTGTTCGAGGAGCTGTTCGCCTCTTTCGGCGGAGAACTGCCCTTGCCGACTCGGATGCTGGTGACGCTGTCGGATATCATCACCAACCCGCTCTTCTTCATCCCGGCGGTCGCGCTGATCGCGGGCGGCGCGATGTGGTACCGCGCCAACAAGCACAGCCTGCGTGTGCGCAATGTCGTCGATCCGCTGAAGTTCCGGCTGCCCGTGTTCGGCGGGCTGTTCCGCAAGGTGGCGCTGGCGCGCTTCACGCGCAACATGGCCTCCCTCGTCCGGGCGGGCGTCCCGATCCTCACCGCCCTCGACATCGTCGGGGAGACGTCGGGCAACGTCGTGGTCGGCCGGGCCATCGCCGATGTCAAGGAGAGCGTCCGCCAGGGAACCGGCATCGCCAGGCCTCTTTCGGAGCACCCGGTGTTCCCCGAGATGGTCGTCCAGATGATCGCCGTGGGCGAGGACACGGGCGCCCTCGACGCCATGCTCGGCAAGGTGGCGGACTTCTACGACCAGGAGGTCGAGGCGACCACCGAGCAGCTCATGGCGCTGATCGAGCCGATCATGATCGTCATCCTCGGCGGCGTTGTCGGGGGCATGATCGTCGCCCTGTACCTGCCCATGTTCAAGATCTTCGAGGTCATCAAGTAATCCGGGCGGCGAGCCGGTTCGATCCGTGCGGATCGGGCCGAAACCACTGGTGTCGGGACCACAGTGGCCCGGCACCCCGCGACCAGGGGTCTGCCCCGCAGGAGACATCATGCTTACTCGCGTCAACCGGCGAGACGACCAGGGCTTCACCCTCATCGAGCTCCTGGTCGTTGTGGCCATCATCGGGATCCTGGCGGCCATCGCCATCCCGGTATTCATCAACCAGCGGAACAACGCGGCCAACAGCGGCGCGGAGGCTGAACTGAAGAATGCCGCCACGCAACTCGAGGTGTACTACACCGAGAACGGCGACTACCCGGCGAACGCTGCCGCTGTCAACGCGATCCCCGTGAACGTTTCGGACGACGTCGCGATGTTCTACACCTATACCGCTGCTGCCGGCGCGGTCCCCGCTTCCTACATGCTCACCGGCTGCAACGTGCAGACCCAGCTTGAGTTCACGTGGGACTCGACTGAGGGCACCTTCACCGGCACCCCGGCCGTCGATGCGGTCAACTGCGTCGCCGCGAACGCGAGTGACGTGAACTAGCCGGCCTCCTTGGCCAGGACGCCGACCGCGGACTCCCCCGAGTCCGCGGCCGGCGTTCTTGATGCCGCCCAAGATGATCCCGGCTCAGCCCCTCCGGAGGCGTCGATCGGGAGGTCACGGGCGGGGATTGCCCGTACCGTGAGCGTTGAGGCAACCGCGTCCGAGGAGCAAGGAGACCGCTGTGACCGCACCGACGCCCTTCGCGGGCTTGCGTCGGGAGTTCGAGGTCGGCCTGCGACTGGCACCGACAGCGACGTCGGCCCTGGCCGCGGCGAAGGCGCTGGCGGCCATCCTCGATTCGGCGGCCGTCGCCGCTCGGCTCGCCGGCATCGGCACAGGGGCCGGCCGCGTCCACCTCACCATCGCGGTCACACTGGGCTCGATCGATGAAGTCAAGACCGCCGCGGAGCCAACGCGCCGCGCACTCGCCCTGATCCAGTGCGTCGTCGACGAACTGGGGGCCTACGATCCCGCGCTCGTGCTCCTCCCCGATGAAGCCTCGCCCGAGGCGCGGCTGGCTGCTGCGGTCCAGGATCGTCGCTGTGGCCTGGGAGACGTTGTCGGCCGGCTGGCCGGCACCGCTTGAGCCGAGCCGATCGCCCCGACGCCGCCGACGACCGCATCATCACGGCCGCCAATCGGACCGGACGCCGGGTTCCGGACCTCGTCGTCCGAGGGCTGAGCGAGCGAGAGATCCTCGCCCACGCGCCGGCGATGACCTGCGATCGCATCCACTGGGACACCGTCGATGCCTTCGACCCGCGGCCGCTCGCCGATGCGCTCGGCATGCCGGCGTGGACGCGACGCTGGAGCGACGGACAGCACCGAGTGTGGGTCCCCGAGGGTCGCGGGCACGAGGCACGCGAGGTGATCCGGGCGTGGTGCGAGCAGCGGGACGTCGAGGCGGTCAACATCAGGGTCGAGTCTCGGGTCCCCTTCCGCGACCTCGCCCTGATCCCCGAAGGACTGCTCGGCGAGCTCCTCGGTGCGGCCGTGGAGTGGCTGTGGCCCCGGATGATCCAGGTGCGCCGCCGGATCGTCATCGACCTCGACCTCGTGGACGACGAGGACGTCAAGTCGATGATGTACCTGTTCCTCTCAGACCACGTGGACCGCTTCGACGCGGACCGTGAGGGCCGCAACGGAACCCTCAACCTGCTGGCCTTCTTCATCGGCAAGCTGCGGACCTGGCCACAGGACGCCGCACGGACCGCATACGGACGCAACCTGGTCTCGGACCGGGTCGCCATCGGCCGGGCACTCGATGCGGTGAGCGCGGGCGAAGGCCGCTGGGCGACCGAAGGCGAGGTCGCCGGGTCGTTGGGGATCAGCGTCACCGACCTTCGGCGCCGCGAGCTGGCCATCGCCACCCTCTCCTCACTGCGCAACTACCACCAGCTGGTCGTCGAGGCCACCGAGGAGAGCATGGGCGCCATCCAGGTCGCCGCGTCGGACGATGTCGAGGACGCCGCCACGACCCATGCCCGCGCTGCCGCGCTCACCCGAGCGGTTCTCGCCGCCGTCAACGACCCGACTGCCACGGGCCGCAGGGCCCAGGATCCCCTAGCCTTGGCGGCCGTGTACCTCACCTTCTGGGAAGGGCTGACCCGGCCCGCCGTAGCCCGCGAGCTCGACATCCTGCCCAAGACCGCGTCGGCTGCCGTCAGTCGCGTGCTGTCGGCCGTCCAGGACCAGGACCTGCTGTGAGCCAGGCTTGGCGCAGGGTCCGGCGCTGTCGGGCCGACCTATGAACGCCGGCCTGCTGCAGCCCATTCCGTGGACCTTCACGGACGCCCCCGGCGTCCTGCAGTGGACCTGGGTGACCGACCACTTCGTGGCCAGGGTCACCGGGACCGAGGTCCCCGAGGACGACGGCACGGGTCGCCGCGTCGTGCGCTCGTACGCCTGGGACCTGGCGGACCGCATTCGTCCACAGCAGGGTGCGCCGCGCCACCTCGTCGATGGCATCGCCTCGTCGTTCGACGAGGCGGAGTCGAGGGTCCGCGAGCACCTCGGGAAGTCCTACGACTCCCGGCTGGGCTACCGCCGGTTCGCCGGCTCATTGGCTTTCACGTTCACGCTGTCCACCGGGGAGGTCATCGACGTCAGCCCGTTCATCGGCACGCGGTGCTCCGTGACCGTGCTGCTGCCCGACCGTTCGGAACGGACCGTCAGCGGGGAATTCGACCTCGACCACTACAAGTGGCAGTTGTCGTCTCCGGGCGAGGTCATCACGGTCATCCCCGAGCACGTCCTGCGGATCACCAACCGGTCTCTCGCGGCCGAGAGAGCTGCCGCCATCACGCACATCGACTCGTACTCAGGGGTGGGCCGCATCTACCGTGAGGAGCCGCGGCCGGGCTGCACCGGCCGGCCGGGGTACACGGTCGGAAGTGTCGACCATGCCGGTGCCCATCGCTGCCCGCTCCACGAGAGCGGCCTGCCCGAGCACCTGCTGCGGTAGGTCAACGTGTCCTTCTTGAGACCTCGCAAGCACGCCGACGAGTCGTTGCGCCCGCTCGACGCGGTCCCACTCAACTCCGGGATCGTCGATGCGCTGTCGGGCGCCGGCGCCCAGGGCTCCACGGGCGTGCTCGAGGTGACCGACCGCGGCCACGGAGGAACAGCCCGGGTCTTCCTCTTCGAGGGAGGGCTGTACGCCGTCGACCTGGCCGGATACCGCCCCCCAATCCTCAACCGCCTGCGATCCGGGGGACGGATCGACGCACGAGCGCAGGTCCGGCTGCTCGATGTCGTCGGCCCGGACCAGGACCAGGTCGGCGGTGCCACGGCTGTTGCTGAGGGCTGGATCCCCGTCGAAGCACTGGGCAGCCTGCATCAGGAGTATGTGCTCGCCAGCCTCGGCGCGGTGCTGGCCCTGCCCAGGGCGCGGGTCAAGTTCCAGGCTGGTGTGGTCACCGACGAGTTCTGCACCGTGCCCCTGAGAGTCGACCCGCTGTTCGACGCCGTGCGGCTGCGTGCCGAGCGACTGGTGAGCACATGGGCGGTGCTCGAGGACTTGACGGATCCCGCCACGTCGGTGCTGGCGGCCACGGGGCAGCGCGTTCCGGAGGGGCTCTCCTCCCCGGAATTCGCATCGTTTACCGCCGCATGCGACGGCCAACGCGGACTCGACTCGGTCGCCCACGCCGTGGGGTTCACTCGGGCTGAGGCGGTGCATGTCGCCGTCCTGCTGGTCCAGGCTGGGGTGCTTACCCTGCACGGCGGCAGCGAGCCGTCCCCGAGCTCGGAAGGAATTCGCGTTCCGGAGGCGTTCGGAACGTGCGCGCCTGGCGCTGCCGGCGACAGCAGGGTCACGGCACCGGTGCTGCCGACCCCGTCCAGCCACCCCGGCGATGGTCCGTCGGTCGAGCCTGAAGAGGAACCCCGGCCCGAGCCCGCGGCCGCGGCCTCCGACGTTCGGCGGGCTCGCCGTGCCCAGCTCGTCGCAGACCTCACTGACGCCGTCGCGCAGGCGGAGGCCGTCCGCGACGAAGCACAGTCGCACGTGGACGAGCTGCGGGCGCGACTGACGGCCGCCGAGGCGGACCTCGGCCGGTGACCCTCGTCGCGATCGCCCTGCTGGGCGCCATCGGCTTGCTCGTCGGCTCATTCCTCAACGTCGTCATCCACCGCGTCCCCCTCGGGACGTCCGTGGCGCGGCCGAGGTCCGCCTGCCCGCACTGCGGACATCCCATCCGCGCACGCGACAACGTGCCGGTCGCGTCCTGGGTTCTCCTGAGGGGTCGTTGCCGCGACTGCCGAGCGCCTATCCCGGGGCGCTACCCGCTCGTGGAGCTGGCGACGGGCGCGGTGTGGGTGGGCCTTGGGTCGTGGGCGACGGGCCCGGGGGACCAGATCGGTCTCCTGCCGTGGCTCCTCGTCCTCGGCAGTGCCGGAATCGCCCTGGTCGTGATCGACGCCGAGCACCACCGGCTCCCGAACGTCATCGTGCTGCCGCTCTACCCGGCCGGGGTGATCGGGCTCGCCCTGGCCGGCCTGATCGGCGGGCGGTGGCCGATCGCGGCCGCCGCGGTCGGCGCGGGCATCTGGCTGGCCGTGATCGGCGGCCTGTGGGCGGTCTCCCGCGGCAGGGGAATGGGGTTCGGCGACGTCAAGCTCGCTCCCGTCCTGGGCGTCACCTTGGGCTGGGTCGGCGTGAGTGCTGCCGTGGTGGGCCTCGGCGCCGCGTTTGTCGCGGGCGGGATCTTCGGAGCGGTGCTCCTCCTCAGCGGCCGGGCGGGGCGCGGGACTCACCTGGCCTTCGGCCCCTTCCTCATCGTCGGCGCGGCCGTCGGCCTCGTCCTAGGCCCGCCCGTCGCCCGCCTCTACCTGGGCGCCTGAATGCGGGCCGCGCCCAATTCGGAGAGATTTGGGGCTAGCCCGGATTCGGGTGTTGGCTGGCAGTCGCTGCGCCGATACTGAGCACAGGAGACCCCCGCGACGCGGGGACGGTGATAGGAGCGGGTGGGCATGCACGCCTGGGTGGACGCGGATGATCTTGGTCGCGAGGTCCTGACGCGCACCGGCACCGGCGCGGTCACGGCGCTGGTGCCGCTGGGCGTTGATGGCCTCCTGCGCGTCGAGATCTCATGCACACCGCCGCCCGGGCGAGCCCGGGCGATCCGGTACTCAGTGCACGGAACGGTCGCCGGGGCCGACCCGGTTGCGGTTGCCGCGGCCGATGCATGCGCAACCGGTTCGCGTGTGGCGTGGGCTGTTCGCTGGCACCGCCACGAGGGTATTCCTGGTGACCTGCCGATCGGCGCCCTTGACCTCGCCACCGACGCTCGCGCCGTGCTGGTGAGCCTGGCTCCGCTTCCCGCCGACGCCGACGTGCTCGCTGACCTTGCTGCTGACATACGCGCTCCCCGTTCCCGCGGGGACGGCTCGGGGTGAGCAGCGCCGATCGACCCTCGGTGTTCGGCAAGGTCAATCAGGCCGACATGGTCGCCCGGCTCGATGCGGTGAACGATGACGACCTCGATAGTGAGTTCTTCGCCGACTCGCTCTCCGATGTCGAGCATGCCGCCACGAGGATGTTCGACGTCGGCATCGCGGCATTGGCCCAGCCCGGTGCGCCACGGGCGGGCTTCCCGCAAGTGGCGGCCTCCGCCGCGCCGTCCCTCCCGCCGACATCGGCTGCTGGCGACGCCACGGTGATCGCCCGACTGGCCGGCGACGCGGCTGCCCAGCGTGCCTTCATCCTGCGTGGACCTCTTGGGCTGGCCAACGAGGCGGGCACAACCGGCTGACTTGGTGCACGGCGATCGGCCTGTGAGTAGAGTGACGAGAGATGCCTCCCCTCCGGCGGCAGGCATCTCAAGCGCCGTCTCCCCTGATGGGGGTGTCGAGAAGGGGCCCGCGTGGACATTGCGTCGCCGGCCGGCCCAAGCGTGATCGTCATCGCCGAGCGCTCCCTGCACGACCTGCTCTGCGGCCAGGGTATCGAGTGGGTCGTCCAAGAGCGTCAGCCCACGGTGGGGTCCATGTGGGATGCCCTGTCCGGCGGGCGCCTAGACCAGCACTCCAGCATCCTGGTCTTCTCCGATTCCCTGCTGGCAGGGACTCCGGGCGACGAGTCCGAGGTCATCGAGACGGCCCGCGCGATCGTGGCCATGTCGAACGCGGGCGCCCGCATATTCGTAGCGCGTTGGGATGACGAGCGGGCCGCGAGGCTGCGCAGCCTGGTGACCGAGAGCGCCGAGCTTCAGGGCCTGGACCCGGCCCAGGCGACCTTCGTCGAGCTGCCTACCACCGCGGGAGGGCGAGCGGTCCTGCAGGAGATGAAGGACTCCCTCGACGCCGTGGTGGTGTTCCCGGCCGTGCTCCCACCGACCGTGGACGGGACCTTGACCCGAGAAGGTCATCACCCAGCAGCGCGGCCGACGGCCGGACGACCCACGCTGCCGCCCATCGGCATCCCCGCCCTAACCCTGCCCGAACGCGAGACGGGCTACCCGGCGTCCGCGTCCATGGAGCTGCTTGGCCGGCCCAAGCGGCCCGGTCAAGTCACCATCACGGTCACCTCGAGCAAAGGCGGGTCAGGTAAGTCGACCGCGTCGATCCTGCTGGCGGGCACCATTGCCCGCGCCTCCGCGCTCGCCGGGAGCCCGCTCTCGGTCTGCCTCATCGACCTCGATACACGTGACGGTCAGGTGGCGTCGCTCATCGGCAAGTTCATGCCGACAGCCCTCAACATTCGGGTGCAGCCCGTCTGGGATGAGGACCGCATCCGGCGCAACCTGGTTCATGCGAGCGGTCTCGGCATCGACACGCTGCTTGCGCCGATCCGGCCGCGCACGGCCGACACGGTCGGGCCGGACTTCTACCGAACGATCATCCACAGCCTTCAGCGCATGTACGACGTCGTCATCACAGATACCAGCGTGCAGTACCTCGACCCCCTGATCGCAAACGTCGCTCTTCCCGAGGCCGACGAGATCCTGTTCGTGACGACGCTCGCATCCACCGCCGTGCAGGGCATGGCGCGTGCCCTGCGCGAGATGACCGCACCAGTCGACGAGTCGGGTCTGGGCATCCCGCGCGAGAAGATCGGCATCATCGTGAACCAGTCCGTCGCGAATGTGGGTATGGATCGCGACCAGGTCCTGGCGGCCGGGCTCGGGGTACCCGTCGTCGGCGTCATCCCGCTGGCCACCAAGGACGTCCTGACGGCGACCAACCTCAATCGCATGCACGCACTGCTCGACCATCCCCTCTTGGGCCCCGCCTACAACGACCTCGCGCGCGCGTGCCTGCCAGGGCGCGAGGTGGCCGAGTGGGACGGCGAGGACGTCGAGTCGGCCAGTGCCAGCGGTGACGACGACGTCGAGCTGGGCGCTCGCCGCCGCGGGTTGTTCCGAAGGTAGCGGCCATGGCTGCCTCGAACGACGCCTTGGCGGCGATGGCCTACGCCCTCTTCGCCTTTCACCAGCCCGTGCCCCTGAAGGATCTCGCAGCCGCCTCGCCGTCGCGAGCTTTCCCGCTCGCTGCCCAACAGACGCCGGACTGGTTCGCGGCGGCCGCGACAGGCGAGTCGAGCCTGCTCGAGACTGCCCCCGAACTCCAGGCTCTGCCCGTCGAGGAGGCGGACGCGTCGGGCGCCGAGGTGACCGGCATCGACTTGATCCGGATATACGCCCCGGAGCTGCAGGCCATCGACGACGAGACTGTGCAGCCGGTCGTCACGGCCGCTCGCGTACCCGAGGACAACGCGTCTCAGACAGCCACGCAACTCGGGCTGCTCAAGGAACTCGGCAACCTCGAAGGCTGAGCAGCGGTCAGGCGAGCACCACTTGCACGTCGAGCGGCCCTGGCCCCTCGACGATCCCCAACCCGGCGATCGAACCGGTCGCGGCGAGATCGCCCGCGGCGGTGCGCAGGCGCGCGGCCTGGTCGGCCGGTGCCGTGATGACGGCGCTCTCCACCGGCGCGCGCATGGACGCCTTGGCCTCGGACTTGGCCTTGCGGACCAGGCCGAGCACCGTGGACACGTCATCGACGAGCGCCGCGTCCACGCCACCGGCCAGCCGCTCGATCTCAGCGGCGTCGGGCCACGGCTGCCGGTGCACGGATCCGTCCTGCCACCACGACCAGACCTCCTCGGTCGTGAAGGGAAGGACGGGCGCGAAGAGCCTGAGCTGCACGCTGAGCGCGGTGGCCAGGGTCGCCTTGGCAGACGCCGCGCCCGCCTCGCCCTGGCCGCCATAGGCCCGGTCCTTGACCAGCTCGACGTAGTCATCGGTGAAGGACCAGAAGAACGCCTCGGCCACCTCGAGGGCCTTCGCATACTCGTATGCCTCGAACGCGTCGGTCACCTGGCGAGTCGTATCGGCCAGCCGGGCCAGGAGTGCGCGGTCCAATGGGTCGGTGATCGCCGCGTCGTCGATCGTCGAGCCGTGACCGAGGACGAACTTGCTGGCGTTGAGGAGCTTGATGGCCAGGCGACGGCCGATCTTCATCTGCCCGATGTCGAAGGCGGTGTCGGTGCCAGGCCGGCCCGAGGCCGCCCAATACCGCACGGCATCGGAACTGTGCTCCTCAAGGAGGTCGGTCGGCGTGACGACGTTGCCCTTGGACTTGCTCATCTTCTTGCGGTCTGGATCGAGGATCCACCCCGAGATCGCAGCGTTCGCCCACGGGATGCAGTCGTTCTCCAAGTGCGCCCGGACGATGGAGGAGAACAGCCAGGTGCGGATGATGTCGTGCCCCTGAGGGCGCAGGTCCATCGGGAAGACGCGGCTCCAGAGGTCCTCGTCCTGCTCCCAGCCGCCGACGATCTGCGGGGTCAGCGAGCTCGTGGCCCAGGTATCCATGATGTCCGGGTCGCCGATGAAGCCGAGCGGAGCGCCGCGCTGATCGGCGGTGTAGCCGGGCGGGACGTCGCTGCTCGGGTCGATCGGCAGCGACGCCTCGGCCGGGACGATCGGTGCGTCGTAGCTCGGGTTGCCTGCCTCGTCGACCGGGTACCACAACGGCAGTGGCACCCCGAAGAAGCGCTGCCGCGAGATCAGCCAGTCGCCGTTGAGGCCCTCGACCCAGTTCTCGTAGCGGACCCGCATGTGCTCCGGATGCCACACGATCTCCTTGCCGCGGGCGACGAGTTCGGCGCGCAGCCCGGCGTCGCGACCGCCGTTGGCGATGTACCACTGCCGCGTGGTCACGATCTCGAGGGGCTTGTCGCCCTTCTCGTAGAACTTGACCTGGTGCGTGATCGGCGTGGGCTCGCCCACGAGCTCGCCGGACGCGCGCAGGATGCCGACCATGAGCTCCTTGGCCGTGTGGCTCGTGGTGCCGACGATCGCGGCGTAGTTGGCCCGGCCCGCGTCGCTCGTGATCCAGTCGGGGACATCGGGCAGGATGCGGCCGTCCCAGCCGATGATCGGCCGGGTCGGCAACTGCAGCTCGCGCCACCAGATGACGTCGGTGAGGTCGCCGAACGTGCAGATCATCGCGATGCCGGTGCCCTTGGCCGGATCGGCCAGCGGGTGCGCCACGATCGGGACCTCGACGCCGAACCCTGCCGTGCGCACGGTCGATCCGAAGAGCGGCTGATAGCGCTCGTCGTCGGGGTGGGCAACCAGGGCGACGCAGGCCGCGAGCAGCTCGGGGCGGGACGTCTCGATCAGCACTGTTGTGTCGGGGTCTGTGGCGGCATGGAAGCCGATGCGGTGATACGCCCCCGGGCGCTCGCGATCCTCGAGCTCGGCCTGAGCAACGGCCGTGCGGAACGTGACATCCCACAGCGTGGGGGCCTCGGCCTGGTACGCCTCTCCTCGCGCGAGGTTGCGCAGGAATGCCAGCTGGCTTGCGCGCCGGCTGTTGCGTCCGATGGTCTGGTACGTCTGGGTCCAGTCGACGGACAGGCCCACGCGGCGCCACACCGCCTCGAAGACCTGCTCGTCCTCGAGGGTCAGCCGCTCGCACAGCTCGACGAAGTTGCGGCGCGCGATCGGGACCTGCCGCTTGGGGTCCGGCTCGGCGGGCGGGACGAAGGCGGGGTCGTACGGCAGGCTCGGGTCGCAGCGCACGCCGTAGTAGTTCTGCACGCGGCGCTCGGTCGGCAGGCCGTTGTCGTCCCAGCCCATCGGGTAGAAGACCTCGAACCCGCGCATCCGCCGGTATCGGGCGATGCAGTCGGTGTGGGTGAACGAGAAGACGTGGCCCACGTGGAGCGACCCGCTGACCGTCGGCGGGGGAGTGTCGATCGAGAACACCTGCGCGCGCGGCTTCGACCTGTCGAAGCGGTAGGTGCCCTGCTCTTCCCACGCTGCCGTCCACTTCGCCTCGATGCCGTCTAGGGTCGGCTTGTCGGGCAGGCGGCTTGACGTCATGGGCGCCAGTGTATTTGCGGGGCGCGCGGGCTAGGCCAGGCCGGGCAGCCCGTCCAGGCTGCGCGTGTTCTTCTCGCGGCGATACTCGGCGAGGCCGTCCTCGCCACGCTTGCGGTTGCTCAGGTCGAGCACGTCGCGATCGGCCCGGTAGTCCATCGTCGGGACCGCGTAGCCGCAGGATTCCGACAGCCGCTCGACGTGGACGACGACGACCGAGCGCGCTCCGGGGTGCTCGGTGAACCGTGCCGCCAGTTCTTCGAATGCCTCGTCGGTTGGCAGGACGACGCGCCCCCGGCCGTGCATGCGGACGATGTTCGGGCGGCCGTCGAAGGCGCAGAACATCAGCACGATCCTGCCGTTCTCGCGCAGGTGGGCGATGGTCTCGATGCCGCTGCCGGTCAGGTCGAGGTAGGCGACGGTGCGCTCGTCGATGACTGCGAACGTGCCCGCCAGGCCCTTGGGTGAGCAGTTGACCAGGCCGTCGGCCGCGAGCGGGGCGGTGGCCACGAAGAACACCGGCTGCTCCTGCAGCCATTCCGCGAGCTTGTCGTCGATGCCGTCGAGGACGTCCGCCATGCGCCAACCGTAGCCGCTGTCAGGGCAGCGGGGCCGGACGCCCGTACAGCCAGCCCTGGCCGTATGTCCAGCCCTGGGCCAGCAGGATCTCGGCCTCCATGGATGTCTCGATGCCCTCGGCCACTGTGTCGGTGCCAAGCGCCTTCGCGAGGCTGGCCAGCCCTCCGGCGAGCTTCACGCTGGACGCATCGCCGTCGCGGATCCCGCGGGTGAAGGACAGGTCGAGCTTGAGCCCGCTGATAGGCAGGTCGTGCAGGTGGCTGATCGAGGAGTACCCGGTGCCGAAGTCGTCGACGTACCAGTTCACGCCCAGGGCCGCCAGGCGCCTCATCGAGTCCACCACCGCGGGTCTCGCGCTGAGCAGCGTTGTCTCCGTCACCTCGATGTGGAGTCGTCCGGGGTCCGTCCCGGCTCCCGCTAGTAGTCCCTCGACCGTGTCCGCGTACGGCGTCTGCGCGAGGGTCTGGGACGAGACGTTGATGGACGCGAACAACGGTTCCGGCAACTGGTGCAGGGCGGCGACGGCCCGTTCCAGCACCGTGATGTCGATGCCGTGGATCAGGTCCGATCGCTCCGCGACTGGGAGGAAGTCGCTCGGGGCGAGCACCTCACCGTCGTGGATCCAACGCGCCAGAGCCTCGTAGCCCGCCACCTCGCCGGTGGCAATGCGGACGATGGGCTGCCACCAGGCCTGGAACTCGCCCTTCGCCAGCCCGGCGCGGATCCTCGTCTCCGTCGACAGCCGTGCCTGGGCCTCGGCCGCGACCTCCTCGTCGACGAACGCGAACCTGTCCCGCCCGGAGACCTTCGCCTGACGGAGGGCCACGCTCGCGTCCCCGAGCAGCCTCATGGCGTCGGAACCCCTGCGACCCGTGGCGATGCCGATGCTCACGGTGGGCGTGAGGCCGCCCTCGACTGCGGGCAGCGGCTGCTTCACCGCGACACGGATCTGCTCGGCCAGCCGACCCGCATCGGCAGCGCTTGCGAGGGAGGGAATGACGACGATGAACTCGTCGCCGGCTCCGCGCCCGACGAGGTCCGGGCTCCCGACGGTCTCGGCGATCCGGGCGCCGACTGTCGTGAGCATGAGGTCCCCCGCGCTGTAGGTCAGGGCATCGTTGATCCTGCCCAGCCCGTCGAGCCCGACGCACAGCACGCCCATCTCGTCCTCGGCGCCGAGCCCGACCAGCGACTGATCGATGCGGCGCTCGACGACCTGGAGGGTGGGCAGGCCGGTGACGTGGTCGTGGCCGAGTGCGAACTCCGCCTCCGTGCGTACCTGCACCTCGGCGTCGATGTCGCGGATCGCTGCGACGCGGGCCACGCCCTCAGCTGTCGGCACGGGTCGCAGGGTGATCGAGATCCAGCGGGTGCTCCCATCGGCGGCGAGCAGCCGGATCTCGCCATGCGAGGTGAGGCCGCCGATCGCCTCGTCGCGGATCCGCGTCATGCGCGGGACGTCGTCGGGTGCGACGAGCGACATTGCCGTCCGGCCGATCACGTCGGCCCGATGCCACCCGAGAACCCGCGACACGGACTCGGACGTCCAGGCGACGGTGCCGTCGGGGTGGACCTGCCAGACGACGTCTGAGGCATTCTCGGCCAGCAGGCGGTAGTGCTCCTCGCGCTCGGCCAGTTCGTGCTCCGCGAGCACCTGCTCGTGGATGTCGCGGAGCCGGACGACTCGGGACCATGCCCCCGTTGACTCATTCAGGAACGGGCGGCCAGCCGCCTCGACCCATCGGTAGCCATCGTTCGCGATCCGCCACCGATAGCGCATGCGAGTGCTGGCCCCCGTTCGGAAACTGTCTGACACCACTTGCCGCATCATCGGGACATCCTCGGGGTGGATGAACTCCGCGGCAGCCCTGCCCATCACGTCGTCTGGACGCCAGCCGAGGGTGTTGGTGATCGACGCGGACACCCATTCGACGTTGGCCTCGTGATCGCTCAGCAGGATCACGTCGGAGGAGTTCTCGGCCAGCAGTCGGTAGCGCTCCTCGCTCAAGGCCAGCCTGCTTGCCACCTCGAATCGTTCCGTGACGTCGCGGAAGCTGACCGCCACGCCGTCGCCGCTGCGGACCGCCCTGATGTCCAGCCGCCGAGGCGCGGCACCATCCGGCGGCAGGTACACCAGGTCGTCGGCGATGAGCGGCTCGCCCGTTTCGGCGACCCGGACGAAGGACGCGAACGATGGGTCGCTGCCGTCGTCGGGGACGAGTTCCTTGAGCATGCGGCCCGCCATCTGCTCCCGGGCTCCGCCGTCGAACGCGATGGCCGCGTCACTGGCCTCGAGGTACCGGAAGTCGACAATCGCGCCGGTCCCGTCACGAACGGATTCCAACAGGACGAACGGATCGAACTGGCTCTGCATGGCGCCCTGAAGACGCGACCGCTGCCGGATCACCTCGTCAAGGGACCGGAGTCGCTCGAGGCCGAAGCCCAAGTCGGCGGCCAGGACGCTCATCAACGTGCGCGCAACGTCGTCGAAGGCGTGCGGGTCGGTCGCGTAGACCATGAGCGCTCCGTCGATGTCGCCGCGGACCACGACGGGCAGCGAAATGGATGCGCGGAAGCCGTGCCGGGCGGCCGCCTCCTGCCAGGGCTGGTAGCCAAGGTCGTCCTCGAGCACGTTGCGCACCTGCGGCATCCCGGTGCGCAGACACTCCCCGGTCGGTCCATGGCCATAAGAGTTGTCACCCCAGGAGATCGTGACGTCGTCGAGGTACCCGGCCTCTGCGGCCGTCGCAGCAATCGGGCGCACGGACTGCGCGGTGTCGTTCACCGGGATCCCGTACCAGGAGAAGGCGTACTCACCCGATGCCACGATGATGTCGCAGATGGCCTGGTGCAGGCCGTGCTCGTCAACCGCACGTACGAGCGCACGATTGCACTCGCTCAGGGTCGTGAGGGCGCGCACGGCGGCGTCGTACAGGGAGGTGTCCGCCAGAGTCACGATGGCGCCCTCGACCACTCCGTCGTCCCCGGTTATGGGCCGTGCCCTAGCGGACAGGCCGCGGTACTCCCCAGACGAGCCGAGCAGGCGCACCGGGCCGACTGCGACCGGCTGGACCTGTGAGTAGACGAGTGCCTGCGCGTTCAGGAAGCCGGCAACGTCGTCTGGATGGGCGAGGTCCATCAGCCTGGTGCCGACGATGTCAGGCGGCGCCCAGCCCAGCACTTGAGTGAGGGAGGGGGAGATCCACTGGATCAGGCCTTCTTCGTCCGACTCGTACACCACGTCGATGGCTGCCGCGGCCAAGGCCTGCAGGCTGTGCAGGGTATGCAGGGTGTCGATGGGACGTGGCCCCGCGCGGAGCGGATCCAGGGGGTCCACCATCGACGTCACCTCCCGGGCATCCCCCTCATCGTCGCGCACCTTGTCCGGATTCGGGTAATGAACGGATCGCCGAGGCCAGGGCGCGTCCCCTCGGACCTAGACTCGCGGCCGTGGCGATGCCCGGCGAGGACGCGCAGTTGCTCGCGCAGCTGTGGACCGGACTCGATGCGCGATGGCCGGAGAACCGGATCGAGCCCACGCTGGCACGCATCGCGGCCTTGACCGACCTCATGGGCGATCCGCAGCGGACGTACCCGGTCATCCACGTGACCGGTACCAACGGCAAGACCTCGACGGCCCGCATGATCGAATCGCTGCTGCGGTCGTTCGGGCTGCGTACCGGACTGTTCACCTCCCCGCACCTGGTCGATCCGCGCGAGCGGATCTGCCTCGATGGGCAGCCGATCGAGGCTGACCGACTGCTGGCGGCCTGGCAGGAGGTCGGTCCGTTCATCGAGGTGGTCGATGCGAACTCGCGAGCGGACGGCGGTCCGGTCATGTCGTACTTCGAGGTCATGACCGGGCTGGCCTTCGCGGCCTTCGCCGACGCGCCCGTCGACGTGGCCATCATCGAGGTCGGGCTCGGCGGCACGTGGGACTCGACGAACGTCTCCGACGGAGTCGTCAGCGTGGTCACCCCGATCGGCCTCGACCACCGTGACTACCTCGGGGATTCGATCGCCGAGATCGCCACGGAGAAGGCCGGGATCATCAAGGCAGGGAGCACGGCTGTCCTGGCGCAGCAGGAGTTGCCGGCTGCCGAGGTCCTTCTCGCGCGATGCGTCGAGGTGGGAGCCGAGGTCGCGCGCGAGGGCCTGGAGTTCGGGGTGCTGTCGCGGGAGGTGGCGGTCGGCGGGCAGGCGTTGAGCCTGCGCGGGCTTTCGGGGGAGTACCCGGACGTCTTCCTCCCGCTGTTCGGTGAGCACCAGGCCCGCAACGCCGCCGTGGCCCTCGCTGCCGTCGAGGCATTCCTGCACGGGGTCGGCGCGCTCGATGGTGATCTCGTGCGGGCCGGCTTCGCGGCGGTCACGTCGCCCGGTCGGTTGCAGGTCGTCCGGCGCAACCCCACTGTCCTGCTCGACGCCGCCCACAATCCGCACGGCGCCGCCGCCCTCGCCGAGGCCCTCGACGACTCCTTCGACTTCGCCGGGCTGGTCGGTGTGGTCGGCATGCTCGCGGACAAGGACGCATCGGGGTTCCTGGCGGCCCTCGAGGGTCGCCTGCACCAGGTCGTGATCACCGAGCCGTCGTCCGCTCGCGCCATGCCGATGGACGTCCTCGCGGCCATTGCCGTCGAGACGTTCGGCGAGGACCGCGTCATCGTGGAGCCCTCGCTGGCCGACGCGATTGACCGAGCCGTCGCGATGGCGGACGAGGACGCGCCCTACGGCGGCGCCGGCGTCCTCGTGACGGGCTCGGTCGTCCTCGTCGGCGATGCGCTCCGGCTGCTGGGCTGAGGTCGCGGCGGCCGGCATGGATGGGAGGCTTGGCTGGTGAAGGTGCTGTGCTCCGCTGTCCTCGCGGCCGAGGCGGTCGTCGTCTTCCTTGCCACGTCGCTGGCTGCGTCCAACGGATCGGTCGACAACACGCGGCTGGCGTGGGGAATGGGGCTGGCACTCACTTTGCTGCTCGTCCTGGCGATCGGCACGCTGCGCAGGCCCTGGGGCGTCGCGGTGGGCTGGGCGATGCAGGCGCTGGTGGTGGCCACGGCGCTGGTCGCGGGCTGGGCGATGCTCGTGGTCGGCGGCCTGTTCGCCGTGCTGTGGCTCGTCGCCGTGCGCACCGGGCGGCGGGTGGATGCGCTGCGGGCGGAGCAGTCGGACGGCTAGGCCCGGCTAGGTAGGGTGGGCCAACATCCGCTTGCCTACCAAGGAGACACCCGTGTCGCAGCGCACCCTCGTCCTCATCAAGCCCGACGGCGTGGCCCGCGGTCTCGTCGGCGAGGTCCTGGGCCGCATCGAGCGCAAGGGCTTCCGCATCGTGGCGCTGGAGCAGCGCACCCTGGCGGCCGAGGTCGCGGAGACGCACTACGGGGAGCACAAGGACAAGCCGTTCTTCGCCGACCTTGTGGCGTTCATCACGTCCGCGCCGCTCGTGGCCGCCGTCATCGAGGGACCGGACGCGATCCTGTCCTGGCGCGCCATGATGGGCGCGACCAACCCGGCCAACGCTGCGCCCGGCACGATCCGCGGGGACCTCGCCACCGAGACCCAGAACAACGTCACTCACGGCTCGGACTCCGAGGAGTCCGCGGCCCGCGAGATCGCCCTGTTCTTCCCCGGCCTGGCCTGACATGAAGCCGGCCCTGCTCGGCCTGGGTGCCGGGGCGGCGGCAGCAGCGGGGCTGGCTGCCGCGTCGCGCGGTCCGTCCCTCGTCACCTGGCCGGCGAACGTCCGCACGGCCTTCCCGCTCGTGCTCGGCGGGCTCACTGGGCTCGCGTTCGGGCTGAAGGTCGGCGTCGCCTCCTCGCTCCTGCGGTCGGCCGCGGGGCGCGGTCCGGGTCCGGTCACGACCGTGACGCCCGTGCTCGTCGGCGCAGGAGTCGTTGCGGCGACCGCCGTCGCGGGCAAGATCGCGGCCGATCGCCTGCTCGGCAAGCTCACCGAGCAGGGCCGGGGCCTGGACCCCGGCTTCTCGACCGCACCCCTCGACCCTGTTGTCTCTGCGGGCCCCGGTTCCGCCGTGCGCCTGGCCGAACTCGGCCGCGAGGGTGCCCGCTTCGTGGGCACGGTCTCCACGCCCGACGGGATCCGTCAGGTCACCGGGCAGGAGCCGGTCGCCTCGCCGGTCCGCGTGTTCGTCGGCGTCGACTCTGCCGGTACTCCCGAGCAGCGGGTCGAGCTCGCGATGGCCGAGTTGCGGCGCACGGGCGCCTTCGAACGCGCGAACCTGCTCGTCCAGGCCCCTGCCGGAACCGGGTATGCCAACCCCACTCCCGTCGACGTGCTCGAAGTGCTGACCCGCGGCGACAGCGCCGCCGTGGCCGTCGGCTACGGACTGCTGCCGTCATTCCTGTCGCTGGGCGCGGTCGGAGTGGCGTCGCATACCCAGAAGCTTCTGCTAGACGCGGTGCGCACCGAGCTGCAGGGGCGCGAACAGCGCCCCCGGATCCTCCTCTACGGGGAGAGCCTGGGTGCGAAGGTGCAGCAGGCCGCGATCCCGGCGGGTCCGGCCGACCTCGACCAGTACGGCGTTGCCGGGGCACTGTGGGTTGGTACGCCCGGCGGACACGTGGCCGACGAATTCCATGACCGGTGCTCGGCGGAGTCCATCACGATTGACCGGCCCGAGCAGATCCCGGCGTCGATGCCCGAGCCGCGCCCGCGGGTGTGGTTCCTCGAGCATGACGGCGACCCGGTCGTCCGGTTCCGCCCGGAGGTGTTCCGGCAGCGGCCGGAGTGGCTGCCCGTCGACGGCGGCCGCGGGCGCAACATCCCGGCGGGAATGACCTGGAAGCCGGGCATCACCTGGGCCACGGCATTCATCGACACGATGTTCGCCACGAACGTCAAGCCCGGCGACTTCAAGAGCGAAGGGCACGACTACCGCGCTGACCTCGGCGCGGCGGTGACGGCCGCCTACGGGCTGCCGTCCGACGCGGAGGTGGCGGCAAGGCTGGAGGCCTACCTGCGGGAGCGGGAGATCGACCGGGCCTCCCGCATCGGCGAGGAGTGAGCGCAGCGAGCCCCGGAGCCGGGGCGGCATGGGCCCGCATCGGCGAGGAGTAGCAGCCCGCCGACCTTGAGGTTGGCGTGCAAGTGCCGGCCCTGGAAGGGCGCCAACCTCAAGGTCGGCGGAGGGGCAAAGCGGGGCAATCCGGGCAGACGGTGCCAAGGTGCCCACCGGGTGGCCTTAAGATGAAGACCCCTGCACCCGCTCGGAAGGCCGCTTCCCCATGGCAGCATCATCGTCCTTCGTCGGCCGCGACATGGCCGTCGACCTGGGCACCGCCAACACCCTGGTGTACGTTCGCGGCCGCGGCATCGTTCTGAACGAGCCCTCCGTCGTGGCGATCAACAACAACACCGGCGGAATCCTCGCGGTCGGTTCCGAGGCCAAGCGCATGATCGGGCGCACCCCCGGCAACATCGTCGCGATCCGCCCGCTCAAGGACGGCGTCATCGCCGACTTCGACACCACCGAGCGCATGCTGCGCTACTTCATCCAGAAGGTGCACAAGCGCCGCCACCTGGCCAAGCCGCGGCTCATCGTGTGCGTCCCGTCGGGCATCACTGGCGTCGAGCAGCGCGCGGTCAAGGACGCGGGCTACGCCGCCGGCGCACGCAAGGTGTTCATCATCGAGGAGCCCATGGCCGCGGCCATCGGCGCAGGCCTTCCCGTGCACGAGCCGACCGGCAACATGGTCGTCGACATCGGCGGCGGCACGTCCGAGGTCGCGGTCATCTCGCTCGGGGGCATCGTCTGCTCGCTGAGCGTCCGCGTCGGCGGCGACGAACTGGACAACGCGATCATCCAGTACGTCAAGAAGGAATACTCGCTGATGCTCGGCGAGCGCACCGC
>JAUXRN010000065.1 GCA_030681835.1 Actinomycetota bacterium
AACGCGTATCTCGGGATGCCGGCCCGGGTCCTGCCCAGCAGGTTCCGGGTTGCCACGCTGTTCCCGACCGATGCCCAGTGGGCCGCGGGAGAGCGCTGGGTCAGGTGCGACGCGGTGCTGCAGAGCGGGCTCGGGCTGCAGCGCATCACCGGTCCAGGGGCACCCTTCGTGGCCTCGGTGCCGCAGGCCGACCTCAACTTCTGCACCCCGAGCACGCCGAGCGCGCGCAACACGGCGGCCGTCAGGTGCACCAACCCCAAGCGCAACTGGATCAAGGTGCTCGAGCAGCGCCTCGGTGGCCCGACGGCCCGGTTCCCTGGCGAGTCAAGCATCCTGCGGCGCAGCGCGCTGATCTGCCAGAAGATCGCCAAGAAGTACGACGGCATGGTCCCCTACCCAGGCTGGTGGCGGATCAACCCGACGGAGACCGGCTGGAAGCTCGGCAAGCGGTCGGTGCAGTGCTTCGTGCCGTACCAGCAGTACCTGAAGGAACTGGCACAGAACGCGCCCGCGCCCATCCCGGCGCCGACCCCCGAGCCGACACCCAGCACCGACCCTCCGCCCGCCCCCACCGCCTAGCGCGAGTGGGGGAAGTCTCTTAATCGATTACTGTGCGCCGGGGGCCGATGCCCCACGCGACGTAGTTCCAGAACCAGTCGGCGATGACGCTGAGCCGCTGCCGGCCGCCCGCGAGGTAGAACACGTGCAGCCCAAGCCAGGCCAGCCACGCCAACGTGCCGCGAAGCTTGAGCCCCCGAGGCGTCTCCACCACCGCCCGACGGCGGCCGATCGTCGCCATCTGGCCCTTGTCCTTGTAGGCGAACGGGGTCAAGGGCTGGCCGGCCTGCTCGCGCACGATCGCCCGGGCGACGTAGCGGCCCTGCTGCATCGCGACTGACGCGACCATCGGCAGCGGCCGGCCACCGGGCCCGGGGACGCTGGCCATGTCGCCGATCACCCAGATGCCGTCGCCAAGCTGCAGGGTCGGGGACACCTGAAGCCGGTTCGAGCGGTCGGTGGGGCCCAGGCCCTCCCACTCCTTGGGCGCCGCGACGCCCGCGGCCCACACGATGGTCCCCGCGGTCAGCACCTCCCCGGACGACAGGTGCACGTCATCGGGGTACATGCGGTCGACGGCTGTCCCCAGCTTCACCGTGACCCCGAGGTCCTCCAACTGCTCCCTTGCATGGTCGCTGGACTTCTCCGAGAACGACGGGAGCAGCCGCGGGCCGGCCTCGACCAAAGTGACCGATGCCGACCGGTAGAACTCCGGGAACTCGCGGCGCATCGCCCGCTGCAGCTCGGCGACCGCGCCGGAGATCTCCACGCCGGTCGGTCCGCCGCCCACGACGACGACCTTCAGGGCCTCGCGAGGGCGGCGGCCGAGCTCGACGTCCTCGTAGGTCTGCAGCAATTGGCGGCGGATGGCCCGCGCCTCCTGGATGGACTTCATCTGCAGGGCGTGCTCGGCAACACCGGGCGTGCCGAACGTCGTCCCGGTGCTCCCGACGGCGAGCACGAGGTCGTCCCACGGGATGACCGTCCCGTCGGCCAGGCGGAGGCGTCGAGCCTCGCGGTCGATGCGCACCACCTCCCCGCGCCGGAACGTGGCTCCCGGGACGGCGGCGCGGACAGAGTAGGCAAGGTCGTCCTCAGGCAGCCCGCCAGTGGCCAGTTGGTACAGCAGGGGCGCGAACACCTGGTACGGATGACGGTCGATGATCGTCACGTCGATGCCGGTGCGGCCAGCAAGCTTGCGGGCGCACGCCAGTCCGCCGAATCCGGCGCCGACGATCACCACCCGGCGTCGTGGCCCTGATACCGCTTCGGCTGCCATCCGGGACTAGGCGAGCGGGCTGCGCGGCAGGTCGTCGGCGTACATCGACCCGTGCACGGGCGCGGTGGCCTGCAGCCGGCCGAACTGCTCCTCGGAGAGCGAGAGGCTCACCGCCCGCACGCAGGACTCGACCGTGGCGGGGCGCGTGGCTCCGGGGATCGGGATCATGACCGGGCTCAACCGCAGCAGCCAGGCCAGCACCACCTCCTGCGCCGATGCCCCGAGTTCCACGCCCACCTCGGCGAAGGCGGTGTAGTGCGAACCGACGTCGTGCGCCTGATCGGAGCCGCCGAGCGGCGACCACGGCAGGAAGGCGATGCCGAGCCCCGTGCAGCGCTCCAGCACATCCTCGTCGTCCCGGTACCGGGGGGAGAACTCGTTCTGGACCGACACGACGCCGCCATCAGCCGGTCCGCCCAGGATGTCGAGGGCCACGGCAAGCTCCCCGCCGTTGACGTTGGACAGGCCGATGCGCCGGATCAGGCCAGCGTCCTTCAGCGCGGCGAGGGCGCGGACCTGGTCCGGGTAGGTCTGGGACGGGTCGTGTCGGTGGTGCTGGTACAGCTCGATGACCTCGACGCCGAGCCGGGTGAGGCTGTCTTCCGCTGCGCTGCGCAAGGCCGCAGCCGAGGAGTCCCGGCCCCATGACTCCCCGGGCCCACGGGTGATGCCGCCCTTGGTCGTGACCAGCAGGTCGGTCAGGTCGGCCTCTCCCTGGTAGGTCCGCACCGCCTCCGCGACGAGGGCCTCGTTGTGCCCCACGGCGTCCCACGCCGGCGCGTAGATGTTCGCGGTATCGAGCAGGTTGATGCCCAGGTCGAGCGCCCGATGGATCGTGGCGATGGCCCGCTCGCGATCATCGAGCATCGTCTCGAAGGACATCGGCATGCACCCGAGTCCGATGGCGGAGACCGACAGGTCGCCGATGGTGCGCTGGGGCAGGGTCATGCCTCTAGCGTAGGCGGGCCGACATGGGCCCTCGTCACGACAGGAGCGACAGCCACTGCTCCTCCAGCGCCTCACGCTCGATGCCGATCGCGCGCAACTGCTCGTTGAGGGCGGTCACCGCCTCGTAGTCCGTGGCCTGCTCGGCAAGCTGCTCATGCAGCCGCGCCTCGCGCTGGGAGAGCTTCTCGATCTGCCGCTCGAGCCGCGCCTGCGCCTTCTGCTCCTCCCGCTGCCGCGCGGCGTCGCTCTTCACCGGCCCAGGGGGCGGGCCAGGGGTGACGGGCGCAGCCTCGACCACGCCCGAGCGCAGGGCCAGGTACTCGTCCAGGCCGCCGGTCAGCGGGCGCATGCGCTCATCGCCGAGAAGCGCCACGAAGTCGTCGCACACCCGCTCGAGGAAGTACCGGTCGTGGGACACGACCAGCAAGGTGCCCGCGAACCCGTCGAGGAGGTCCTCCAGGGCGGTCAGCGTCTCGACGTCGAAGTCGTTCGTGGGCTCGTCGAGGACCAGGACGTTCGGTGCCCCCATCAGCAGGCGGGTCAACTGCAGCCGCCTCCGCTCGCCGCCGGACAGGTCACCGACCGGGGTCCACTGGCCGTCGGTGCCGAAACCGAGCCGCTCGCACAGCTGCGATGCGGTCAGTTCCCGGCCCTTGCCCAGGTCGACCCGCTGCGCGACCAGTTCCACCGCCTCCAGGACCCGCCAGCTGGGGTCCAGCTCCTCCAGGTGCTGGGACAGGTAGGCCGGACGGACCGTCTGGCCGGTGACGATGCGCCCCTGGAGCGGGGGGATCTGGCCCAGGAGGGTGCGCACGAGGGTCGTCTTCCCCGCGCCGTTGGCCCCGAGGATCCCGATCCGCTGGCCCGGCCCGATGTTCCAGGACAGCCGGTCCACGAGGACACGCCGACCCACGGACACGGTCGCGTCGTGCGCCTCGATCACGGTCTTGCCCAGGCGGGCGTCGGCGAAGGACAGCAGCTCGACGGCGTCGCGCGGCGGCGGCTCGGTGGCGATCAGCTCGTTCGCCGCATCGACCCGGAACTTCGGCTTGGAGGTCCGTGCCGGTGCGCCACGCCGGAGCCAGGCGAGCTCCTTGCGGATGAGGTTGCTGCGACGCGCCTCCATCGCCTCGCCCTGGCGGGTGCGCTCGGCCTTCGCCAGCACGTACGCGGAGTACCCGCCGTCGTACTCCTCGACGGCCCCGTCGACCACCTCCCACGTGCGCTCGCACACCTCGTCGAGGAACCAGCGGTCATGCGTCACGACGACGACCGCGAGGGCGGGACGTGCCCTGAGGTAGCGGGCCAGCCAGCCGACCACCTCGACGTCGAGGTGGTTGGTGGGCTCGTCGAGCAGGAGCAGGTCAAGCTCGGCGACCAGCAGGCGGGCCAACTCGACGCGACGCCGCTCGCCGCCGGACAGGTCGCCGAGCCTGCGGTCGAGGAGGTCGTCGTCGTACCCGCCGAGCAGGCCATCGAGCACCTCGCGTACGCGTGGCTGGGCCGCCCATTCGTGCGTGGCGCGCTCCCCCACGACGGCCTGGAGGATCGTGGCCGCGGGATCGAAGGGCGGTGACTGCCGCAGGTAGCCCAGGTGCACCCCAGAGGCCACGCTCACCCGGCCCGCGTCGGGCGGCTCGACGCCGCCGAGGACGTCCAGCAGCGTCGTCTTGCCCGCGCCGTTGCGCCCCACGACCCCGATCCGATCGCCGTCCCCGACGCCCGTCGACACGGCGCTGAGCAGGGGGCGATCCCCGAACGCCTGGCTGACGGCCTCGAGGTTGACCAGGTTGCGGGGTGGCACGGGCGCATCATCCCCCGCGCCTCCGGGAGTGCCGAGACGCCCCCACCAGGTCGGGCGCGCGGGTACCCTGCTCGGCGTGCGCCTGCCCTGGACCGCGCGCCGCCAGGCCGACGCGCCCGCGGCGCAGCGCGGCCCCACCGTCCCGAGCCTGGGCAACGGCATCGCCGTCCCGATCACGCCAGGGATGTGCCGTGAGTTGCTGGAGTCCCTTCGCGCCGACGAGCCGGTCGCCGCAGACCCGGACCACTTCATCGACTGGAGCGGCGTGCGCACCCGCGTGGCGATGCTGCCCTGGGCACCGGCCGAGCTCGCCGGCACGATCAGCGAGGCGCTGCCTATCCCCGATGACGGCTACCGCAGCGAGGACGTCGAGTACGCCGGGCTTGCCCAGGCCATCAACACCGCTGAAGGCACCTTCCGGATCGTCGAGGTCGGCGCCGGCTGGGCGCCATGGACCGTGTCAGGGGTCGTCACCGCGAAGCGGCGCGGCCTCCAGGCGTTCGGGGTCGCGGTCGAGGCCGACCCGGTGCGCTGCCGGTGGGCCGTCCAGCACGCGCAGGACAACGGCCTGGCGGTTGCCCTCGCCGAGGGCAACCCGGACGAACTGGCCGCGAGGGTCGCGGCAGCGGACCCGGGTCTCGACGTGCTCGTCGTCCGGGCGGCCGGGTGGCACTCGCGGACCGTCCTTCAGTTCCCCGACATCCCCGATGACGACATGGGGGCCGCCGTGTGGACACTGCCGGGCACCGATGTCGACTACCGGGGGGTCCACCTCACCCACCACGACGTGCCTGCCGTGGCCATCGCGGACCTGCTGGCGGGGCCGACCCGCACGGACCTTCTCCACATCGACGTTCAAGGGGTCGAGTTCGAGTTGCTGGAGCCCGCCAGCGATGTCATCCAGCAGAACGCCCGCCTGATGGCCGTCGGCACGACCGACCGGCTGACGGAGGGGCTCCTCCAGCGGCACTTCCTGGCCCGGGGCTGGGGCCTGATCGTGGACCAGCCGTGCGCCACCAACTTCACCATGACGCACCCGACGTTGGCGGGCTTCACGATCCAGGACGGAAACCAGCTGTGGGAGAACCCCTTCCTGCGGGAATGGCCGGCCTCCTAGTCGGAGTCAGGCCGCCTCCTCATGACGAAGCGGGCGTGCGCATCATTCAGGCCCAGGCTCACCGCGAGGGCGCTCGCAGCCGCCGCCTCGTCCGCCCGCCCCAACCGGCCAAGAAGCTCCGCACGCGACGCGTGCCACCACGCGTAGCCCGCCAGCCCGTCGACGGCGTCGACGGCGCGCAGCCCCGCCTCAGGCCCGTCGCGCTCCGCAACAGCCGCCGCCCGCCCGAGCGCCGCGACCGGCGTGCGCTCCACCGTGAGGAGGACGTCGTACCAGGACAGGACGGCGTCCCAGTCGGTGGCCTCATAGTCCCGTGCGAGCGCGTGGCAGGCGGCGATCGCCGCCTGCACCACGTACGGGTCCGGCCGGTCCGGGGTCCGTCGCAGGGCTGCCCCCACGAGTTCCACTCCCTCGCGGACAGCCTCTGGGTCCCACAGCCCACGGTCCTGCTCGGCGAGCGGAACGACGGTCCCGTCGGCGGCGACGCGCGCGGACCGGCGGGAATCCTGCAGCAGCATGAGGGCGAGCAGGCCGGTCACCGACGCCTCGTCGGGCATGAGGTCGTGCAGCAGCCGGCCGAGCCGCACGGCCTCGTCGATCAATGGACCACGCATGGCGGACTCACCCGCCCCCGCGGCGTACCCCTCGTTGAACATCAGGTACACAGTGGCGAGCACGCCGTCGAGGCGTGCCGGCAACTCATCGTCTGCGGGCACCCGGTAGGGGATGCGCGCCTGCCGGATCTTCTGCTTGGCGCGGGTCAGGCGCTTGGCCATGGTCGCTTCGGGCACCAGGAGCGCCCGTGCCACGTCGGCCGTGCTGAGCCCGCCCAGTGTTCGCAGGCTCAGGGCGATCTGCGCATCCCGCGACAGCGTCGGGTGGCAGCAGGTGAACACCAGCCGCAGCAGGTCGTCGCGCACGACCGACTCAACCGGCTCGGGCACTGCGTTGTCGAGGAGCCACACCGCGTCAGCCTCCTTGCCCTGTCGTGACGCGTCCCGGCGGATACGGTCGATCGCGCAGCGACGCGCGACGACGGTCAGCCAGGCCCGCGGCTCGTCAGGGACCCCGTCGCGCGGCCATGTCTGCAACGCCCGCAGGAATGCGTCCTGCACGGCGTCCTGGGCCAGGTCGACGTCGCCCGTCACGCGGATGAGGGTGGCGAGGATGCGGGCGTACTCCGAGCGGACGGCCCGCTCGGCCGCCTCCTCCGGTGACGTCGCGGCCGTCACTGAATCACATGACGGGCAGGACCGGCCGCACCTCGACCGCCCCGTCCCAGGCAGCAGGGATCCGCGCCGCAGTCGCGACGGCCTCGTCCAGGTCGGCGCACTCGAGGATGTAGAAGCCGGTCAACGCCTCCTTCGTCTCGGCGTACGGCCCGTCCGTCGTCAGCACGTCGCCGCCCTTGCCGCCCGCGACCCGGACCGTGGTGGCCGTCGCAGTGGGGTAGAGCGCGGCACCGCCACGGATGACGGCTGCGGCAGCCTCGCCGAAGGCCCCGTACTCGGCCATGTCGGCCGCCTGGTCGGGGTGGGACCAGTCGACGTCCTTGGTGTAGATGATTGCCACGTACTGGGGCATGACGACCTCCTCGCTGGCCGGCGCGCATCGCCGGGTTCATGTACAGGACGAACACGCAAGACACGAATGGACAGCAGCCCGATCAGATCTCGCGCAGGCCGGGCACGACGTTCTCTCCGAAGCGTGCGATCCAGCCGACCGGGTCGTCACCGGGCGGCATGATGTGCACCTCCTCGACGCCGACGGCCGCAAAGCGGGCCATGTCCTCGACGAAGGCGGCGCCCTCAGCGGGCGAGGGATCCAGCGGTCCCGTCCACAGGATCGTGCGCCTGATGTCATCGAAGGTCCTCCCCTCGCGTTCGCAGTGCTCCGCGAGGATGTCGAGCTTCGCCCGTACCGCGTCGGGCCCGGACTGGGGGCCGGCGAAGATGTTGCACGCATCGGCGTAGGCAGCGACGAGGCGCAGCGTCTTCTGCTCACCCGAGCCGCCGATCATGATGGGCGGGTGCGGGCGCGTGATCGCCTGAGGCACGTTGATGGTCTCGCCGAGCCGGTAGTGGCGCCCGTCGTACGGGCCGTCGTCGTCGCTCCACATCTGGTGGACGATCTGCAGGGTCTCCTCGAGGCGCTCGAAGCGCTCCGACAACGGAGGGAACGGGACCCCTAAGGCCAGGTGCTCGCGCTCGTACCAGGCCGCTCCGATGCCCAGCATCGCGCGGCCGCCCGACAGGACGTCGAGCGTGGTGACGATCTTCGCCAGCAGGCCCGGGTGCCGGTAGGTGACGCCCGTGACGAGCAGCTGCAACTCGACGGTGCTCGTGTGGGCCGCCAGGAAGCCCAGCGTCGTGTAGCCCTCGAGCATCGGGCTGGCCGAGCCACCGTAGGGCTCCATCTGGAAGTAGTGGTCCATGACGGAGAGGTTGTCCAGGCCCGCTGCCTCGCTCGCGCGGCCGACATCGGCGATGGTCGAGGCCAGCGAGCCGGGCCACCCGGGCAGGTCGAAGCGCACGATGTGCACACCGGACTTCACGGCCGGACCACCTTGATGTTGAACATGCCCGTGCCGAGTGCCTGCATCGTGCGCAGCCACAGCGGCAGGAACATC
This sequence comes from Actinomycetota bacterium, assembly GCA_030681835.1. Classification (GTDB taxonomy): domain Bacteria; phylum Actinomycetota; class Actinomycetes; order S36-B12; family S36-B12; genus UBA10649. The sequence continues at coordinate 8,336 of JAUXRN010000065.1, forward strand.
TCGGGGCCTCGGCTCGTCGTGATGTCGCCGAGGTCGATCACGTCGGTGTGACCGAATTCGTGCAGCAGGCCCACGACGCGGGCCTTGGCCTGCAGGTCGTTCCCGCTGACGAAGACCGAGTGCTCGCCCCCGCCGACCCGACGAGGCTCGACCATCAGGGCCGCCGTCATCGTGTTCAGCGACTTGACCACGAGCGCGTTAGGGAAGGCGGCCTGGACCTGCTCCCCCAGCGAATCGCTGTCCTTGACGAAGAGAGTGGGCGGGAATCCGCGCGAGAAGTCGAGCGGGTTGGAGATGTCGAGAAGCACCTTGCCGGCGAGGTTGGCCGCACCTGCCTCGGCGAGGGCGTCAAGCGTGACGGCACCGGATGTCGCGTTGACGACGAGGTCGCTCGTCGCCGCGGCGTCCGCGAACGAGGCAACCTGCACCCCCGGATGATCGGCAGCCCACGCGGCGAACGTCGGGCTGCCGCCCTCGTCGAAGGGCGGCCTCGACATCGTCGCGTCGACGTCCCGCGTGCCCACGACGACCTCGTGCCCGAGCCCGTGCAGTCGCCCGGCGATGGCCTGCCCCACCATGCCTGTCCCGAGGACCGCGATTGCCATCGCCACTCCGTCCGCCCAGCCGTATCAGTCGGCGCCCCATGCGCCTACGATCCGATCGTGTCAGTGATTGCGGGAGTCCGTGGGGTACTTGCCCCGCACGCCTACCCGCAGGAGCAGATCACCGACGCATTCAGCGCCGTCGTCGCGCCCGATGGCGAGCACCGGGCGGCGATCGAGCGCATTCACGCGGCCACCGGGGTGCGGTCGAGACACCTGGCCCTGCCGCTGGAGGACTACCCGCTCCTGGCTGACTTCGGCGCCGCCAACGATGCATTCATCGACGTGGGACTGGGACTGGCCCGAGAGGCCATCGAGGGAGCCCTTGCGCAGGCCGGGCTGGCGGCGGCCGACGTCGACCTGCTCGTGTCGACGACGGTGACTGGGGTTGCGGCGCCCTCCCTCGAGGCCCGACTGGCCCTGCCCATGGGGTTCCGGCCGGACGTCCACCGGCTGCCCCTGTTCGGGCTCGGCTGCGTTGCGGGGGCAGCAGGGATCGCCCGCATGCACGACTACCTGCTCGGGCGCCCAGATGGCGTGGCCGTGCTCGTCTCCGTCGAGCTGTGCTCGTTGACTGTCCAGCGAGACGACACTTCGATGCCCAACATCGTGGCCAGCGGGCTCTTCGGCGACGGGGCCGCAGCGGTCGTCATGGTCGGCGGCCGCCGCGCGTCGATGCTCGGGCTCGACGGCCCGACGGTCGTCGCGTCGCGCAGCCGGCTGTACCCGGACACGGAGCGGACGATGGGCTGGGACATCGGGGCGTCGGGCTTTCGCATCGTGCTCTCCGCCGGCGTCCCGGAGGTCATCGGTCGCTACGTGGGCGACGACGTGGCCGACTTCCTGGCCGACCACGACCTCAAGACCACGGACATCGATCGCTGGGTCAGCCACCCCGGCGGTCCGAAGGTCCTCGAGGCCATGCAGGACGCACTGGACCTCCACGACGGGCAGCTCGACGTGACGTGGCGATCCCTCGCTGCCATCGGCAACCTGTCGTCGGCCTCGGTGCTGCACGTCCTCGCCGACACCCTTGCGGGCACCGATGCCGCTCCCGGGGTGGCCGGGATGAGCAGGCCGGAGCCGGGCAGCCCCGGCCTGCTCATGGCCATGGGTCCGGGGTTCTGCGCCGAGCTGGTCTTGCTGCGGTGGTGAGGCCTTGACCGGCACGTGGGCCTTCACCATCCTCGTCCTCATCGTGGCGGCCGAGCGCGTGGCGGAGCTCGTGGTGTCGCAGCGCAACCTGCGCTGGAGCAGCGCGCACGGCGGGATCGAGTTCGGCCGCGGTCACTACCCGTTCATGGTCGTGCTGCATGTAGGCCTGCTGGCGGGGGCGCTCGTCGAGGTGTGGGTGTGGCCCACGCCGATGATCCCGTGGCTGTCGTGGGCGATGCTCGCCCTCGTCCTCGCCTCGCAGGCGCTGCGGTGGTGGTGCATCCGCACCCTCGGTCCGCGCTGGAACACGAGGATCGTCATCGTCCCCGGGCTGCCGCGAGTCACCGGTGGCCCGTATCGATGGCTGAACCACCCCAACTATGTCGCCGTCGTCATCGAGGGGTTCGCCCTGCCCATGGTCGGCTTCGCCTGGGTGACCGCCGTCGTGTTCACCCTCCTCAACCTGCCTCTCCTGGCCGTGCGCATCCGCGCGGAGAACGCGGCCCTGGCCACGCTGCCCAGCGCGTGATCGACGTTCTCGTCGCTGGCGGAGGGCCCGTCGGCCTGGCCACGGCCCTCTACGCACGTCGCGCCGGGCTGTCGGTCGCGGTCATCGAGCCGCGGGCGGGGGACATCGACAAGGCCTGCGGCGAGGGCCTCATGCCCGAGGCGGTGGCCCGGCTGGCCGACCTCGGCGTCGACCCGCCCGGACGGCCGTTCCTCGGCATTAGGTACCTCGACGGCACCAGGAGCGCGGAGGCGCGCTTCTCGCACGGCCCGGGGCGCGGCGTGCGCCGGACGGTGCTGCACCAGGCCCTCCGGCGCCGGGCCGAGGCCGCCGGGGTTGCCTTCGTGACCGGCCGGGTGACCAGCGTCGTCGCGACCGGCGCCTGCGTCGAGGCGGGTGGCATCACCGCCCGGTACCTCGTCGGTGCCGACGGCCTGCACTCCTCTGTTCGCGCCGCGACGGGCCTGGAACGGGCGGCGCGCGGCCCGCAGAGATTCGGGGTGCGGCAGCACTTCCGCGTCGAGCCCTGGACCGACCTCGTGGAGGTCTACTGGCTGCCGGACGTCGAGGTGTACGTGACCCCCGTGGCCGATGACGTCGTCGGGATAGCGGTGCTCGGTGGCCGGCCACTGAGCCTGGACCGGGCCCTTGCGGCCACGCCCGCCCTGCAGCGCCGGATCGAGGGAGCGGCTCCTGCCAGCGACGAGCGGGGCGCAGGGCCATTGCGCCAGTCCTCATCGGCACGCACGGCCGGCCGCACGCTGCTCGTGGGCGATGCCGCCGGCTACGTCGACGCGCTGACCGGGGAGGGGCTGCGGATCGGCTTCGCGCAGGCGCAGGCTGCCGTCGAAGCGATCGGCCGGGACGACCCCCATTCGTACGAAGGCGAGTGGCTGCGCATCACCCGGTCCTACCGCTACCTCACCGGGACGCTCATCCGCGTGGCCCAGCGACCAGCACTTCGCCGCCTGGTGGTCCCGGCCGCGCGCACCGTCCCGGGGGCTTTCGCGCGGGTCGTGGACCTGCTGTAGTTGGCCCATGGACAAGGGATCAGGGACCCGCGACGACCCGTGGCAGCTCACCACCGCGCCCGGCTCGTCGGAGTACACGATGTACCGCGACGACGATGGCGATCCGCCCTTGCTCGTCTGCCAGGTCGGGTCGACGCGACTGACCTATGACGCGCGTGCAGTCGACGACCTGCACGCATGGCTGCTGGCCCAGGGCGACTGGGTCCCGCTCGGCGCGGCCGATGAGAAGAAGCCGGCAGCGGACGGGACCGTGGAGGCGTTCGGGCGCGATCCCGGCAACCCCGTGGGCGGCTGGTATGGGCAGCGCAACGGCTACCGCGGCAGGTTCGGCATGTACCTGCCACCGCTCCTGGAGCGCCTCGGCCTGGCCGAGCTCACCCACGAGCCGCGCAACAACACCATGCGCGGGATCTGACCCCAGCGGCTACGGGATGACCTTGCCGATCGACTTCGCCACCTTGATCCCGAAGTTGTTGCCGCCCAGGTCGGCCCCGTAGTACATGAGGTAGCCACCACCGGACGCCGCCCGGATGATGTCCGCGTCCCCGCCGCCGACGACGACCAGCTTCTCCTTGCTGAAGTTGATGCCGTCCTTGCTGGTCGAGACCCAGATGCCGTAAGTGCTGCCGCGGTCAGCGGCGTAGTAGATCGCCACCCTGCCCGTCTTGTCCGTCACCGCGAATGGGTGGGATCCGCCTGCTGCGACGACCGACGGCCCCATCGTCCAGGTCATGAGGTCGGTGCTGGTTGCGGTGCGCATGACGCGCTCGGCATGCACGCCGGGCTTCTCGAGGTTGGAGAAGTAGGCCCGGTAGACGCCCTTGTGCTTGATGACCGAGATGACGCCCGGCTCGAAGCCGGCCTGCTCGGTCGTGATGACCGGCCCCTGGCGGGTGAACGTGACCCCGCCGTCGCTGCTCACGGCCGTCTGCACGGTCCCTGCCTCCGCGAAGAACAGCCGCAGGCTGTTGCCACCGAGCGGGAAGGCGCGCGGCTGCCCGACCGGCGTCCCGGGGAACGGGTCGGTGCCGTCACTGACGAACGAGGTCCCCGCCTTCGTCGTGGATGTCGCCGACCGCAGCCCGGGCAGCCCCGTGGTGACGTTGACGAAGGCGAAGATCCGGACCCGGCCGTCCGGCAGCCGGAAGGCCGTCGCGTCGGCAACCTGCTTCCCGGTCGACCCGAACGTGTCCTGGGACAGCGCGGTCCCGACCGGCTTGAAGATCTTGGCCACCTTGGCCGTCGACCCGGCGCCCGCCCCCGCCGGCGGCGTGCCCAACGGTGGTGGCGGCGGCGTGCTGGATGCCTGCCAGACGCCGTTGGTGCAGACGAGGAACCCGGTGCCGAGGTTCTGGATGAAGCCTTCCGTCGAGCACGGCTCGCCCGGCTGGTCGGCCGCCCGCGCCAGTGGCATGACCGCCGACGAGACCACCAGTGCCAGGACAACGCCGACCGATGCCTGCCGCAGTCTCAGCATCGTCGGAATGTAGCGCCTTTCGTGCCGATGCTGCCCGCTACTCCGCCGGATCCTCCGGAAGCCGGCATGCGGCCGCCTGCAGGCTGGTCCACGTCTGCGGGCCGACCAGACCGTCGACCGTGATCCCCGCGTCGGACTGGAAAGCCCTCACCGCCGCCTCCGTCGTGGCGCCGTACACGCCGTCGACCGCACCCGCGTCGTACTCCAGCAGTCCGAGGGCGACCTGCAGCACGCTTGTCGCGAAGGCGTCGGACGTCGGCTCCGTCACGTCGGCCAGCTCCTCCACCGCAGCCGAGCAGAGGTAGCCCATCGCCTCGTCAGCCGACGTGGCCGGCGTGACGGCGGGAGGAGAGCTCGCCGTGGGCGACGGGGTCGCCCGCCCGGCCGCATCGAACAGGACGCAGTCGGCCAGGGTGGCGTCCTCGACCAGGACCTCCGCGCACGCGGGCCCAAGGTTGATGGACGAGGCGCCGCTTGCGTCCTCGGCCAGTGCCAGGCTTCCGGTCGAGCCCTGCGAGCCCGAGAAGGTGACGTCGACCGACGTGGGGCCGGTGACCCGGATGGTCACGAAGACCTGGCCGTCGACGGCTCCATCGTCGTCGCGGTGGAAGTAGCGGCCGTCGTAGACGTCCGGGCGAGACGTCATCGACAGCGCCATCACGTACCCGGCGCCGGCATCGCGGGCGGACTCCGACTCCCACGAGAGCGGGAGCACGATCCCCGTCGGCGGCGGGTCCAGCGCTGGCTCCGCGGACTGGGATGCTGGCACCTCAGTGGACGGGCTTGCCGCGCTTGCCTCGTCGGCGGCAGGGTCAGGGGACGACGAGCACGCGGTCAGCAGCGCAAGCGCGATCACGGCGAGCCCGGCCGCGCGGGGCGCGAGGCCTCGGGATGGAAGCAGGGAGACAGCCACCACTACAGGTAAGCACACGGCGGGCGTGGCCGGCCGGAGTGGCGCGCCCCGAGCTCAGCCGAACGCGCGGACCGGGCGCACGTAGTTGGCGAATGCCTTGTCGCTCGGGGCGGGCACGTAGTCCGAGTAGAAGTCCTGGATCCACGCCATGTTCTCGCTCGCCTGGGTCGAGCTCCAGTAGCCGTGGAAGATGAACGCCCCCACCTTCTTCTGGTGCAGGAACAGCTGCCGCAGCTCGGTTTTCGACGGCAGGTACCAATCGGCCTTCCCGCCGCCCCGGTAACCCTGGACCGCCGCCGCGGCGCCCGACGTGCACACCGCCAGCATCGCGGCGGTATTGGCCTTGCCGTCGCCGAGACCTGCGCCGTCCGTTCCGGGGAGCCGCGTGGTCACGTCCTGGCACCACGCGAGGTTGGGGTCACCCGTCGGGGCATACCAGGAACTCGGCGCCGCCTCGAGGTAGCGCCCCCATGGCTGGGCAGTGCGGGCGGAGTAGAAGACCCGGCCGCGCCCCGGGCCGACGTCGCCGACGACGCAGGCCCCGCCCCTGGCGCAGGACCGGGCCTGCACGCGCTCGTTCGACCTGCACCGTCCGTTGCTGGAGTAGCGGGCAAAGCCGGTGTTCACGTTGACGCACTTGACCCGCGCCGCTGGGCGCAGCTCCGGAACTCCCTCCTGCGCCGGGGCGGCCGGTGACATGGCGAGGATGCCGCCGGCCGTCATCGCTAGCGCCAGGAGGACAGCGGGAAGCCGGCCGCGGCGACTGCGCAATGGGTTCATGAGGGCACCTTCCGTCGGGATCGGACGCGTGCTGGTTCACCGGGCGTATCGGCCCGCATGGCATCCGTGATCCCGTCGGCGCCGTCCTGACCAAGCAAGTGCGACGCGGGAGGAGCAATCGAACAAGGGTGCGCCCGAAGAGATTCGAACTCCCAACCTTCTGATCCGTAGTCAGATGCTCTATCCGTTGAGCTACGGGCGCATGGCCGCGAGCGGCCGTCGGGCAGTCTAGCGCGGGGCATCCGGCGGCAGAAATCGCGCTGCATGCCTATTCTGGGACCCCCGCCGAAAGGAGTGCCATGCCCACCAGACGCGACTTCCTGCTCTCCGCATGCGGCATCGCCGCACTGGGATTGACGCCCGCCCTCCTGGCCAACGAGGCGATGGCGGCGGACGGAATCACCCGCAAGCCGAATGGCCAGGTGGTCGTCACGCTGGACAAGGTGCCCGCCCTGGCCAGGGTGGGCGGGAGCGTCAACCTCGGCACGGTGAAGGGCAAGCCCGTCGCCATCGTGCGCACGGGAACATCGACCTACCGGGCCCTGAGCCTGGCCTGCCCGCATCAGGGCGTGACGGTCGCTCGGTCGGGCAGCAACTGGCGCTGCCCGGCGCACGGATCCATGTTCACAGCAGACGGGACCTTCGTTGCCGGGCCGGCCGAAGGCCCCCTAAGCACGGTGCCCGCCAAGCTGAGCGGCAAGACCCTCACCGTCGGGTAGCGCAACGGCAAGGCGGGCGTGGCGGAGGCGGAGGGATTTGAACCCTCGATGGGATTGAAGTCCCAAACCGCATTAGCAGTGCGGCGCCATAGACCGGACTAGGCGACGCCTCCCACCCACCCCGGTCGCCCGGGGGGAAGATCAGAATACCGACCGCCCCGACGGCAGAATGCGGGGCATGACCACTCTGGCGATCGACTGCGGTGGCGGCGGCATCAAGGGAACCGTGCTCGACGATGCCGGCACGATGCGAGCCCACCCCATCCGGGTGCCGACCCCGTACCCGCTGCCGCCCCACCTCTTCGTCGAGACGCTGGTGGACCTCGCCAGCCGGCTGCCGCGGGCAGAACGGGCGACCGTGGGGATGCCCGGCATGATCCGGCACGGCGTGGTCGTGACCACCCCGCACTACGTCACGCGGTCGGGGCCGCGAACCCGTGTGCTGCCCGAGTTGGTGGAGCAGTGGGAGGGCTTCGACGCGCAGACCGCCGTTGCCGAGGCCATGGGGATGCCTGTCCGGCTCCTGAACGACGCCGAGATCCACGGCGCGGGGGTCATCGCCGGCCAGGGCCTCGAGCTGGTCCTGACATTGGGCACCGGGCTCGGCTGCGCCATCTTCGACGGCGGCCGGCTCGCCCCTCACCTGGAGCTATCCCAGGCCCCGGTCCGCTGGGGCCTGTCGTACGACACCTACATCGGCGAGCACGAGCGCAGGCGGCTCGGTGACGCCCTGTGGTCGCGGCGGGTCGGCCGCGTCGTTGAAGGCCTTCGCCCGGTGTTCCTGTGGGACCGGCTCTACCTAGGCGGCGGCAACTCCCGCCACCTCACGCCGCCAGCGTTGGTCCGCATGGGCGACGACGTCGTCATCGTGCCGAACTCCGCGGCATTGGTCGGGGGTGCGCGGGTGTGGCAGCTACAGATCGACTAGCGACCGGCGGGCGCCCCGACGCCGGGCGGGCGGCGGTCGGCGTGGCCATGTACCTGGTCGCGGCGTTGCTCTTCGCCTTCAACGGGGTCCTCTCCAAGAGTGCCCTGAATGCCGGGCTCGATCCGGTGCACCTCACCGAGCTGCGCAACGGCGGGGCCATGGTGATCCTCGTCATCTACGTGACGCTGCGGGAGCCTGCGAGGCTGCGGATCAGGCGCGGCGAGCTGCCCTTCCTGATCGCGTACGGCGTGATCGCCTTCACCCTGGTGCAGTTCCTGTACTTCCTGACCATCTCCCGGCTGCCCGTCGGGATCGGGACCCTCCTTGCTTTCCTCGCCCCCGTGGTCGTCGCGCTGTGGATGAGATTCGGCCGACGCCAGCCCGTCGGGAACCGGATCTGGCTGGCCATCGCGCTCACGCTGGTTGGACTGGCCATGGTTGCCCGGGTCTGGGAGGGGATGTCACTGGACGCGGTCGGGCTCGCCGCCGGGCTGTGCCTGGCGCTCGCCCTCGCCGCCTACTGGCTGCTCGGCGAATCCGGGCAGCGAAGTCGCGATGCCGTCTCGCTGACGATGTGGGGGTTCGTATTCGCAACCGCCACGTGGTCGGTCATCGCGCCGTGGTGGTCCTTCCCCTGGGACATGCTGACGGTGACCGCCGAGCCCATGCTGGACGGGTCACCCGGGCTGCCGGTCTGGCTGATCATGTCGTGGGGCATCGTCCTGGGCACCATCGCTCCGTTCCTGCTGGTGCTCGGATCGTTGCGGCGCATCGGTGCCCAACGCGCCGGGATTGTCGGCACCACCGAACCGTTGTGGGCCGGGCTCATCGCCCTTGCGCTCCTGGGCGAGACGTTCACGACAATCCAGGGCATCGGCGGCCTCATCGTCCTCGCGGGCGTCATCGTGGCCGAGACGTCACGGGTCGGCCACGTCACGCCGGGTGAGTTCCCGCAGGTCGAGGACCGGGCCTAGGCTGCGCGGCATGGATGTCGCTGCCTACGCCGCCCCTGCTGCCAAGGCTCCACTCGGGCCTACCACCATCTCGCGCCGGGATGTCGGCCCGCACGATGTCCTGATCGAGATCGCCTACTCCGGCATCTGCCACTCCGACATCCACCAGGGACGTGAGGAATGGGGATCGGCGATCTTCCCGATGGTGCCCGGCCACGAGATCGCCGGCATCATCACGGAGGTCGGCAGCGCGGTGACCGGGTTCAAGATCGGCGACCACGCTGGTATCGGCTGCTTCGTCGACTCCTGCCGCCAGTGCGAGCGCTGCAAGGCCGGCGACGAGCAGTACTGCAGCGTCCACACGGTGCTGACCTACAACAGCATCGAGCGCGACGGGAAGACACCGACGTACGGCGGGTACTCGACGCACATCGTGTGCGACGAGGCCTACGTCCTGCGCATCCCGGAGAACCTGCCGCTGGATGCTTCGGCACCGCTCCTGTGCGCCGGCATCACCCTGTACGACCCGCTGAAGCGCTGGAAGGTGGGACCGGGCACACGCATCGGGGTCATGGGCCTTGGCGGTCTGGGCCACATGGGCGTCAAGCTCGCGGTCGCGATGGGGGCCGAGGTCACCGTCGTCTCGCACTCGCCGGGGAAGGAGGAGGACGCGCTCCGGCTCGGGGCCCACGCATTCCTGCTCTCCAGCGATCGAGCGGCGATGAAGTCCGCCCGCAACTCACTCCACCTGATCGCCAATACGGTCGCGGCCGACATCGACCTGAATCCGTACCTGTCCCTGCTCGACCTCGATGGGGTGATGGCCCTGGTCGGGCTCCCCGAGAGCGCCCTGGCGATCCGGCCGTTCACGTTGATCGGGGGGCGGCGGGCTCTGGCCGGCTCGTCGATCGGGGGAATCGCCGCGACCCAGGAGATGCTCGACTTCTGCGGCCAACACGACGTGACGAGCGACATCGAGACCATCGCCGTCCAGCAGGTCAATGAGGCGTGGGACCGAGTCGTCTCCAGCGACGTCAAGTACCGCTTCGTGATCGACACGGCCTCACTGACGGACTGACTCGGGCGCAGCCTGGCGCTCCACCCAGACCGCCACGAGCAGTGGTGCGATGAGGAGCACGAGCACGCCGGCGAGGATCAACGTGAACAGCGCGAACGTCACGCCAATCGGCCCGAACTGCTCGGCTTGCTCGGTCAGCAGTCGTGGCATGTAGAGCGTCGCCCAGACCGTGACGCCCGTGCGCCCCACCCCGGACAGAATGGCCGCCGGGATGAGCAGCCTCCTGGGGATCGTCGGCACCAGCAGTCGCAGTCCGGCGATGTCCGCGGCGAACCAGAGCAGCAGGATCGCAAGAATGGCGAGCACCGCCAGGGCCACGCCGCTCTCCCGCCGGACCGCCCGGAGCTCCGAGGCGAGCGAGAACAGGGTGATCTGCACCGCGATCCACACGACGCCACGCCACAGCTGGGATCGACGCAGGGAGGGCAGGCCGAAGATCTTCGCGTACGTGCGGGACAGGCGGCGGGCCAGGGAGAAGGCAGACAGCACCGACATCGCGACGGCCAGCCAGGAGATGGTGCGGACCGCGGCGTCGCTCTGGAAGAGGGCGTGCACGGCCACGTCGGCAGCGCCCGAGAGCCCGAACCGGTTCGTGAGCTGCGTCGCGAGCACGTCGCCGTCGGAGTTCAGCACCAAGGAGACCGCGACGATGAGCAGCGGCAGCAGGGCGACGAACGCCTGGGCCGCCAGCCCGAAGGACCGATCGAGCAGCTCGAGGTCGAAGAACCGCCGCAGAACGGCCGCCGGGTAGCTCTCCAGCGCCCACTCGCGCAGGCGCGCTATCCCTACCTGCGGAGGATCGGACGCGTCAGGCACGTCGGCCCGCCTTCACCCTTGTTGATCTCGCTCGCTTCGTACTCGTGCACCTCGACGCCGTGGTGGCGCAGCATGGCCGTTGTCGCCGCGTTCCCCCTGGCGATGACCACGATTCCGGGCGCCACCGCGAGCACGTTGCACCCCAGCGAGGCGTAGTCCTCGTCCGGGACCGCGAGGGTCTGGATGCCGCGGGCGTGGAGGGCCTGCAGCAGGGCCACGGGCGCCAACCGCTCGAACACCACGGCGAGGTCCTCCCGCACCGGGGACACGACCGACATGAGGTGCAGGCAGTACTCCGGGCCAAGGTCGTGCGGCATGTCGAAGGACTCGACGGTGACACCCTGGGCAGCGAGCATGGTCCGCAACTGGTCGATCGCTGCCTGGTTGGTGCGGTAGGTGCGGCCGACCGCCAGCGTGCGACCGTCGAGCCAGAACATGTCGCCGCCGTCGGCGGTCGCGGGTGACGTGAGCCGCCCGACCACCGGGATCCCCAGGTCGGCGAGCTGCGTCGCCAGCAGTGGTGGCTCACCTGTCCTGACCGCCTTGGCCCCGCGCAACTCGATGACGCCGTCGCCGACGACGAAGGCGGGGTCGTACACGAAGCAGGCATCCGGCATGCCGTCGGCAGGGGGCAGGACGACGATCTCGCAGCCGAGGCTGCGGAGCAGGTCGACGAAGGCAGAGTGCTGGGCGGCCAGCATGCCCAGGTCCAGCGGCTGGGCCCAGTGCGCCACGGTGTAGTCCCCGTGCGGCGACGGCGGGCGCACCGCCACCCGCCGCAGGGTCGACACCATCGACGTGACGCCGTACTCGCCATGGCCCCCGGGGCTGCCGTCAGTCGTCACGTGCCGCGTCCTTCCGCTCCAGGATTCCGAGGATCCGGAGCCGATTGTGGCGCAGGATCGTGATGAACGGCAGGTTGCCCGCGACGACGAGGAGCCAGAACAGCAAGGCCAGCGGCCACGGGTTGAAGGCGAAGAGAACCAGGGTCGCAGTGATGGATCCCCAGTGAACCCACTCGGCCCTCCTGACTTCTCGCAAGTAGCGTCGCAGGTCCGCAACGCTCATGCCCGGCAGGGCCGACTTGCTCTCGCCGCCGAACAACGTGCCGAGTTCCGGCAGGCGTCGAATGAGGGTGCTGATGCCGATGCGCCGGTACATGCGCGCCGTCTCGCCGGGCACCGGGCGCAGCGGTCCGACGTCTGAGCGCAGCCAACGATCGGGCCACCGGGGGGCCGAGGCCCCGATGATGACGGACAGGGTCACGATCACCGAGATGTCCACCACCAGGAGCCCAGGGCTCATGGCCGATCCCGTGGGTCGTCACGCAACGACCAGCGGCGAGGGAGGGATTTGAACCCCCGGAGGGTTTCCCCTCGGGCGCTTTCAAGGCGCCTGCAATCGGCCGCTCTGCCACCTCGCCTGAGCGGCCACCACCGTAGTGTCACGGCGCCTGGCCCGCAGGCTGCGGGTAGTCCTGGTCCACGAAATCCACATAGTCCCCGGACACCGCGATGAGCGTCCACACGCTGCCATCGTCGCCGGTGATGCGGTACGCCGGCAGCATCAGCAGGGCGCCGTCCGGCTGCCAGAAGCGCCCCAGGCCGAGGTTGGCCTCCGTGACGACGATGCCGGCCATCGGGACCTGCAGCGAGGGCCGTTCTCCGCCCCCCGCGCTGGGCGGCAGCGAGGATGCAGGAGCCGGAGTCGAACCACCCTCACGGCCGGTGACGGGCACCGGGCCAAGCACCTGCCAGGTGGGCAGCGCGGCCCGGCGCACGGCGGTGGCCGCACCGACCACCGGATACCCCGGCACCTCCTGGAGCCCGGCGGCGAAGCCGGTCGCCTGGACGATCGCCCCGCCTGGGCCCACCCCGATGGTCCACGAGAGGCCGCTGCGCTCCCCGTCCACGAGGTGCCAGGCGATCACGTCGACCCGGTCGTCGTAGCGATCGACCGCCCACTCCACGGAGTCCGCACCCACGCCGATCGATGCGAGCAGCGCCTCAGCGAGGTCGCGGGCGCGCTCGGGGGCGATCAGCGGGGCCGTCGATTCCCGGCTGCGGCGATCCGCCATGGTCCACGTCATGGCCGGGTCGTCCAGCACGGTCAGCGTGGCCAGTCGCACGTCGGAGCCAATGGTCCAGCCCGCGTTCGACGTTGCAACGTCTCCGGCCACGCCAAGGTGCATGGCGAGGGCACGGGCCACGCCCGGCCCGTCGAGCCCGGTGCGGGTGAACCGGTACCCGCTGGCAACCGAGCGGACATCGGGCAGGTCGGGGGCAGGCGTGAAGACGGCGGGCAACCCGGGGGCGCCGGGATCTGCTTGGGCCGATCCCGGAAGCCAGGGCTGGCCCAGGGGGACGACGTCGGCCTCGGGCGCCACCTCGACGACCGCCCCCGGCACGACCACCACGGCTGGCCCCGGGGCGCTGGCCCGTCCCCACGCAATGCCTGCGGTCCCGGCCACGACCACCGCGAGGACAGCGACGGCCGCGACCAGCCACCGGCGACGCGCACCGCGCGGTGCGGTGGCCGGCCCGGGAGTCACGCGATCATCACTCCGCGGTTTCGACGGGTATCCCCATGGCTGGCGCCTGCCTGCGGTCCATGACGAGGCCGACGACAGTCAACACCAGGGACACCGCGACGACGGTGGTGACGATCTGCGCGACAGAGTCATGGCGCCACAACGACACGATGGTGACGAGCACGCCGAGCGCGATCCAGACGGTGAGGACCGCGCGGCGATCCTGGGTCGCCAGTCGCGCATACAGCAGGACCTGCACGAGGGCGAACGCCGATCCCTCGAGGGCGAACAGCCACGCCTCCGAGCCGAGGTTGGGGTACTGCACACCGCCGAGCACGCGGATGACGAAGTCCCCGAACAGGAAGCTGAAGCCGGTGATCAGCAGGCCCACGACCGCCGTCAGCCCGGTGGCGACATAGACCGCCCGACGGCTGTCGCCGGACGACATCTTGGGGAACAGGACGATCACGATCGCGTTCGGCAGGAAGAAGGCGATCTTCGCCAGCAGGACCCCGACGGAGTACTCGCCGGACTCATCCTCGGTGAGGAAGATCCGAGCCAGCAGCACGTCGACGTTGGTAAGGGTGAACAGCACGAACAGGGCGTGCAGGACATGAACGAACTCGCCGCGGATCCCCGATGTCAGCGTGGAGCTCCAGGTGCGCGGGCAGATGATCTGGTAGGCGATGACCGCCCCGGCGGCGCAGCCGACGAGGATGCCGATGCCGACCCCGGTGACGCTGTCGAACAGCAGGACGCCGACGACGCCGCCGACCGCGCGCCCGGCGCCGTTGGCGATGAATGCCCACGACAGCCGCGCGTGCTGCTCGCGCCCCTGCGCGATGCCCATGGCGGCCGAGCCGATGACGATGAAGCCGATCGAGGCGATACCCGACGCGACGGCGACGACTGGGATGGCGAAGAACTCCCCCAGCGGCCAGGCCACGAGGACCCCGGCAGCCATGATCGTCCCGCCGACGACCACGGCCAGCCGGATGGCGACACCCTCGACCTGGGGCCGGTCGTCGCCCGCTACCGCCACGCGACGCGCGGTCAGCGCCTGCGTGGCGATGCCCACCGTCGAGATGATGACCAGCAGCCCGAGCAGTGCGCCCAGTGCGCCGAACTCCGCCGGCGTCAGCACCCGCGCGGCGATCATGCTCAGCAGGTAGGCAGCGCCGTTGCCGAGCAGCGTCGCACCGCCGACCAGCACGAGGCCCTTGGCCAGCGCCGCGCGCCCGTGCGGTTGACTCACGGCGTCACCCTATCCGCAGGAGGGACCTCTCCCGCCGCCGCATGAATGCCCCGGCGACGAGGCTTCGCGAACTATCCGACCACCTGCGGCAGGGTCTCCAAGGCCTCGGCGAACCGGGCGTCGGAGACCTCTTCGTCGACCATCGATCCATTGAGGTAGGCGTCGTAGGCGGCGAGGTCGAAGTGGCCATGCCCGCACAGCGCCGTGAGGATCACGGTCTCCTCGCCGGTCTCCTTTGCCTTCAACGCCTCGCGGATGGCGGCCGCGAGCGCGTGCGTCGGCTCGGGTGCGGGGACGATGCCCTCGGTGCGCGCGAACTGGACCGCTGCGGCGAAGCACTCGGTCTGCGGCACCGCGATGGCGTCCATGAGGCCGAGCTCGTACACGTGCGAGATGAGCGGCGCCATGCCGTGGTAGCGAAGCCCGCCGGCATGGATGGGGTCAGGGATGAAGTCGTGGCCCAGGGTGTGCATCTTCAGCAGCGGCGTCATCCCGGCGGTGTCACCAAAGTCGTACGCGTAGACCCCCCGCGTGAGCGACGGGCAGGAGGCCGGCTCGACCGCGAGGATCCGCGGGTCCATCCGGCCGGCGAGCTTCTCGCGCAGGAACGGGAAGGACAGCCCCGCAAAGTTGGAGCCGCCACCTGTGCAGCCGACGATGAGGGTGGGGGTGTCACCGGCCATCTGCATCTGCAGCAGGGCCTCCTGCCCGATGATCGTCTGGTGCAGGAGCACGTGGTTCAGCACCGAACCCAGCGCGTACCTCGTGTTGGGGTCCTTCGCGGCCACCTCGACCGCCTCGGAGATCGCGATGCCGAGGGATCCGGGCCAGTTCTTCGGGTCCGCGGCGAACCCGCGCCCGACGTCGGTGACATCGGACGGAGACCGGTGCACCCGCCCGCCGAAGGCCTCGATCATCAGCCGGCGATACGGCTTGGAGTCATACGACGCGCCGACCTGCCACACCTCGCAGTCGATGCCGTACAGGGCGCAGGCGAACGACAACGCGGTGCCCCATTGGCCGGCACCTGTCTCCGTCGTCAGCCGGGTCGTCCCCTCCTTCTTGTTGTAGTAGGCCTGCGGGACCGAGGTGTTGGTCTTGTGCGAGCCGGCCGGCGAGACCCCCTCGTACTTGTAGTAGATGCGGGCGGGCGTTCCCAACGCCTTCTCTAGGCGGTGGGCCCGGAAGAGGGGCGATGGCCGCCACTGGCGATAGACGTCGAGCACCCCGCCCGGGATGTCGATGTAGCGCTCGCCAGACACCTCTTGGAGGATCAGATCCATGGGGAACAGGGGGGTCAGGTCGTCGGGCCCGACCGGGTCCATGCGGCCGGGATGAAGCGGCGGCGGGGGCGGCGAAGGCAGGTCGGGGATGACGTTGTACCAGGTCGTCGGCATCTCGTCCTCGGTGAGCATGTACTTGTGCCGGCGCACGCTGTCGTCCATGGCTGCCTCCTAATGTCGGCCGATGCCGCCGCTCCCGACGGGTGCCCGCGACGCTAGCGCCGCGCTCGTGCGGGTGCAGGCCCTTGCACAAAATGCGGGACTGGAGTGACAGATGGGACCAACTGTGGCGGATGCCACATTCCCCCAACGATGCGTCCTCATAACGGACGTTTCGCTTTCGTTATCTTCCGGGGTCTCGTACGGTCAACCTCGCTGTCGGCCTCGACGCGGCACACGCCGTGCACTGACAGCTCGCTGAATCGCACAGCGCGGGCGACCTCGCCCGCGTTACGCGTACCGGGGACCCATCGGTCAGGCCTGGCTCGCCAGGCACGGCCACGGGGCGAATCCGAGGCAGCACCCGCTCGCGCGGGTGTCCTTGGTAGGGCGACCTTCACGCCCGAGCCCGTCAGCTCACCTGGGAAGCGGGAACCGAAGGAGAGTCAACGTGCGCTTTCGCACGCGTGTCGCCGTCATGGCGACGTCCGTCCTGACCGTCGTTGGCGTGGTGGCCGCGGGTGCGCTCGCAAGCGCTCACGCAGCCGAGCCGACCGTCCCGGTCGAGAAGTACGCCGTTGAGCACGTCGCCATCGTCGAGGCTGCTCTGGACCCCCTGGCGCTGGCCGCCCCCGTCGACGTCGCGGCCAAGGCCGCGCTCCTGCTGGCGACGACCGAGCGGACGGCACGTCAGCAAGCGATCGCTGCCCGCATCGCCAAGGAGCGCGAGCGGCAGCAGCGCATCGCGAAGTTGCGGGTCAAGATCGTCACCCTGGCCAAGAAGCAGCTCGGCGACCGCTACAGCGCCGGCATGTCCGGCCCGAATGCGTTCGACTGCTCCGGCTTCACCCGCTACGTCTACAAGCAGGTCACGGGCAAGGACCTCCCGCACTCGTCGCGGGTTCAGTACACGGTCGTGAAGAAGATCAAGCTCCGGCACGCCAAGCCGGGCGACCTCATCTTCTTCCTGAACAACGGCGCCCATCACGTCGGCATCTACCTCGGCAAGGGCCGCATGGTCGACGCCGCGGGCTACGGCAAGGGCGTGAAGATCAGCCCGATCTCCGGCGACTGGTGGAGCCGCAGCTACACCGGTGTCGGCCGGCTCCTGCCGGCCTAGCCGCCCCAGGCCACTAGCCGGCCGCGCCGGGCACCTGCACGGTCACCGAGAGGCCTCCCAGCGAGGACTTGCCCGCCACGGCCTCGCCGCCGATGGCACGCACCGACTCACGCACCAACGCCAGCCCGAGCCCACTCCCGCCTGGCACGGCCGTCGTCGCACGGGTGAACCGCTCGAAGACCCGATCCAGCTCGCTGGCGGCAACGCCCGGGCCGTCATCCGAGACGGCCAGTACCACCATCGGTCCGGCCCTGTGCAGCTTGACATCGACCCGCGTCCGCGCATAGGCGATGGCATTGCCCATGAGTTCGTCGACGATCCTGGCCACGACGCCAGCAGGGGCCAGGACCCGGGCCGGTCCGACCGCATCGACGCTCAACGTGATCCCCCGCTCGTCGAACATCGGCCCGGCGGCGTCGACGCGTGCGCGCACGACGGCTGCCGCATCCTGGACCTCGAGCGGTGACTGCCCGGCATCGCTGCGGGCGAGTGCCAGCACCTGGTCGATCCGATGGCTCAACCGGTCGACCTCGGCCGTGGCTGCCTGCGCCTCCGCGCGAAGCGCGGCATCCTGCGCGGTGTCCTCGATCGCCTCGAGGCGAAGGCGCACGCCGGTCAGGGGCGTGCGGAGGTGGTGCGAGGCGTCCGCTGCTACCCGCTGGGTGCGCTGCAGGATCCCAGAGAGCCGCTCGGCGGTGCTGTTCAGGGCACGGGCCACCGCCCTGACCTCAGGCGGACCGGAGGCCTCGTCGGCCCGCCGGGACAAATCGACAGGCAGGTCTGCCGCCACGTCGGCCAGCCTTCGCAGCGGGGCGACGATCGAGCGAGCGACGAGCCACGCCACCAAGCCGGCGGCCACGACCACGCAGACGACGAACACGATCAGCCAACGCGCCGTGGACTCCACCGCCTCCTCGACCGCGGCCTCGGGAAGGGACAGCCGCACTGCCGCAACGACGCCGCTGTCCTGCACGACCGGGGCCGCCACGAACCGCAGGTCCTCGCCGAGGGTGGCCGACGATCGCACATCCGACGCCAGCCGGCCGGCGAGGGCCTGGTCCAACTCGGGCCGGTCGAAGGAGCGATCGAGGGCCGACGCATCGCTGTCGGCCATGAGCACGCGATCGGGATCGACCACGACAACACGCGCCCCCGTGCGCGCGGCCACATCCTGGGTCGTCGCCGGCCAAGCGGACGAATCCTCCGAGGACAGGATGGATGCCGCCGCAAGGGTCTCGACCTCGAGCTGGGCGATGAATGCCGCCCTCTGGTCGGTGGCCACCACGATCGCGAGCGGTATGGCCAAGGCCAGCGCCACCAGGGCGACGAGGCTGGTCATGGCCAGGACGAGGCGTCGGGTCACCCGGTCTCCACCGCGAGCCGGTACCCGACCCCGCGGACCGTCTCGACAAGGCTGGCATCGCCGAGCTTCTTTCGGAGCGTGGCAATGTGCACGTCGAGGGTCTTGCCCGTGCCCACCCACACCGGGTCCCACACGCGGGAGAACAGTTCCTGCCTGGGGACCGCGCGGCCCGGTTCCTCGGCCAGGACGGCGAGAAGGTCGAACTCCTTCGCCGTCAGGTCAACGGCAGTTCCGTCGAGAGTGACCACGCGCCGCTTGCGATCGACCACTAGCCGGCCCGTCTCCAACGGCGCCTCGACCCTCCGCCGGCGGGCCACGGCGCGGACCCGCGCGGCGAGCTCCCGGACGGAGTAGGGCTTGACCACGTAGTCGTCCGCCCCCAGCTCGAGCCCGACGATGCGGTCGGCCTCGTCGCCACGTGCGGTGGCCACGATCACCGGTACGTCGGAAACCCGGCGCAGGTCCCTCAGGACGTCCAGCCCGTCGCCGTCCGGGAGTCCGAGGTCGAGCAGCACGACATCGACGCCCTGAGCCACCGCCTCGACCACGTGGCTTGCGTACGCGACGTGGACCGTATCGATGCCGTTGCGCTTCAGGCCTGCGAGCAGCGGTTCTGCGACCGCAGGATCGTCCTCGACCACCAGAACCTTCACGCCCTCATCGTGTCACGCGTCGCCCCTCTTACCCGCTCTTAACCTGCCGCGGGTGCGCCCTTGGTGCGCGGGCTCCTAGCGTCATCTCAACGGCAATGGAGCGGCCGAAAGGGACACGATGAACAACAGCGGACACCTCGCCGGGCCCATGCGCTCGCGACGCCGCAGCACCACCGACCGGGTCCTTGCGGCCGGTCTGGCCACGGCCGCCTGTGCCGGTCTCGTGGGCCTGATCGGGGTCCGCACCATGGAAGCAAGCCAGGCATCCACCGTCGACGTGGATGGCGACGCCGCGGTCATCGCCGCCCCGATCGAGCCGACCACGTCGACCGGCCTCACCGAGGCAGACCTCGACGCGTACGCCGCCCAGCTTGCCGCCCAGGCAAGCGAGCTCGATGCCTACCGGGTCAAGCTGGTCGCGCTGGCCAAGCAGCTCAAGAAGGCGCACCGGGAGGCGGCCTCGTCGACCCCGTCAACGGCGGCGAACCGTCCGGCGAGCACGTCAGGGTCAAGCCGGCCGGCCAGCAGCGCTTCTACCTCCACTGCCACGACGACCGCCAAGCCCGCGCCCAAGCCGAAGCCGGCGCCCAAGCCTGTCGCGAAGCCGGCTCCGGCCGCCCAGGCGGCACCGCAGCAGCAGTCGACGAGCCAGGGCAGCTAAGCGATGCCTTCCGCACAGCGCCACTTCGGCGCGATGGGCACCGACTGCCATGTCCTCGTCGATGCCCCCGCCGGGACGCCGGCCGTACTGGTGAGCGACCTGCTCGACGCCGCGGTGCAGCGGGTCGGGCTGCTGGAGTCCAGTTGGAGTCGCTTCCGGCCGGACAGCGACCTCAGCCGGCTCAACGCATCGGCCGGAGGCGGCCCCGTCGCCGTGTCGGGAGACTTGCTGGTCCTCGTCGAGCGGATGGTGACGGCGTGGCAGGAGTCCGCCGGGCTCTTCGACCCGACCGTCCTGACGAGCGTCACCGCCCTCGGCTACGACGAGGACTTCGCCGCGGTGAACTCCCGGCCGACCGGCTCTGCAGCAGCGGCACTGCCTGTCGCGGGCATCGCGCCGGCACCCGGCATGGCAGGCATCCTCGTCGACCCCATGCAATCGACCGTGAGCCTGCCGGCCGGCGTGGGGATCGACCCGGGAGCCATCGGCAAGGGCCTCGCCGCTGACCTGATCGTGTCGGAGATGACGGAGGCGGGTGCATCAGCAGTGCTGGTGAACCTGGGAGGGGACGTGTCCTTCGCCGGAGCGCTGTCTGACGGAGCGCCGTGGTGCATCGGCATCCAGGACGAGCGGCGCCCCGCGGACTCGAAGCGGCTGCTGACTCTCCTGGAGTTCGACCACGCGGAGGATCGCGCCGCCGTCGCCACATCGACCACGCTGAAGCGCCGCTGGGCTCAGGGACGTCGGCACCACGTCATCGATCCACGGACCGGCACGATGGCGGACGGAGACCTGCTCCAGGTCTCCGTGGTCGCGGGCGAGGCCTGGTGGGCCGAGGCCGCCGCCACGACTGCGCTGCTCATGCCCGCCGCGGATGCCGTGCGCTGGCTGCGCGAGCGCGGCCTGACGGCGTATCTCCTCACGGCCGAGCGCGAACTCACCACCGACTCCGAGATCAGCCTCTCGTCAACGGGGGTGCCGGCATGAGCACGATCCCGTGGACGTGGCTTGGCATCCGGGCAAGCGGGATAACCGCCTGGGGCCTGCTCACCGCAGTCGTCCTCTGGGGCATCCTGCTGCGCACGCAGTTGCTGGGCCGGCTGGCCAGTCCGCTACGCCTGCTCGACCTCCACCGCTGGCTGGGCGCGACAGCCCTGGGCTTCCTGGCCATCCACATGGTCCTGCTGATCGTCGACCCGGCGGTCACGTTCACCGTGGTCCAGATCCTCGTGCCTGGGACGGCACCGTGGCAGACGGCCGCCGTGGCGCTGGGCACCGTCGCGTTCTGGCTGATCATCCCGGTGAGCTTCCTCGGCCGCCTGCGCGCGCGCATGGGCGTCGTCGGAGGCCGGTGGTTCTCGCGCAGCCACCTCCTTGCCTACGCTGCGTGGCCCGTCGCGACAGCGCACTACGTCCTGGCCGGCACCGACGCGCTGACCCAGTGGTCCATCGCCCTGCTGATCGCCAGCACCGCGCTGCTCGCCATGGGCCTGCTGGCCCGAGGCTTCATCCCCGTACCTGCCCCGCACCGCGAGGCCTCGCCGAGGCCCCTGCACCTGACCCGCTAGTCCCGACCCACCGACCTACCGAGAGGGTTCCACCATGAAGAGAGCCAGCATCATCGCCACGGTCGCCGCGACCGGAGGCATCCTCATCGCCGGATCTGTCGCGGGCGTCGCCGTCATCAACGCGGCGGCCAGCAACGCGGGCGAGGCCACCTCGGTGACCCTCGTGGGCGCGACGGCCTCGCCGTCAGCCAGCCCGTCACCGAGCACGACCCCACCCACGGCGACGATGAGCCCCCTGCCTGAACTGCCCACGATCGAGCCCGCCGACGAGACTCCCGCCGCAACGCAGGGCAGCCCGTCTTCGGACCGCTCGACCTCGTCGTCCGGCCCAGAGTCCTCGGCGAGCGAGTCCTCGGCGAGCGAGTCCTCAGCAAGCGAGTCCTCGTCCACCGGGATCTCCGCACGCGAGGCCGCACGCAAGGCGGTAGCGAAGTCCGGCGGCACCGTCGTCAGCGTGTCGTCAGATCGCCGCGGTGGCTTCGCCGCCTGGGCCGTGCGCATCCAGCGTGCGGACGGCTCGATCATCACCGGCTACGTCGACAAGGCGACCGGGACGGTGTTCGACTGGGTGACCAATCGCGACGCGTCCCCGTCCCCCCAGCCGAGCGCGTCGAGCAGCCACGACGATGACGATGACGACGACGACCACGGCTCCGACGACGACTCGGATGACGACCACGACTCCGAGGACGACGATGACTCGGGCGACGACCACGACTCCGACGACGACTAGGAGTCGGCTACGGAAGGCTTGAGGTCCTTCCGGTCCATCGCGGCCACGGCCATGCCAGCATGAGGCCGTGAGCACCCCGGGACTGGACGGCATCCTGCCTTGGGCCCAGGCCCGTCAGATCGCGAGCACGTGTGCCCGCCCGCTTCCGAAAGTCGCCGCGCGACTCGACGAGGCAGGCGGGCACCGGCTTGCCGCGCCACTGGTGACCCTCCAGGACGATCCGCCCGCCGACTGCGCGGCCAGTGCAGGCTTCGCGGTCCGCGGGGAAGGACCGTGGCTGGTCACTGAGGCCACCGATGTCGTCACTGCCGGTCACGCCGTGCCGCTGGCCGCCGGCGAGCCCGTGCCGCGCCACACCGACGCCGTCCTCGCGGCCGAGTCGGCAGTCACTGAGCGGCGCCGGGATGGCCGCACCGTGGTTGTGGCCGTCGATCCGCTCAACGACCTTCCCGATGAGGCCCTTCGTCCGGAGTTCGGCAGCGGCATCGTGACGCAGGCGCAGATCGCGCAGGCGGGGCACGTACTTGCGCCGGCCGGGACGATCGTGACCACGTCGCTGCTCGCCCTGGCCGCGGCGGCGGGGCACGACGACGTACCCATCATCCGGCCGCCGGTCGTCGGCGTGCTGGTTCTCGGCGGAGCGCTGCTGGATCGCGGCTTGCCGCGGCATCACCGAGTCCGGGACGCGCTCGGCCCGTCGATCCCGGCCTTCATCGGCTCACTCGGCGCCCGCGGGAACCCGGCCGTGCGTGCCCCCGACACGGCCGACCTCCTGCTGCGCGAGATCGAGGACGCGGCCGTCGACGTGCTCATCACCACGGGATCCACGGCCCCCGGACCGGAGAACCACCTTCGCCGCGTCCTCGGCGACCTCGGCGCCCGGTGGCTGGTCGACGGCGTCGCCGTGACCCCAGGAGCGCAGATGCTGCTGGCCCGCCTTCCCGACGGTCGCTTCCTCATCGGGCTCCCCGGGCAGCCCGCCTCTGCGCTGGCCGGGCTGGTCACCCTGGCCAGCCCCTTGATCCGGGCCTTGCGTGATGATCCACTCACTGCCGCCAGACGGACCGCGGTCCTGGTCGACGACGCCCCGTTGGCCGACTACGCCGACGACACCGCGCTGGTGCCGGTGGCGATCGACGTGTCGTCGGCTGCCACGTCGGCGCGACCGCTGCCGGGCCAAGGCCCGGCCCAGTTGACTGGCTGGGCCGGTGCCGACGCGATCGCCGTCGTGCCGCCGGGCGCCGGTGTCCGTGGTGACGTGGTGGAGCTGCTCGACGTGCTCGGCCGGGAGGACTGGCCGGGGTGGTCGGCCTGACGAGCCGGCTAGGAACTTTGTCTGCTTAATAAGTAGGAAAAGTCCTCCCGAGCGGATACCGTTGCCCGGTGACCTTCGCCGACATCGACCTCGCCCTGTCCCTCGGCGGGCTGATCGCCGGGCTCATGGTCGGGCTCACCGGCATGGGCGGGGCCGCACTGGTGACCCCGATGCTCGTCCTGCTCTTCGGTGTCTCGCCGGCTGCAGCGGTCTCCAGCGACGTGGTCGCCTCGGCGTTCATGAAGCCCGTCGGGGCCTACGTCCACATCCGGCACAAGACCGTCCACTGGGGACTGGTGGGCTGGCTTTCGGCCGGGTCCGTCCCGGGCGTCCTCATGGGCACCGTCATCTTCGCCAAGGTGCTCAATACGGAGGAGGCCAGCGAGACGATCCGGACGTGGATCGGCTACGTTCTGCTGCTCGCCCTGGCCGCCATGCTCGCCAAGGTCTGGGTGTCGCGTCGTGCATCGTCCCTGCGCAGCGAGGAGGTGCCCCAGGGGCGAGACATGCCGGTCAAGCGGCTGCCAACCCTCCTGCTCGGCCTCGGCGTGGGAATCCTTGTCGGGATGACCAGCGTCGGTTCCGGCTCGCTGGTCGTCACCACGCTTCTCCTGCTGTATCCCCTGCTGCGGCCGTCGATCCTCGTCGGCACGGACCTCACCCAGGCCGTGCCGATGCTGGTGGCGGGCGCACTAGCCCATGCGGGCTTCGGCGACATCAGCGTCGCCGTCGTCGTCTCCTTGCTCATCGGGCAGATCCCCGGCGTCTGGATCGGTGCCCGGATGTCCTCGCGTTACGACGGCAAGGCCCTCCGCTACCTGCTGATGGTCGTCCTCGCCGCCACGGCATTGAAGCTCCTCGGGGTTTCCAGCCTGATTGCTGGCATGATCGCGATCGTGGGAGTCGCCATCGTCAGCGCGCTCTTCGTCCGCGAGCGCATCCATGCAAGGCGGTAGGCGCCGCCTGCCGCTCGACGACCCGGGTGCTGCCCCGCCCCTGAGGTTCCCCGAGCGCCGGTTCAGCCCCATGCGCAACATCGGCCTGCGGATCCTCGTCGCGGTCCTCGCGCTGCTGTTCACGACGTTCTTGGTGTACACCGAGCGCGACTGCTACCAGGACCGAGGACAGCTCGGCACGCTCACGTGGGTGGACGCCTTCTACTACGCCACAGTCACTCTCTCGACGACCGGGTACGGCGACATCACCCCGGTGTGCGAGTCGTCGCGGCTCGTCAACTCGCTCGTCATCACACCCCTGCGCTTCCTGTTCCTGATCGTCCTGGTCGGCACCACCATCGAGGTGCTCACCCGCAGCACGCGCGAGCAGCTGCGCTCCAACCGCTGGAGGAGCAACGTGAACGACCACACCTTGATCATCGGCTACGGCGTGAAGGGCCGGTCCGCGGCGCGCTCCCTCCTTGACGCCGGGCTGAAGCCCACCGAGATCGTCGTCGTGGCCTCGGACCGTGCCGCGATCGAGGCGGCCACGCGAGATGGGTTCGTCGGCGTCCTCGGCGACGCGCGGCAGGAGGAGGTCCTTCGGGATGCCGCCGTCGAGCGCGCGTCCAAGGTCGTCGTCGCCACAGACGAGGACGACACGTCTGTCCTGGTGACGCTGACCGTGCGTCGCCTCGCGCCCAACGCCACGATCGTCGCGGCGGTGCGCGAGTCGCAGAACGCCGAGATCCTGCGCCAGTCCGGGGCCAACACGGTCATCCCCACGGCTGAATCGGCCGGCCGGCTGATGGGGCTGTCACTGCTGTCCAACACCGCCGGCGAGATCATGGAGGACCTGCTCGACTCTGGCGGGGGCCTGGAGGTCATGGAGCGGGACATCAGCCGAGACGAGCTGGGCCTGTCCCCGGCGGACCTCGACGAACGCGGCCAGATCGTGCTCGCGGTCGTGCGGGACGGCGTGGCGCATCGCTTCGACACCGACAGCATCCGGGCGCTGCAGGCCGGCGACCGCCTCGTGGTCATCCGACACAATCCGAGCCAGGACTAGCCGTGTACGCGATCACCATGGACAAGCCGGGCGGACCCGAGGTCCTTGCCTGGTCGAAGGTGGCCGATCCTCGGCCCGGGCCCGGCGAGGTCATCATCGATATCGCGGCATCCGGCGTGAACCGCGCCGACCTCCTGCAGCGGCAGGGGCTGTACCCGCCGCCGCCCGGGGCCTCGCCGATCCTGGGGCTTGAGTGCGCCGGCACGATCAGCTCGGTGGGGGCTGCCCTCGACCTCAGCCGCATCGGGGAGAAGGTCACCGCCCTCCTCTCCGGGGGCGGCTACGCCACGAGGGTGGCGGTGCCGGTCGGCCAGGTCATGAGCGTGCCGACCGGCCTGTCCCTCGTCGAGGCGGCCTCGTTGCCCGAGACGGCCTGCACCGTGTGGAGCAACCTCGACATGACCGCGAACCTGAGCGAGGGCGAGTGGCTGCTCATCCACGGGGGCGGCTCGGGCATCGGGACCATGGCGATCCAGGTCGGCCGTGCGCTCGGCGCCCGCGTGGCCGTCACGGCCGGCAGCCAGGACAAGCTGGATCGATGCGCCGCGCTCGGGGCCGAGGTGCTGATCAACTACCACGAGCAGGACTTCGTCGAGGTCGTCATGGATGTCACCGGCGGGCGCGGAGCCAACGTCATCCTCGACAACATGGGCGCGGCCTACCTCGAGCGCAACGTCACCGCCCTGGCACGCGATGGCCGACTTGTCGTGATCGGCCTCCAGGGGGGCACCCGGGCCGAACTCGACATCAGCGCGCTGCTGCGCAAGAACGCGTCCGTCACGGCCACGTCGCTGCGCGGGCGGCCCGAGTCGGAAAAGGCGGCCATCTGCTCGCAAGTGGAGCGCAATGTGTGGCCCTGGCTCCACGCCGGGGTCGTGCGCCCGGTCATCGATCGCATCCTGCCCATGCCCCAGGCCGGCCATGCGCACGAACTCCTGGCCGACGGGGCCATCACCGGCAAGGTGCTGCTCGCTACTCCGTGACGCCGACCCGCTCGACCGCGACCGGCCGGCACCACACGTCGATCACGTGGCGGGCCTCGTAGCCGACCGACTGGTACAGCGCGGTCGCGCCCGTGGTGTTCTGCCCGTCGACGGCGAGCGCGACGGCATGGCGCCCGCGGGATACCGCATCCGCCGCAGCGCAGCCGAGCAACCAGCGGGCGATTCCCCGGCCTCGCGCCGATGGCACGACGCCGAGAGTCCGCACGTAGCCCTCGCCGAACTCGGCGCGTGAGTCGTCCTGGATGCACAGCCCGACCGGCACCCCATCAAGCAACGCCAGCCACCAGCGCTCCGCGTCGGAACCGGGCAGCGCCTCGATTCGGGCCAGCCAGTCCTCGGCCGGCATGGCCGCGTGGCCGAAGTGGTCGGCGAACGACTCCTCGAAGACCCGGTGCAGCGCGAGGCGGTCCTCCCTCCCGCCGACCGGGCGGAACGTGGCCCCGTGGGGTGCTTCCGGACGAGACGGCGACACTCCTGCAAGTTCCTTGCGCATGCGCCAGAAGCGGCGGATCTCACGGAACCCGTGACCGACCAGGGCCTGCCGGTAGGCAACGTCCTGCTCGTAGGCGCCGCTCGTGACCTGCCACAGGCGTGGGTCGAGCGCGTACGGGTCCGTGCCGGCGGGCAGGCCAGGACCAGGGTCGTCTGCCGCGAGGGACTCGCCCAGCGCCACGGCCTGCCCGACGAGCGCGGTCACCACGTCCCCCGCTCGGGGACCGAGGCCGTAGGCGTCGACGTAGACCTCCCGCTCAGACGGGAAGGACTCGACAACCAGCAGGCCCACCGGCACCTCGCCCTCGAAGGCCATGAGGTGCGCATCGCGGGCCGCATCCGGGCTGGTGAGAGCGGCCCGCACCGACTCGCGGGTGGCATCGGAGTGGCCGACGCCCGCGAGCTCACACTCCCGCGACACGACGTACGCGCGCTCGAGATCGTCCGCGTCGTCCACGTCGACCCGACGCGCAGTGACACCTGGCAGGAGCTGCATGGCCTACGCCGTGGGCAGCGCAGCGATGCGCTTGACCAGGTAGGGCGAGAACCAGCCGGCGTACTTGGCCTGAATCACGGGGTCGCGCCAATCGGCACCCGTCACGATCCCCCGGCAGGTGGGCTGCCCGCACATGCAGGAGAACTCGTCGTAGTCGCTCGCATCGCACATGGCGTAGTCGAAGGTGATCTCCTCACCCACGCTGATGTCCCGCATGGCCACGAGGAGCGCGGACCCGGACAGCCCGCAATTGGGGTCGCACGAATGGTTCAGCATGTCGCCGGGCTCGGGCGTCTCGTCCGAGACGAGATAGAGGTCGTCATCCACCTGGATGGAGCGGGACTGCCGGTCATGGGACATCTCCGACAGCGTCAGCCGATCGACCACCCATCCGCCGAAGGCGGCAACCGTCTCGCCCGCCGAGATGCGCTCGACGGCGAAGGAACCCCAGCCCTTGCTGCCGGCAGGACGCGCCTGGGCCTTGGGCGACAGCCAGTTGTAGTCCACGGCGAGCCTTCTCGATCGGGGGCAAAGTGCGAGGAGTCTGCCACATGCAGGTGAACGCAAAGTCCTCACGCACCCCACGTAGGCTGGAGCCGTGATCGACCCCTCCATCCTGCGCACTGAGCCTGACCGGCTACGCGAATCCCAGCGACGCCGCGGTGAGAGCGTCGCCGTGGTCGACGAACTGGTGGCAGCCGACCAGGCCAAGCGCGTCGCCCAGCAGTCGTTCGACGAAGTGCGCAACCAGCAGAAGCTGCTCGGCAAGAAGATCGGACCGCTCCAGCATGCGCTGAAGGGTTCCGACGACGATGCGCGCCGGGGCGTCCAGGCCGAGCTCGACGAACTCATGGCGCAGGCGAACGCGCTCTCCGAGGAGCTCAAGGCCGCGAACGCGGCCGCCACTGCCGCGGGCGAGGTGCTCGACGCACTGTGGCTGCAGGTGTCCAACCTGGTCAACCTGGAGTCGCCGGTCGGCGGCGAGGCGGACTTCGCCGTCATCGAGGAGGTCGGCACGCCCCGGAACTTCGCGGCCGAGGGATTCGCCCCCCGCGACCACCTCGAGCTGGGTGAACTGCTGGGGGCGATCGACATGGAGCGCGGAGCCAAGGTCTCCGGCTCGCGCTTCTACTACCTCACCGGCCCAGGCGCTCTCCTGGAGATCGCCCTGCTGAACCTCGCGATGCAGCACGCCACGTCCCACGGACTCACGCCCATGATCACGCCGAGCCTGGTCCTGCCCAGCGCGATGGAGGGCACGGGGTTCCTGGGGCAGGCCGCCGAGAACGTGTACCGCATCGAGTCCGACGACATGTACCTGATCGGCACGTCGGAGGTGGCGCTGGCCGGCTACCACGCCGACGAGATCATCGATGCCGGTAGCCTCCCGCTGCGCTATGCCGGGTGGTCGACGTGCTACCGCCGCGAGGCCGGCTCCTACGGCAAGGACACCCGGGGCATCATCCGGGTCCACCAGTTCGACAAGGTGGAGATGTTCGTCTTCTGCGCCCCCGAGGACGCCGAGGCCGAGCACGCGCGGTTGCTCGCGTGGGAACGTGAGTTCGTCGACGCTCTGGAGATCCCGTACCGGGTCATCGACGTGGCCACGGGCGACCTGGGCTCGAGCGCGGCGCGGAAGTTCGACATGGAAGCGTGGATCCCCACGCAGGGGACGTATCGCGAGATCACGTCGACGTCGAACACCACCGAGTTCCAGGCGCGTCGACTGCGGATCCGGATGCGCGACGCTCGTGGCACCCGGCCGCTTGCGACCCTCAACGGCACCCTCTGCGCCATGCCCCGCATCATCGTCGCCCTGCTCGAGAACCACCAGCAGGCCGACGGCTCGGTGCGCATCCCGCCAGCCCTGCGACCCTTCCTCGGCGGGCGCGACGCCCTGGAGCCGGCCACGTGACCCACATGGCCGACATCCCTGCGGGCTTCCGTGCCGAGCTCATCGCCCTCGACGTCGACGACACGCTGATCCCGTGGAACGGCTCCATCGGCGAACGGGTCGTCGACGCCATCGAGCGCGTCCAGGACGCGGGCGTGCTTGTCGTGCTGGCCACCGGGCGCACGCCCTCGACCACCATCCCCATCGCGCGCGCGGCCGGGATCAACGACCTCGTCGTCTGCAGCAACGGCGCGCTCCTGGTCTCCGTCGAGACGGAGAAGACCATCGAGTCCGTCACCTTCGACCCACGCCCGGTACTGGAGGAGCTCGTCGAGCACCTGCCGGACGCCGTGTTCGCCGTCGAGGACACCAACGGCATCTTCCACACCACGCGCATGTTCCCGGCGGGGGCACTTGGCCTGTCGATCCGAGAGGTGCCGTTCGAGCACCTGCTGCGCGAACCGGTGATCCGCCTGGTCGTGCGAAGCGAGCAGCACATCGACACCGGTTTCGGGCCCATCGTCGAGAAGCTCGGCTACGAGTCGGCGATCTTCGGGGTCGGCGACGTCGCGTGGATGGACGTCGCGGCCAAGGGAGTCAACAAGGCCACGATGCTGCAGCGGGTGTGCGAGCGCCGCGGGATCGATCCGGCCAACACCATCGCCATCGGCGACTTCTGGAACGACATCGAGATGCTTCGGTGGGCCGGTCTCGGCGTCGCCATGGGTTCGGCCGCTGACGCCGTCAAGGCGGCGGCAAACACCGTCACCAGCGGGGTCCCCGGGGATGGCGTCGCAGACGTGCTGGATGCGCTAACGCTGACATGAAGGCGACGGTTCGGCGGGCGGCGCTCCCGGCCATCCTCGCCGTTGGAGCGTCACTGCTGACCGTCCTGCCCACAGGCGCCGCCGAGGCCGCCCCCGCGCGCACGGTCACGATGAGCCTGCACGAGGCCGCGGAGAGCATTCCCGCGGTGCCTGCCCTCACCGCGGGGTACGCCTTCCGGCTCTTCCATGTCGCCGGGGTCCGCCGATCACCCTCCCGGATCCCCGTCATCGGCTTCCCAGCCGCGTGGTCGCAGGGGGCTTACGGATGGAGCGACTCGCTCCGCCGGTCGTTCACCCGCAACTTCCCGACCTACCCGCGGCAGCCCGGCGCAACGGCGAAGGCGAGCAGCCTGCTGGCTGCCCTTGCCGCTGATCCGGCCTCCGTCGACTGCGCACAGGTCACCGCGATAGCCAGGGCCCTCGTCTCGTGGGGCCTGTCGGTCGAGCGAGCGGTCAAGTCCGCCCTGGCCGATCGGGCGCGGGCCTGTCCCGACACGAGCCTCGCCATCACCCTGCGCAATACGCAGCGGAGGATCGGCTCGATGACGGCGCAGAACCCCTATGCGACAGCCGGCGACTCCACGCTGTCCTCCGTGGCCGACCTGCTCACGGCGACGCCAGGACCGCCCATCACGAGGGACCTCTTCGGCCTGCACGCCGCTCCCGCGGGTCCCGCCCCGACACTGCAGCATGGGTATGTCCGCCTGTGGGACGCGGGCGTGGGCTGGAACGTGATCGAACCGCGCCGCGGCATCTTCCGATGGGACGCCCTCGACGATGCGGTCACCGCAGCGACGGCGGCCAACGCCAAGGTCGTGTACGTCTTCGGTCCCACGCCGGCATGGGCGGGTGACCTCTCCACCGACCCGCCGCGCGAGATCGCCGACTTCCGGCAGTTCGTCGATGCGCTCGTCTCTCGCTACGGCAGCCGGATCGATGCGTACGAGATCTGGAACGAACCCAACCTCCAGACGTTCTACACCGGGTCGGTCGCCGACCTGGTCGAGATGACCACCGCCGTGCGGAGCGCGGTGCGCTCGCATGGCTCACCATCCCTCGTCCTGGCCGCCAGCACGACCACGCGGCTCGGCTCCTCCTTCTACAACTTCGGCGTCACCTACATCCGCGCGCTTGGCAAGGCCGGATGGCCGGTGGACGGCTTCGCCTTCCACTCCTACCCGCCGGCATCCGGTGGGCCGGCCGACCGGGTCGGCGGCATCGCGCTGTTCCGAAGCATGCTCATGCTCGCGAAGGCCCCGGACCTGCCCATCTACGAGACGGAGGTGAACTACGGCCTCGGCGGCTTGCAGGAGGTCACCCGGCCGGTCTTCGGATCGACGGCCCAGGGCTACCTGGCGCAGACCTTCATCGAGGGCGTGCGCTACGGGGTCACGTCGATCGACTGGTACGCCTGGACCGCCAAGCCCTATCCCCTCCTCGGCGTGCAGCTCGACCCGACCGCCCTGGGCAACCAGGTGGCCTGGCGGTGGACGTTCGCCCAGCTCGTCGGCAGTTCCCTTCGCGGCTGCGTCGAGGAGGGCGGGGGCGTGCTCTGCGGCTTCGTCAAGGACGGCGCGAACCACCTGCTGGGCTACTCCCCGGCCGGCTCCCCGGTCCAGGTGCCGGTGCCCGCCGGGATCGACACCGCCTGCTCCATGGACGGGGTCTGCGTGCCGCTGCCGGACGGAACCGTCCAGGTGGGCATCCGCCCGCTCCTGCTCACCTCGTCGACACCAGTAGCTGGCGTCGTTCCCGGGGCGCCGGACTGACGCTGGCTACTGGTGTCGGCGCAGTGTCCGTCGTGCCACGGACCGCAGCGCGGCCCGGGTGCGCCGATAGGCCCAGCGTGTATTGCTCGTCCGGATCCCGGCGAGCGCAGCCCAGTAGGCGGCTGGATCCACCCGCCCCCGCTGCGACGCCTTGACGTACACGACGTTGTACTGGGACTCGTACTCCGCGTCGCGCATGATGGGCACGAAGTCGAGCGAGGCCATCAGCTGGTCGATCGCGACGCCGGTCGACTGCGCCTCCCAGAGCTGGACGTCCTCCACCTCGACCATGACGATCCGGCATTCGTCCCTCTGGAGGAGGTCCAGGCCACCGCGGAGAACCTCGTAGCCCAGACCTTCGACGTCCACCCAGAGGGCAACGCCACCGGAGATGTCGAGTCCATCGACGATCGCGTCGATCGTTGTCGCAGGCACGCTCACGGACGTGTACTCGACCCCTTCCACGCGACGCAGGAGCGAGGCGCTCCCGGGGGTGAGCGACCGGGAACCGCCGCGTTGAGGAATGTGCAGGACGGCTTGCCCAACCTCGGCGGCCACCGCGGAGTTCCTCACATCTACCCCCACGGACACAGCACCGCGGGTCTTGGCGGCGAACGTATACGGGTTCGCCTCGAAAGCAATCGCCTGCCCCCCGACCCGGTCCAGGAACGCCACCGACGTCTCTGCCGCGTGGGCACCGAGCTCGAGCAGGAGGGCGGGCGTGAGCGTCTGGCATGAGAGCAGGAAGTGCTCCCGAAGCAATCGGGCGCTGCCCTCGCGCCACTGGTCCCCACGGCGGGTGCTCAGTACGCCGGCAGAGGCAGTCTCGATCTTCTCCGACAGGTCGCTCAGCGCGGTACTCGCCTGCATTCGGTATCCCCCCTGATCAGCGAGACTACCGACGGCCCGGGTCGAAGCCGGCCTTGAAGGGCGGTATACGCAGCGTATACTTCGAGCATGACTGCCACGACGATCAAGGTCAGCCCGGAGACCCGCGATCGGATCGCGGCGATCGCCAAGGAACGGTCCCTGACCGCGAACAGCGTGGTCGAGATGCTGCTGGCGAACTATCTACGCGATGAGCGGATGAACGCCGTCCGCCGGGCCATGGCCACGACCAGCGCGGAGGATTGGCGCACCTACGACGAGGAAACCGCTGCGTGGGACGTGGTGGCCGGTGACGGGCTCGAGGGTTGGTGACCGAACTCGGGGCCGGTGCCGTCGTGTGGGCCGAACTCGGCACGGGAGCCGGAACAGAGCAGTCCGGTCGCCGACCCGTGGTCGTGGTGTCGTCCACCGATCATGTGGACATCGCCGCTCGGCTCGTCACCGTCGTCGCGTGTACCTCGCGAGACCGCGGCTGGCCCAACCACGTGCGGCTGACCGGCGTCACCGGACTCGCGCTGACGACATACGCGATGACTGAGCAGGTGCGCACCATCGACCGAACTCGAGTCGTCGACACTGCCGGCCAGGTCGATGACGAATGCCTCGCAGTCATCGGTCGCTGGCTGCACGACTGGCTGGTCTGAACGCGCCCACCGCGCCGACACCAGTACAAGGCGTCGCTCTCGGCCCTGCGGATTGACGCAACGTGCTGGTGTCGGCGTCAGTTGGCCTCGTCGAGCAGGCCCGACGCGATCGCGTCCTCGAGGGCCGGGCGCCAGTCCCGCATCGGCGCCATGCCCGCATCGGCCCACCGCGCATGGCCGAGCACGGAGTACGACGGGCGAGGCGCGGGAAGGACGTACTCGGCAGAGGTCGTCCGGAGCACCCGCTCCGGGTCGGCCCCCAGGAGCTCGAAGACGGCCTGCGCCAGCCCGAACCACGTCGTCTCGCCCGAGTTGGTGCCGTGGTAGGTGCCAGCCGGTGGTCGGCGCTCCGTCAGGCGCAGGATCTGCGCAGCGAGGTCCCGCGAATAGGTC
This sequence comes from Actinomycetota bacterium, assembly GCA_030681835.1. Taxonomy (GTDB): domain Bacteria; phylum Actinomycetota; class Actinomycetes; order S36-B12; family S36-B12; genus UBA10649. Next base: position 42,347 of record JAUXRN010000065.1, read on the forward strand.
GGCTGCCCGCGCTGGTCGTCCACGACCGACACCGTCTCGCGCTCCTTCTCCGCCCTGGCCATGGTCTTGACGAAGTTCTTGCCGTGTCGACCGTAGAGCCAGGCTGTCCGGACCACGTAGTGGCTCTCCGGCAGGAGCTCACGCACCACCAGCTCGCCGGCCAGCTTGGTCCGCCCGTACGCCGAAGCCGGACCCGGTGCCGCGACCTCGGCATACGGGGTAGACGCGTGCCCATCGAAGACGTAGTCCGTCGACACCTGCACCAGCCAGGCGCCGGCCTTGCGACACTCGAGCGCGATGATCTCCGGGCCGAGGCCATTCACGCGCAGCGCCGCGGCCTCGTCCTGCTCCGCGGCATCGACGGCAGTCCAGGCCGCGCAGTTGATCACGAGGTCGGGGTCGAAGCCGCCGAGGACCAGCTCGACGGACTGCGGATCCGTGATGTCGATGTCCGGCAGGTCCAGGCCCAGGACGGCCGAGCCGCTGCGGGCGTCGAGCAGCTCGAC
>JAUXRN010000057.1 GCA_030681835.1 Actinomycetota bacterium
GCGGTCACCGGGCTCGATCTGGTCGAACTGCAGCTGCGTGTCGCGAGCGGCGAGCCGCTCGGGCTGAAGCAGGAGGATGTCAAGTTCTCGGGCCATGCCATCGAGGTGCGGCTGTGCTCGGAAGATGCCGGCCAGGACTTCATGCCGCAGTCCGGCCGGATGGCGCTGTGGCAAATGCCCGGCGAGATCCGCGTCGAGCACGCGCTGCAATCGGGCGCCGAGATTCCGCCGTTCTACGATTCGATGATCGCCAAGCTGATCAGCCATGGTGAAAGCCGCGACGCGGCGCGGCGCCAGCTCATTCATGGCCTCGAACAGACCGCGGCGTTCGGTGTCACCACCAATCAGGGCTTCCTCGCCGCCTGCCTGGCGCATCCCGCGTTTGCGGCGGGCGAGGCGACCACGGCGTTCATCGGACAGCATCGTGACGAGCTGCTGGCGCCGCGCGCCGACGCTGCATCCGAGGCGGCGCTGGCGGCGGTGCTGCTCTATGTCACCGATCCCTTTGCGCCGCCGTGGCGCAGTGGACGGACGCTGGCGTCGACCTTTCCGGTGCCGGCCCGTGTCGAGCTCGATCACGGCATCCATGAGCTCGAAGTCGGCCGCGAACGCGATGGCGGCTATCTCGCCACTCTTGAAAACACGGCGTACCGGATCGAAATCCATGCGCTCGACGGCGACAGCATTCGTTTCAGCAGCAATGGCCTGATGGAATCCGCCAGATTCCTGCGCGACGGCGACCGGCTGTTCGTCCTGCACCGGGGCGTGACATCAGCGGTCCGCGACCTGACCCTGATGGCGCCGGCCACGGCGGCATCGAACGGCGGCGACGGCAAGGTCCGCGCCGCCATGAACGGCCGCGTCGTCGCGGTGCTGGTCAAGCCGGGCGAGAAAGTCGAAGCGGGTCAGCCCGTCATGACGCTGGAAGCGATGAAGATGGAGCACGTGCATACGGCAGGGATCGCGGGCACCGTGGCGGCGATTGATGTCGTCGAGGGCGAGCAGGTGACGACGGGGAAGATCGTGGTGGAGATCGAGGCGGATGCGG
>JAUXRN010000070.1 GCA_030681835.1 Actinomycetota bacterium
GGAGTGAGGTACAGGGTCACGTCACTGCCGGTCGAGTCGTGGTGGTCGACGAGGCCACGGATGTCAAGGCCGGTCAGCACGTCGCCGTTGAAGACCAGCACGGGCTCATCCGGGCCGCTGTCCAAGTAGGGCAGCGCGTGCCGGATGGCCCCGCCGGTGCCCAGCGGCTCGTCCTCTGTCGCGATGACGACCTCGATGCCGAGGTCCGAAACGTCGATGAACTCCCGGAACACGTCGGCCCGGTAGGACGTCGCCAGGACGATGCGGGTCACGCCGGCATCGCGGGCACGGGTGATCTGGTGCACCGTGAACGGGACCCCGGCCACGGGCAGCATGGGCTTGGGGGTGTTGATGGTCAGCGGGCGAAGGCGGGTGCCCTGTCCCCCGACGAGGAGCACGGCTTCGGTCATCCGCCAAGCGTCCCACATGGGGCGAAAGCGCGGCCCGCGCAGCGGGACGGTGACGTCATCCCGGCTGGACGAACCACAGGGTCAGCCGAGCCGGCCCGCCAGCGGCCGCGTAGTCCTCGGTGGCGAACGCCACCACGGACTGGTCGTTGCCGAACCGCCAGTCCGACGGGCATGCGGAATCGGTCATGACGTACACGACGCCCGCCGCGCGCAGGGCGTCCGGCCGCTCGGTCGACCGCCGCTCCACATCCTGGAACGTCCGGAAGGCCGGCTCGTCCTGCGGCCAGGCCAGGCCAGCGTTGTAGAACGCGACGGGGCCCGGCGAGACGAGCTTCAGGAGCCGCGGATCCAGGCACTGGCTGCTGGCCACCAGCTCCTCGTGCCCGCCGAGCAGGGCACGGATGGCCCTGGCGCGGTCGTCGTCGGCCACCACGATCCCCTCGCCCCCGGCGAAGCGCCAGAAGGCCGGCAGATCGGCCACGCTGGCGGACCAGGCGACCACGGCTGCCGCCACGAGGGCCACGACAGCCACTCGACGCCGTATCGCCATCCGCTTGACCTCGGCCAGGGACCACGCCAGCGCGACGGTGAGGAGCAGCGCCGACAGCACCTCGAACTGCAGCCAGAACCGGTACGGCTCCTGGTCGAAGCCCCAGCGGTCATTGGCAGCCAGGACGATCCACCCGGCGCCGAGCGCCGTCAACAGTGATGCCAGCGCGACCTGCCTGCGTCCGCGCACGGCGATGGCGCACACCAGGCCGACGAGAAGCAGCGGCAGAGCGGCGAGGAGGCCAGGACCCAGCGGCACGCCGAGCCCCTCCGTCGATGCCTGGCGGTAGGTGAGGAAGGGGTCGCCCTGCGCGAGGCCCACGACGGTGCGTGCCACCTGCGGAGCCGCGCACGCAGCGGCAAGCACGCCCGCCGCCACGGCCAGGCGAGAGTGCCTGACGATGAGCGGGAGCGTGGCCGGGAGGATCGCGAGCAGCAGCAAGGCGTACACAGGAAGCGGCCCGGTCACCGTGGCGATGGCCCGGCCGCCCAGCAGGACCACGCACACGGCACCCATCGCGGCGGCGAGCAGGGGCCAGGATCGGTACCGCTGGACCGACCAGGCCGCGGTGAACACGGCAGCGGTGAGCACGCCCGTGAAGAAGCTGTAGGTCTGGACGTTGGCCAGCAGGCCCAGCACGGCAGCGGCGGCAAGCACCATGCCCGCCCGCAGGCGCGGCGCCGGTTGCGGGCCCGGCCTCGTCGCCAGCAGCAGCAACGAGATCGCGATCGCCGCGAGGGACAGTCCCGCCACCTCGGCATTCAGCGTGAACAGCGTTCCGTAGGGCCCCCACAGCACCGCATGGTTGCCCGCCGGCGTGAACCAGTCGCCCGCCGCCGACCACGAGAACGTCCCGGTGAGCAGGGCTGCCGCGGGGAGAACCGGCGCGAACCAGAGACCCGAGTAGCGGTATGCGGCCCAGCCCACGATGGCGACGGCCATGCCGACGACGAGCAGTCCGGCTGCCGTCCAGGCAACGTAGACCGGCAGCCCGGTTGCCAGCGAGATGAGTCCGACTGCCTGGTACCACAGGCTCGGGTAGTACAGGGTGCCCGTCAGCGTGAATGGCTCGACGAGGTCCAGCGCTCCGCCGGCGACATTCGAGGCGATCGCGGCATAGGACAACTGGTCGTTGTCGAAGTACCCGCGGAACCCGCGCCACCACTCCTGCTGCCAGACAGGGCCGAGCAGAAGGGCGGCGACCACCACCTGGGCGAGGGCAAAGGCGAGAGCGAGGGGGATCGCCGTTCGGCTCGGCGAGGCGATGCCGTTCATCGGCCTTCAGCCTATGCCCGCGCCCTACAGTCATCCCGTGATCGATGCCTGGACGCTGATGCAGCACCGCCGCAAGGATTCCGGGGCGCAGCCCCTCATCACGTACGTCGATGCGGGCACGGGCGAGCGGACCGAGCTGTCGGCGATCTCGCTGGAGAACGCGGCGGCGAAGATCGCCAACGCCCTGCGGGACGAGTACGGCCTCGAGCCGGGCGCGCGCATCGGGATCCACCTGCCGCTGCACTGGCAGCGGGCCACCTGGTGCGCGGGGGCCTGGACGGCCGGCTGCGCCTTGTGGCCGGGGCTGGTGGATGCGGACCTCGTGGTCGCTGACGTCACCGCCGCGGCCGGGCTGGGCGGCGGGGCCGGGCGCACCGTAGCGGTGTCGCTTCACCCGATGGGCCTGCCGATCACCTCGACCCTGCCGCATGGCGTGAGCGACGCGACCGTGGCCGTGCTGAGCCAGCCCGATGCCTACCTGTTCGAGCCGCCGGCCTCATCGACGGGTGCCTTCGGTCTGGCCGGCCGGTCGTGGACCCAGGACGAGATCCTGCACCTCGCGGCCGGACGGGCCACGGACTGGGGGCTCGGCCCGGGCGGGCGGCTCCTCGTCACCGAGACCGCGGGCGAGCAGGACGGCTGGCTGGCTGCGCTGGCCGTGCCCCTCGTGGCCCGGGCATCCGTCGTTCTCGTTGGCGGGGAAGGCGATGTGGAGTCGATCGCCGAGCGGGAGCGGGCAACGGCGGTCGCGACCTCCTGAGCGGGTCGGTCAGCTCACCGTGACCGTGAACTCCGGGCTGACGCCGACCACGACGCCCTTCTTCACCACCAGCACGCGATAGGTCTTGACGGAGCCCGCCTTGCCCGGGTCGGCAACCACGAAGCGGTACCGGCCCTTGGCGGTCGTGCGCGTGACCTGCTTGGTCTTCCACTGCCCGTCGACGAGCACCTGCCGCCACGCCTTGAGCCCCGCCTTGGCCGGGCGCACGAGGCCGACAACCTTGTAGCGCGCGTTGTCGCCGACGGTGATCGCGGTCGGCGTCAGGAGCGACACGGTGCGCTGCGTGATGCCCTGCGTCGGGTCTGGCGTGGGGGCAGGAGCCGGGGCGGGTGCAGGGGCAGGGGCAGGGGCAGGCGCAGGCGCCGGGGCAGGCAGCGGCGCGCCCACGTTGCCGCTGATCGAGGTGATGAAGGACGACTTCAGCCGCAACGCGCCCTGGAACTGGTTGCCCGTCTTGGTGATCACGCTGCCGTCGGTGGCGGTCGCCTGGACCCGCCGGATCGCGCCGGAGACGAACCGCTCGGTGACGTCGACCCGTACGACCGCCCCCACCCCGAAGGCCTGCGCCATCTGCGCCTGGCTGACGTTGACCGTCCAGGTGCGGTTGGGGTTGTCCTCGTGCAGGGACCAAGGGTCCGGGACGCTCGTCGCATAGGGCAGCACGCCGCCCCATACGTCCTTGGAGCTCTGGCTCGCGCCGCCGTTGGAGGCGCTGTAGAACGCGCTGATCGGCTTGCCGTCGTAGAGGATGGCAAGCCCCGCATTGGGTGCGGCATGCGTGGCGTTGACCGCCTCCAGCCATCGGCCGCCCTTGGCCGAGCTCGCCTTGATCCAGCCCGTGAACGTCTGGTCGTAGTAGGGGCCGCCGCCGTCATCGAGGTGGCACGAGCAGGCCTGGCGCACGCCGCGGCCGACCTTGCTCAGTGCATAGGACCGGGCCGCGAGCACCTGCGCCTGCATCGCGGCTGCCGGCCACGAACTGGACACCTCCGAGATCCCGTAGAGGTACTCCTCGTGGACCCGCACGGAGTTAACCACGTTCAGCCGCATGCCCTTCGAGGTCGATACGGGAAGCACCTCGACGTAGCCGTACCGGTAGCGGTGGCCCGACGACGACAGCGCGCTCCCCGGGCCCACCACGTTGAGGAGGGTGGCCGGACCCCCGGCGGCTCCCGGCGTGCGCGTGCCGGCCCACCTGATGGTCACCGTCGGTCCTGTGCCGACGTCGCTCACGACGCCTCCCACCACGCGCTGGACGGCGATGTCCGGGCCGACCGGGGCGAAGCGGAACTCGTCCGCCGCGGAACCGAGCACGACGATCGCGCCGACGGTGACCTCGACTGCGCCCCCGCCGGGGTCCTGCGCCTCTCCGCGCACGGATGCCGAGGCGGCCTGGTACAGCAGGTTGACCCGGATGTCCATGTCGTCCGGCACCGGCGTGACGGCGGTGCCCGAGTAGTAGTGGGTGACGATCGACGCCGCGTCGTAGCCGGCCTTCGCCATGCCGTAGGCCCCCCATTGCGACATGCCCACCGCATGCCCGTAGCCCGACCCGACGACGGGGAACGAGGCCGGCGGGCCGGCCGGGTCGACGGGGGCGTCCTCGGCGAGCGCTGCCCCCGGCAGCAGCAGTCCGGGCAGCGCGACGGCGCTCGCCAGGAGTGCCACGAGGGCGGCGCGTCGCATCGTTGGGCTCCAAGTGCTGGGCAGGGCCGGGGCGGCCGGGAAGGGTGCCGACACCACGGTGCCACATGGACCCCGGGATCCCTATCTCCCACTCGCCACTTATGTCACATTCGCCACAGGGCTCAGGGCGCGCCGGAACCCGCGGCCGTGCGCGTGCGTCGATTGGCTCGGATGGCCGTTTACCATGGCCTGACCCCGTCGCGCCTCGTGCCGGCGACCCCGAGAGGACTCATCGTGGCAGCAGGCAGCGCCGGACGGACAGCCGTCCGAACCGTGCTGGCGGTCGTCTCGGTGCTCGTCCTGCTCACGACGGCCGCCGGGGCAGCGGCCACCGTCTACATGAACCAGCTCCAGGGGAACATCACGTCGGTCGACGTCAGCGACCAGATCGGGGACGTCGACACCAGCGCTCCCATCGCCGCCATCAACGAGGAGACCGGCACCTACGAGCCCCTCAACATCGTCCTCATGGGCAGCGACACCAGGGTCGGCAAGGGCAACGGAGGCTTCGGCGGGGTCGAGGAGTTCGGCAACGCCCAGCGTTCCGACACCGTGATCGTCCTGCATATCGCGGCGGACCGGAAGTCGGCCATCGGGGTGAGCATCCCCCGCGACACCATGATCACCCTGCCCGTCTGCAAGAAGGACGGCAAGAAGGTGGGCGGCTACGTCGCCCGCTTCAACCAGGCCATCGAGATCGGCGGGCCCGGCTGCACGATCAAGGCCATCAAGGAGATGTCCGGCCTGGACATCAAGAACTTCATGCTCGTCGACTTCGGCGGGTTCAAGCGCATCGTCGATGCCATCGGCGGCGTGGAGATCTGCCTGACCGAGGCGGTCGACGACCCGCTGAGCGGGCTCGACCTCGCGGCCGGCAAGCATCTCGTCGAGGGCGAGGAGGCCCTTGCCTTCGTGCGCGTGCGCCACGGCATCGGCGATGGGTCGGACACCTCCCGTATCCGGCGCCAGCAGGCCTTCATCTCCTCGCTCATGCGAAAGGTGCTGTCCTCAGGCACCCTGCTCAACCCGGCCGCCCTGCTCGGCGTGCTCGATGCGGCCACCAAGTCATTGACGGCAGACCCGCAACTCGCCGACATCAACAACCTCAAGGACCTCGCCCTGAGCCTCAAGGACCTCAATCCCGCCGACGTCACCTTCACGACGATGCCGTGGATCCCCAGCGGCGACGGGGCGACAGTGCGCGTCAATGCCGAGAAGGCCGCACCACTGTGGGAGGCCATGGCCAACGACACGGCCTGGCCACCGAAGGACGGCACGACCAGCGACCAGCCCCTGTTGCGCACCGAACCCGAGCAGATCCGTGTGAACGTGCTCAACGGGACCGCGACGAAGGGCCTGGCAAAGAAGGCCGCCAAGCAATTGCGCAAGCAGGGCTATCTCGTGCAGGAGGTTGGCAATGCCGAGACTTCCGACTACGCGCTCACGACGGTCCAGTTCGACCCGAGCTGGGACGTGTCGGCCAAGACCCTGATCTACGCCACGAATGCGCAGGAGACGGAGAAGGTCAAGAAGCAGGGCGGGACGATGAACCTCATCGTCGGCGCGGACTGGGCCGGCGTGCGACCGGTCGAGATCGACGAGCTGGCCCAGGACAACACGGCGAACGTGAACACCGCCGACGAGAGCTTCTGCGCGTCCTGACGCTGGGTCACCCACTCGCCCGCCCGGCCCCTCCCTTCCCACCCTGCCCTGCCGAGCGGCCAGTCGTGGGGGTGGCGTCAGATGACCGGCGGCCGGCCCGCCTTGGTCATCGCCCAGACGGTGCGCCACTTCATCCGCCGCCTGCCGATCGGCCGCTCGGCGATCCCCTCGCGCAGCCCGCCGAACCACGCGCCCAGAGCCTCGCGGTCTCGCACGCGCAGCAAGGTCATGCCGACCCACGTGCCCACGTAGAGCGGCTCGAGCACGACCGGCAGGTTGCGCCTGGCCAGCCACACCCGGTTGCGTGCATTGAGCCGGTAGTAGACGTCGTGGCGGGCCGGGTCGATCACCGGGTGGTGCACCACGAGATCCGCCGCGTACCACGGCACGTAGCCGGCGTCCCACACCCGCCACACCAGATCGATTCCCTCGTGCGCATAGAAGAACTCGTCGGCCCACCCGTCGATGGCCTCGAACACCGACCGACGCATCATGACGGCCCCCTCCCACAGGGCGGTCGCCGGGCCCGGCTCGTGCGGGTCCCCCACCCGCAGCCGGGGCACCCACCTGCGTGGCGCCGGGAGGCCCGTCGGGTCCTCCACGCGCGGCTGCACCAGCCCGAGGAGCGGATCGGACCCGAACCGGGCCGCAAGGGTGGCGAGGAACCGCAGGTCGGGGAGCCACGCGTCGTCGTCAAGGAAGAACAGCAACTCGCCCGCAACGTGGGGCACCCCAGCGTTGCGGCCCGCCGGGATCCCCACGTTGCGCGGCAGCGCGACCCCGCGCACGTCGTCGGGCAGGCCCGCCGGGATCCAGCCGTTGCCGACGACGACGACGTCGACGTGAACCCCCTCCTGCGCCAGAACCGAGCGGAGGCTCGCATCCAGTCCTTCGGGGCGGGTGCCCATGGTCAGGACGACGACCCCGATGCTCGGCAAGGCGTCCATCGCTAGCGGAGCCGGCTCGAAGACAGGATGGCCATCAGGTGGCCGACGATCGTGACCACCCCGAGCACCGCAAGGCCGGCCACGAGTACCCGCGTCGCAGCGAGGCCGCCCAGGGGCACGTCGACCACGGCGGCGGCGAGGGCCAGCAGGGTCAGCTCGACGGAGTGGTACGCCCGGTGGAACGGGAAGAAGCGCGCGACGGACCGCAGCCGCCGCAGGCCGCCGGTGCGGGGCGCGGACACCTCGGCCTTCTCCTCCAGGCGCGGCAGCCCGTTGTACGCGCGAGCGACGTGGACCATGTCGTTGAGGGCCTTGTTGTACAGGACGATCACCGACAGGAGTGCGCCGATGAGTGGCCAGGGCGTGTCCATCCATCCCTCGCCGGGGAAGCCCGCAGCGCGCAGGCCCAGCGCAATGGGGATGAGCCCCTCGGTCGTGTAGTGGCCGACGCGGTCGAGGAAGACGCCCTTCGGCGACGAGGTGCGGCGCCAGCGCGCGACCTCGCCGTCGGAGCAGTCCCACAGCATCTGCACCTGACCGAGCAGGGCAGCCAGGAAGGCACCGGGAAGTCCGGGGATGAGCAGCGCGACGGCAGCCGAGACGCCTGTCAGGATCATCAGCCACGTGACGCCGTTGGCGGTGATCGAGGTGCGCAGCAGCGCCCGGGTGAGGTAGGGCGACAGGCGACGCAGGTAGACGTCGGCGACCCAGTGCTCGGAGTTGCGCCGGCCGCGCACCGCGGGCGGCTGGCCGACCTCACGGACCTGGGCGACGCTGGGGCGCGCCGGACGGGGCTCCTCGTCGCTCATGACCCGTCCGCCGGCCCGCTCGACCGGGAAGCTTCGCGCTGCACGGAGAGCCACTGTACGGAAGCGATGACGACGAACCACCCCGCCAAGAGCCAGGCCCCCCACGCCAGGCCGGTGGCGAGCGACCCGACTCCCAGGACGGCCAGCCCGATGACCACGATCGTGCGGCCGTCCCAGCCAAGCCCGGGCCACGCCAGCCACCGCGGCGCGGCCGAGCCCTGGAGGGCCCGGTAGAGGTTGTCGTAGTGGTGGAACGCCACGACGGCCATCCACCAGAACGCGGCCACCAGGGGCTGCGGTGACGCCAGGAAGGCGGCAGCAGCGACCGCTGACAGTTCGACCAGTCGTAGCAGCGCAGGGACCGCCCAGGCCCCGCGGCCCTGCCACCAGGTGATGCGCCGGGCGGGCGGCACGAGCCGGGTGACCGCGCTGAGCAGGGGGCCGGCGTCGGCCTGCCGCGTGAGCAGCAGGACCCCGGACGCCGCGGTCGGACCGCGCCACGTGAGCGTGCGAAGGGTCCGCCCCACCGTGACATACGCGAGCGCGAGCAGACCGGCGCCTAGCAGGACGCCGAGCGCCCACGCCGGGCCGAGCGCCGCCGCGAAGACGCTGATGATCAGCCAGCGCTCGCCGATGGGCAGGTGGATCGCCCGCTTCGCCCAGCGGACGGCATCGCGACGGTTCATGCGCGAGGACAGCTCCATGGCTCCGCTCACCGACCAGCCGCCGGCCGAGCCATCCGCACCGTCATCGGCGATGGCGATGTCCCGCGGAGGCACGTACGCCTCGCGCAGCCGCTGGACGCGGGAGAAGTCATAGTCGGACATGTGCCGGGTCGTCTGCAGGACGACCAGAACGACGGCCAGCCACCAGACGTCCAGCCCGCCGCGGGCGGCCCCGATGGCCAGGCCCGCATAGGCGAGGAACTCCTTGACCCGATCGGTCGATGCGTCGAGCCAGGCGCCCAGGGCCGAGAACCGCCGGGTCGCACGGGCCACCTCCCCGTCGACGCAATCCACCACGAGGCTGGCCTGCAGGAGGAGTGCCCCGACGACCAGCGCCCACCGCGACCCCCACGCAAAGGACGCTGCAGCCGCGATGCCGATCGCGAAGGACAGCAGGGTGATCGCGTTCGGGGTCCAGCCCAGGTTCAGGGCCGCGCGGGTGAGCGGCTTGGACAGGCGGCGCACGACAAAGGTCGAGTAGAAGCCGTCGTCGACGCGATTGGCCTGCAGCCGGGCGATTCTGGCCTCGTCGACGCTCGCGGCGGCGGCGCGGGCAGCCGCGGGTTGCGACGCATCTCGCGACCACGGCACGTCCACCATGCCTACCGCGCGCACAGCGACGCCGCCTCGAGTCAGCGCGACGGCAACCAGCTCGACCGCGTCCCGGCCTTGCGTCGGCACCACGCCAGCCGCCACGGCGTCGGCGAGGGCGGACACGGCAGCCCCCGCGGCCTCCGCATCGGCCGCAGAGATGAGCAGCGCGCCGACGGAACGGTGGTCTGGGGCGGTCACGCCGTGGAACCCCGAGCCGGCGCTCGTGACGAGGTGATGGCGTACGCGAACGTCGCCACCGCGGGTGGCCGGTCGCACGAGCAGGCTCGTGGGGGCGAAGGGGTCGTGGGTCAGCGGCGCAAGTGCGGCATCCGCAACGACGAGGTCGTCGGCAACGAGGACGACCGGAACGACCCCGGAGACGAGGCCGGCTGCAAGCGAACGCAGGGCCGTCGCCGGCTCCGCTCCACCGGGCAGGCTGACCAGGCGCGCGCTCACGGACGAAGTGACTTCAGCCGCCAGCGGGTGTTCACGTCGGCCTTGGCACGCGAGATGAGCTGCGTGCTGAGCTCGCGGGCGCTGAGCTCGGGGTTCTCGCGGGTCATCTCGATGACGGTCATGACCGCCTGCACCGCGGCATCGGTCGGCAGCTCAGTCGAGGCGCTCGCGGGGGGCGGCGGCGGCGAGTCGACCCGGGCCCCGAGGGCGTCCAGGTCGCCCAGCACGCGCACCCCGAGCTCGCGGATCCGGTCCACCGACTCGGCTCCTCGCTCGGCCGCTGCGTCCAGCGCCCAGTCGGGGGTGTGCAGCCGCGGCTCCTCAGGCGCAGGCTCGCGGCCCTCCACCATGCCCAGGGCGACGCCACGGCGCACGAAGCGCACGTACTCGTCCCACGTCATCTCCTTCTTGACCCGGCGGTTGAGCCGGATCAAGAACTCCGCCTCAGCCGCCGTCATCGAGCGGTTCGACGTGAGGTTCATGCGCGAGACGAGCACGTCCTCGGGCAGGTCCAGCAACTGGGCGAAGGTGCGGTACATCTGCTGGTGCTCGAGGCCCTCGAGGACGAGCACGGTGACGCCATGCGGGCCGAGTGCCTCCGCCCACCGCTGGATCACGTTCGCATGGTCATTGCGCCGCCAGAACGAGGGCGTCATGTGGCCCTTGTCCTCGCTGAACACATTGCGCAGCCACTTGTCGTAGTTCGCGACCAGGCCGTACTTGAGGTATTGCTGCCAGGAGGACGGCAGGAGCCTGCCGAGGTTGCGAAGCGTGACCACCACGTGCACGCGCGAGCCGCCGAGGTCCGCGACGACCTTCGCGGCCGTGGGCCCGTCGCACTCGCAGAAGAACTCGCTGCTGACCGCCACCCGGCCGGGGTGCTTGCGCACCTGCTTGGCCATCGTGTCGAAGAACTTCATGTCGTACGACTCGCCGCCCCGCTCCTTCCAGCCCCACGTGCGCTGGGTCACGGCCAGCGCCTGGCGGTGCTGTGCGCTGCGCTTGCCCGGGTACAGGATCCCGTGCTCGCGGAGCTGCGGACGCGCGTCGGCCAGGGCGGCCTGGATGGCCGTCGTTCCGGTCTTGTGCACCCCGACGTGCAGGAGCACCCCGTCCGCCGGGAGCGCGGACACCTCGGGCAGCGACGACATGGCCATCAGCCTAGAGGGGGCCGCCGGGCTCCTCGGTCGAGGTTTCGGGCTCCTCGGGTGGCGTGTCCTGGCCGCGCCGACGGGATTCCCGGAAGAGGGCGATCGCCTCGGGCACCGTCCCCTGCGCCACGAGCGCACCGGCCTCGAGGACGATCGCGCGGTCGCAGAAGCGCCGGAACTGCCGGGGGCTGTCGGATGCGAGCAGGAACGTGACGCCGTCCTTGCGCATCTGGTCGACCCGCGTCCAGCATTGCTGCCGGAAGTCCCGCTCGCCGACGACCAGCACCTGCTCGACCGCGTAGGCCCGGGCCTCGGTGGCCATGCTGATCGACCATGCCAGCTTCTGCCGCACCATCGGGATCGCCGTCCCCAGGTACTTGTCGAGGCTGCCCTCCAGGCCGGAGAAGGCGGCGATGCCGGCGACGCGGTCGCCAGCCTCGTCCGGGGTCATGCCGAGCAGGCCGCCCACGAAGTAGATGTTCTGCCTGATCGTGAAGCCACGCTGCAACGCCCGCGCGACGTCGATCATCGGCACGACGGCCACCCGCCTGCGCACCGTCCCCTCGTCGGGAATCAACGTGCCCGCGGCGAGCCGCAGGAGGGCCTCCCGACCGGAGCCCTTGCCGCCGACGATGGCGACGGACTCGCCTTCGGCGACGCTGAACGTCGCCCTGCGCAGCCGCCACACCTCGTCGCGCCGTGTCTCCCCCGCGATCCGGCGCAGCCGCTGGCGTCGCCCCCCGCCCCGGCGCCGGACCTGGCGCGGCATCCGCACGCCGACGGCGTCGAACTCCAGCACGGGGCCCAGGCCGGGCGTGAGCGGGGCGCGCGCCATCAGGCCTCCTTCAGGATGCGTGGTTCGAGGCGGCGGAACACGATGATGCCGACGACGAACGTGGCGGCGCAGATGCCGAGCGAGATCGCGTAGGCACCCACCGTCTCGATCTCCTCTGGCCAGAACCCGATGCGGTACAGGCCGAGGATCCCGACGAGGGGATTGAACGCGGCGAACGGCTGCACCTGCGCAGGGATGTTCGAGATCGAGTACAGGACGGGCGACAGGTAGAACAGGGCACGCATCACGATGCGCACGATGCGGGCGAGATCGGGGACGACGACGGACCACGACGCGATGAGCAGTCCGAGCCCGTACATGAAGAAGAACTGCACGAGGATCGCCACGGGGAAGAACACGATCAGTGGCCCCGGCAAGGTCTTGGTAAGGGCCATCGCGAGGAGCACGACCGGCAGCGACAGCAGGAACTCGATCATCGTCGACGCGATCACCCTCAGGATCCACAGTTCCGTCGGGAGCAGGCTGATCCGCAACTGGCCGCCCTTGCGGCGGAACACGCGCGTCGTCGCCGAGATTCCCCGGGTGAACCACCACCACGGCAGGATCGCCATGGACAGGAACAGCAGGTACGGCTGCAGGCCGAGATCGCGGGCACCGAGCAGGACCGAGAACACGAACCACAGCACCACGGACATGCCGAGCGGCTCGAGGATCGTCCAGAGGTACCCGAGGCGGAACTTCTTGTACTGCGTCTGCAAGTCACGAAGGACCAGCATGCGGAGCACCTGACGGTGCTCCCAGAGAGATCGCACGCTGGTTACGATAGGTCACGCCCGTGCCAGGCCAGCCAGGAGCCACGCGGGATCCAAGACTCACGGGCGGGGACAGTGACGACAGCCGGCAAGAGGCGCGATGGTGCCGTCACCAGCTTCACCAAGAAGGCGGCGCGCGCCACGGCCAACCGGCTGCGCGCCTACGGCAGCGCCCACGAGCCCGAGGGCTTCGACCTCGACGACGTACCCACCGCCGACATTGCCCTGTATTTCGCGGACACGCCGCACAAGCTGTACCAGCTGAGCCAGTGGCTGCCCGTCTTCGAGGCACGTACGGACATGCGCACCATCGTGGTCGTCCGCTACGTGGAGACGTATAACGAGCTCCTGGGCCGCACGTCGCTCAAGGTCCTGCTCGTGCCACGCTACGAGGTGCTCATGGCGCTGTACGACCGGGCGGACTTCCACGCCGTCGTCTACGTCAATAACGGGTGGACCAACTTCCAGTCGTTGTCGTTCCAGCAGGCCGTGCACGTGCATGTGAACCACGGCGAGAGCGACAAGATCTGCATGGTCAGCAACCAGGCGAAGGCCTACGACAAGGTGTTCGTCGCCGGCGAGGCGGCCGTGCGGCGCCATGCAGCCGCGCTGGCGTGGTTCGACCCCGCACACCTCGTGCGCGTGGGCCGTCCGCAGCTCGACCTCCCGATGCCGCCCGTCGTGGGGCCTTTCGACGGCATGACGATCACCTACGCGCCGACCTGGGAAGGCGAGGACGAGGCCAACAACTACACGTCGATTGACCGATACGGTCCGCGGATCGTCGCTGCCGCCCTGGCCCAGCCGGGCGCCCGCGTGATCTACAAGCCGCACCCGCGCGTCGCGTCGACGAAGGACGCCGGCGTGG
>JAUXRN010000058.1 GCA_030681835.1 Actinomycetota bacterium
AGATCAGCACGGTCGCCGTCTGCGGTGGCTCGGGTGACGCCTTCCTTGCCGAGGCCGCGGCCGTCGCGGATGCATACGTCACCTCCGACCTGAGGCACCACAGGGTGCTGGACCACCTGGCCGGCAGAGGGTGCGCCTTGCTCGACGTCGCGCATTGGGCGGGGGAGTGGCCGTGGCTGCCGGTGGCCGCCCGGCAACTGTCCGACGACCTCGCCGCCACCGGGGCTACGGTGATCACCCACGTGTCCTCGATCCCCACGGATCCCTGGACGGCCCATCGAGGAGCCCCCACTGAACGCTGACCCGGACATCCAGCTCCGACTGCTCGATCTGCAGTCCCACGACACGCGGCTGGGACAGCTGGCCCATCGCGAGCGGACCCTTCCCGACGCGGCCAGCCTGGCCGAGCTCGACGGGAGGCTGGCCCGGGTGCGCGACGAGGTGGTCGCCGCCGAGACCATCGCGTCGGACTTGCTGCGGGAGCAGGCGAAGGCCGACCTGGACGTCGAGCAGGTCCGGGAGCGGGCCCGTCGCGACCGGGACCTGATGGACTCGGGCAGCATCGGCGACCCGAAGCAGTTGCAGTCCCTCCAGCATGAGCTGGAATCCCTGGCCCGCCGGCAGTCCGACCTCGAGGACATCGAGCTGGAGATCATGGAACGAGTCGAGGGGGCGAAGGCCGCGGTCGTGCAGCTCACCGGCGAGCGGACGGAGATGGAGGCCCAGCGCGCGGCGCTGGCGGCCTCAGTCGCCGAGCAGCTCGCCGAGGTCGAGGCCGAGCGGGCCGTGGTTGCCGCAGAGCGGTCGGGTCTGGCGACGGGCATCCCCGCGGACCTGCTGGGCCTGTACGACCGGATCCGCGCCGACCAAGGCGGGGTCGGTGCCGCTCCGTTGCATCGGGGCCGCTGCGAAGGGTGCCGACTGCAACTGCCGCCGACCGACATCGAGGCCATGCGGGCGGCCGCACCCGACGCGGTCCTGCGCTGCGAGGAGTGCCGGCGGATCCTCGTGCGCACGCCGGAGTCGGGCCTGTAGTCGATGGCGCGCTCGCTCATCGTGGAAGCCGACGGAGGCTCTCGCGGAAACCCCGGTCCGGCCGCCTACGGAGCGGTCGTGCGCGATGCCGTGTCCGGGGCGGTGCTGGCCGAGCTGGCCGAGTACCTCGATACGGTCACCAGCAACGTCGCGGAGTATCGCGGCGCCATTGCCGGGCTCAGATTCGCGCACGGACTGGACCCCGAGGCCAACGTCGACGTGCGGCTGGACTCCAAGCTGGTCGTGGAGCAGATGAGCGGCCGTTGGCAGGTCAAGCACCCGAACATGCGCGACCTGGCCCGCGAGGCCAGGTCGATCTTCGCGCCAGGGCAGGTCTCGTACACGTGGGTCCCGCGGGAGCAGAACGCCCGCGCCGATGCCCTCGTCAACGAGATGATCGACGCCGCCCTCGCGACTGGGGACCGGGCCATCCGGCGGGTTGACGGCGTGCTGAGCGAGGACACGGCGGCCGCGGACGTCGTGGGCAGCATCGACGTGGAGCGCAGCCGCGCGGTGGTCGACGAGCATGTCCGCCGCCAGCCACCCACGGCCATGATCGGCTGGGCCGACCTGGGCAAGCCGACGGTCACGGTGCTCGCCCGACACGGGGCCACGGCCTGGAGCCTGGAGAAGCGCTTCAGCGGACGTGGCGGTGTCGACATGCCGCTGGCACCGGTGGGCGTCATGCAGGCAGAGGCCCTGGCCGCCGAGGTCGCCCGGCGAGGCCTGGTCACCCGCATCATCGCCTCGCCCCTGCTGCGTACCCGGCAGACCGCGGAGGTGGTGGCCGCCGCGGTCGGGCTCGAGTTCGAGGTGGACGATGGGTTCGCCGAGTGCGCCTTTGGGGAGTGGGACGGTCACACCTTCGCCGAGGTCAAGGAGCGATGGCCGGTCCAGCTCGAGGAATGGCTGGGATCGGTCGATGTCGCCCCGCCGGGCGGGGAGTCCTTCGAGCACTGCCGCCAGCGGATCGCTGCCGCGCGCGAGCGAGCCGTTGCCCGGTACCCCGGCGAGCACGTGCTGGTGGTCGCTCACGTCACGCCGATCAAGATCCTCGTCGCCATGGCCGTCGACGCGCCGCTCCGCAGCCTGTACCGCATGGAGTTGCCGCCCTGCTCGCTCACGACGCTCGCCTGGTTCCCTGACGGGAACTCATCAATGTTCAGCTTCGCCGAGGCCGGCCACCTGGTCGGCATCGTCGTCCCAGCCGGGACCTAGGCCCGCGTCACGACCACATCGATGCGCATGGCCCCGCCCGGGCCGGTCGACGCCTCGACAGTGAATCCTGCTTGCTCAACCGCGACGATGAGTTCATCGACAGTGCGGGGCACGGTGTCCGCCTGCAGGAGGTACCGGGCAAGCCGGCCCTTGGTGGCCTTGTTGTGATGGCTCACGACGGTGCGGCGGCCATCGAACTCGTGTAGCACCCGGACGCTGGCGAGGCGCTGGACGTCGGGGACCCGTGCCATCGCTGCGTAGGCACCGGACCGAAGATCGACCACCAGGCCGGGGATCTCGGCCAGCGTCGACTCGATCGGCCGCCGCCATGGTGCCGCCGCCACCCCCGGCAGCGCGACGCCCGCACTGAACCGGTATGCGGGGATGCGGTCGGCCGGCCGGAGCAACCCCCACAGCGCCGAGGCGATCGCCACCTGGGTGCGCGCGCGGCGGCGGGCCCGGCTGTCCAGAGTCGAGAAGTCAAGTGCCTCGTAGAGAACTCCGGAGTACACAGTGATGGCAGGCGCGCACGGGCGGCGCAGTAGCGTGGCGTTCTCCGCCGCCGCGACGGCGATGCCCGGACCGACGCCCAGAACGCGCGCAGCGCGGACGGGGTCAGAGCTCAGCTGGACGAGCGCCTCGATCAGGTGCTCCCGGGTGGGGGTCAGCGCGGGGAATGACAGGGAGGCGAGGTCGAGCGCGAGGCCCCGGGCGGGCGAGGACTTACCCTCGCTCGGGGGCAGCAGGATCAGCACGACCGGCAGGCTAGCGAAGGGATCGACGATGTCCGGGAACCTGGACCACTGGCAGGACCTAGCCGCGTTCCACGGCACGGGCAACGACGACTACTACGACATCCCCGCGCTCGTGAGCGGCGAGGCCTCGCTGCGGGCCACCGAGCAGGGCGCCCTGGATCGCGCAACGGACGGGTCCGGCGTGGCCGGGCTGCGCGTGGCCCACGTGCAGTCGCACATCGGCATCGACTCGATCCACCTGGCCCGGCTGGGCGCGCAGGTGACCGCCTTCGACTTCTCGCCGCTGGCACTGGAGCGGTTGCGCGAACTGGCCAGGCGCTGCGGGGTCGAGGTCACCACCGAGGTCGCGGATTCCCAGCAACTCGCGACCGGTGCGTTCGCCCAGTGGCATGGCCAGTTCGACCTCGTCTATGCGACCGTCGGCGTGATCTGCTGGATCGCGGACCTCGACTCGTGGATGCGCGGGGCGGACGCCCTGCTGGCGCCCGGGGGCCGGCTGGTGCTCGTCGAACTGCATCCGCTGCTGTGCATGCCGGAGACGCTCGACCCGCTGGTGATCGACTACCCGTACGTCAACGATGGCGTGCGCCACTACTCGGGCACCGGTTCCTACGCCAACGCCGACGCCGATCTCTCGTGGACCATCGACCAGTACGCCTGGTCGCTGGGCGAGACGGTGAACGCGGCAGTCGGGGCTGGCCTGGAGATCGTACGGCTCGACGAGCACGTATCCATCCCGTTCGACCCGCGGGGCAGCCTGCTGCGCCGGGAGGACGACGGGATGTACCGCATGCGGCTCGGCACCGGCACCGGCGACGCTCCCGCCGAGCCGTTGCCCGTGCTGTTCACGTTGATCGCGCAGAGCCGCCGGGCCCAGCAGGTACCCTGAAGGCGGACGAGTCGGCTGGGCGATCGCGGCACCTCGGTGCCGAGGAAAGTCCGGCCTCCACAGGGCAAGGTGGTGGGCAACACCCACCCGGGGCGACCCGCGGGAAAGTGCCACAGAGAACAGACCGCCAGGAGCAATCCTGGCAAGGGTGAAACGGTGGTGTAAGAGACCACCAGCGCGCCAGGTGACTGGCGCGGCTCGGCAAACCCCACCCGGAGCAAGGTCAAGAGGGCCGATGCCCTGCCCGCGAGGGTGGGGCAGGAGCCTGCGCAGGCGAGCGGCCCGCTCGATGCCTGCGGGTAGACCGCACCAGGCTGCCGGCAACGGCAGTCGCAGATGGATGATCGCCACCCGGGCAACCGGGCACAGAAGCCGGCTTATAGGCCGACTCGTCCCCTTTCACCCACCCGCCGCGGCATTGCGCGACGCGTCACTCCGCCGCGGTCAAGTGGTCGACGACGCGCTGGCAGGCAGCGCCCAGGGCGGTGAACTCCTTCGGGGTGAGCACGTCGACGAGGTGGGTGCGCACGCTCTCGACGTGGGCAGGAGCCGCATCGACCAGCACATCCCAGCCCTGAGCAGTCAGCACGGCGAATGAGCCGCGTCGGTCGCTGGCACATACCTCGCGCTCGACCAGGCCGGCCTTCTCCATGCGGTCGATCTGGTGTGACAACCGGCTGCGGGAGGACAGCGTCGCCTCAGCCAGTTCGCTCATGCGCAGGCGCCGCAGAGGCGTCTCGGAGAGGTGGACGAGGATCTCGTAGTCGGCGATGGTCAGGCCGTGCTGCGCCTGGAGATCGCGGCTGAGCTGGTCGCCCAGAAGCAGTGATGCAGACAGCCACGCCCGCCAGCTGCGCTGCTCTTCCTCGGTCAGCCAGCGCGTCATGGGGACAGCGTAGCGCAAGTAGTTGAATTCCGTACCATTCGAGATCGCGGCTTGCCCTCAGGTGTCCAGGGACCAGACTCGAACGCCGCCGAGGATGCCCGATGTGTTCGGAACGATCTCTCCCTTCGGCCCGACGTCGCCAGGCGACAACTGCTTCGCGTTGCCTCCGCCCACGAACAGGCGGTCGAAGAACAGCATGTCGTCGAAGGCAGAGATGGCCTTCCGGACGCGCTTGACCCACCTTTCGTTGCCGATCTCCTTGCGCTGGGCGTTGCCGAGCGCGATGTCGAAGGTCATGCCCTCCTTGAACGGCCCATGCGAGAGCTCAAGGTGCGGCAGCAGCACGCCATCGTTGAAGAGCGCGGTGCCCACGCCTGTCCCGAGGGTCATGACGAACTCCAGGCCCACGCCGGTGGCGACGGCGCATCCCTGCATGTCGGCATCGTTGACGACCTTCGTCGGCAACTGGAAGGCCTGCGCAAGCGCGTGGCCGAGGTCATACCCATGCCAGGCGGCTGCGAGATCGGCGTCGCGCTCGCCGCCATACTCGGCGCGCGACAGGGACGGGACCTCGATCACGTGCCCGTGCCGCACCAGTCCTGGGAACCCGACCGAGACGCGATGCACTCGAAGCAGCGGCTGGACCAGCTCGGTGACCGTGCTGACGAGCAGGTCCGGGGGGCAGGGGTACGGAGTGTCGGTACGCACGCGGTCGGTGGTCATCACGCCCTGCGCGTTGACGATGGATGCCTTGAAGCCGCTGCCGCCGATGTCGATCGACAGGGTGAGCACATCGTGCGGCCACACGGTCTCGGTCTTCGCGGCAGTCATCTAGCTGGCTTCCTCGGCCGTCGGCAGCGTCAGGATCTCAGCGCCGGTTGGCGTCACGAGGAGAGTGTGCTCGAACTGCGCCGTCCACCGTCGGTCCTTCGTGACGACCGTCCAGGTGTCGTCCCAGATGTCGTAGTCGAAGGTGCCCAGCGTGATCATGGGCTCGATGGTGAAGGTCATGCCCGGTTCGAGGACCATCGTGAGTCGCGGATCGTCGTAGTGCGGGATGACCAGTCCTGAATGGAAGGACGTCCCGATGCCGTGCCCCGTGAAGTCGCGGACGACGCCGTACCCAAAGCGACGCGCGTAGCTCTCGATGACCCGGCCAATGACGCTGATGGGACGCCCGGGCGCCACCACGCCGATAGCCCGCTCGGTGGCCTCGCGCGTCCGGTCGACGAGCTGCCGGACCTCGTCAGCCACGTCCCCCACGAGGAAGGTCGCGTTGGTGTCCCCGTGCACGCCACCGATGTATGCCGTGATGTCGATGTTGCAGATGTCGCCTTCCTCGAGAACGGTCGTGTCCGGGATGCCATGGCAGATGACCTCATTTAGCGAGGTGCACAGGGACTTGGGAAAGCCTCGGTAGCCGAGCGTGGACGGATATGAACCGTGGTCGCACAGGTACTCGTGACCAATGCCGTCGAGTGCATCCGTCGTCACGCCCGGTTCGATGTGGCGGCCCACCTCGGCCAGGGCGTCGGCGGCAAGGCGACCGGCCACTCGCATCGCAGCGATCGTGTCAGCGTCCTTCACCTCCGGTCCGTCGTAGTCGGCCGGCGCAGGTCTTCCGACGTACTCCGGCCGCGGGATGTGTGCCGGGACCGGCCGCATGGGCGACACGCGACCCGGGACAAGTGGAGCGCGCTCGTGCGACGAGTGAGAGGCCGCCGTCGTCGCGGTGCGGGAGGACATGGCGTGAGTCTAGGCCGGTGCGCGGTCGATATGTTTGGACGGCAGGTCGCGGAGCCGCGGCCGTCGAACGGGCGATGGGAGAGCCATGAGCTGGTACTACTGCTTGGTGCACCAGAGGGTCGAGCCTGAGCTGGGTTGCCCCAATGCCGAGCGCATGGGTCCGTACGACACCGAGGCCGAAGCCGAGCAGGCGCTCGAACGGGCCAAGGAGCGCAACGAGGCCTTCGACGCGGACGAGGACCAGTAGCCGTCCGGAACCCTGGCGCAGAGGAACCGGGAACGCGAATGGCCCGCACCAAGAGGTGCGGGCCATTCGCGTGTGAAGGCTGTCTCTAGCGAGCAGCCTTGCGAGCCGGGGCCTTGCGAGCCGGGGCCTTCTTCGCTGCGGCCTTGCGGACCGGAGCCTTCTTGGCAACGGCCTTCTTGGCCGGAGCCTTGCGCGCAGTCTTCTTGGCGACCGCCACGTTGCCTCCTGTGTCGTCGGACTCTGCACTGTTGCAGAGCTCGTCAGTACAAACTGTGACAGAGCGAGGAACGTTACGCAAAGCCATTGCAGTGCTGTTTGCTGTTCGTGTCGCGCGCGCGTCACTCCACATCGCGTCGCCGTTCGCGTTCCCGCTGCGCATGCTCGCTTGTTCGATCGTCGTAATTCCACAGTGATGGCAACGCAAATGCCGACAGTGCAACGCCAGCGATGCAGAGGATGCCGCCGCTGATGAACGACGCGCGAAGGGACGTCAGTGATGCAGCCGCACTGCTGCGCACTTGCCCCAGCAACGGGCCGACGGAGTAGCTGAGCAACTCGATTCCCGCCATGCGTCCGCGCACCTCGTCGGGGATCGTCTGGTTCCACATCGTCATGCGGAAGACTCCGCTGATCATGTCGGCAGCACCAGCGACGGCGAGGAACACCAGCACCAGCCAGAGCGATGTTGACACCCCGACCAGGGCGATGCCCAGGCCCCAGACCGCCGCAGCGATGACGATGGCGCGGCCGTGTCGATGCACCATCGACGTCCAGCCGCTGGTGAGGGTCGCGAAGAGGGAACCGACCGCGCCCGCGGAGTAGAGCAGGCCGAGAGCCCAAGGGGCGCCGAGGTCCTCCGCCAGGAAGGGGAAGAGCACATACGGAAAGGCGAAGATCATGGCGATCAGGTCGACCGCATAAGTGCCCATCAGGTCCTTGCGGCTCCACGCGTACCGCATGCCTTCGGTGATATGCCGCAGGGTCACCCGGTCGGTGGAGTCGCCCGCTGCCCGGATGCTGCGCAGCCGCCACAGAAGTGCGACCGAGACCGCGAACGTCGCCACGTCGACGCCGTAGGCCGCGACTGCACCGCCTGCGCTCAGCAGGATGCCGCCGATCGCCGGGCCGACGATGCCGCCGAGCTGCCACTTCAGCGAGTTGAGTGCGCCAGCCGCCGCAAGCTGGTCGTGCGGGACGACGCGGGGGATGATCGCGTCGAGCGATGGCCTCTGCAGCCCGTCCGCGACCGCCAGCAGCATTGCTATGGCATAGAGGATCCACAGGTGCGGACTCGGCAGCATGGCGTTGACCAGAAGAACCGCGACGAGTACACCGGCAGCGACCTCGGTCGCGATGACCATGACGCGCCGGTCCACCGAATCGGCGAGCGCCCCGCCGTAGAGCCCGAAGATGACGAGCGGCGCGAGCTCGACCAGGCCGATCAGGCCTACGGCGAGGAATGAGCCGGTGAGCTGCGCGACCTGGAAGGGAAGGGCGACGTACGTGATCATCGAGCCGAGGTAGGTAATGAGTCCGCTGAACAGGACCATGCGGAAGTCTCGCGACTCGCGCAGGGGCGTGAGGTCCATGCGTACCCGGCTGAACCAGCGCGCGCGCGGGGGATCGTCCGGGGCGGTCACCGGCGCATTGTGGCAGGATCGCGGACCGTGACCGACATCAGTGACAAGCCCGCGGCATCCGTAGACGACCTGGTGATCGGGGTCCTGGGCGGCACGGGAGAGCAGGGCCGCGGCCTGGCGCGGAGACTGGCGATGGCCGGGCAGCGCGTGATCATCGGCTCGCGTGACGCATCCCGCGCAGCAACCGCCGCGGAGGAACTAGGCCTGGGGGTGACGGGCCTGTCCAACGCCGACTGCGCCCGGGCGTCCGACATCGTGATCGTCGCGGTCCCCTGGGACGGCCATGGGGCCTTGCTGGAGGGGCTCGCCGAACCGCTCGCCGGCAAGGTCGTCGTCGACTGCGTGAACCCGCTCGCCTTCGACAAGCAGGGTGCCTATGCCCTCCGTGTCGACGAGGGATCGGCGGCGGAGCAGGCGGCTGGCCTCCTGGTCGGCAGCCGCGTCGTGGCGGCGTTCCATCACATCTCGGCCGTCCTGCTGCTCGACGAGTCGGTCGAGTCCATCGAGACCGACGTGCTGGTACTCGGCGACGACCGAGTGGCCACGGACCTTGTGCAGGCATTGGCCGACCGGATCCCGGGAATGCGGGGGGTGTACGGCGGCCGCCTGCGCAACGCCGGCCAGGTCGAGGCGCTGACCGCCAACCTGATCTCGATCAATCGGCGTTACAAGGCCCATGCGGGCCTCCGCGTGACCGACGTCTGACGACGGAACTACGCGTATTCGTGCTCGGGTGCCGGATAGGCGCCCGAGGCCACGTCCGCTGCCCACTGCGCCACGGCATCGCCGATCACCGTGCGCACGTCCGCGTATTGGCGCACGAATCTAGGCACCGGACCCGGCGTGAGGCCGACGAGGTCCTGCCAGACGATGACCTGGGCATCCGTGGCGCTGCCGGCACCGATCCCGATCGTGGGGATCGTGAGGACCTCGCTCACCCTCGCTGCAAGTTCAGCGGGGACGACTTCCAGCACCAGCGCGCACGCGCCGGCCGCTTCCATGGCCTTGGCATCCCGGAGCAGGTGCTCGCCAGCCTCGCCGCGGCCCTGAACGCGGTAGCCGCCCAGCAGGTTGACCGATTGCGGGGTCAGCCCGAGGTGACCGATGACCGGGACGCCCGCGCTGGCCAGGAGTTCGACCTGGGGCAGCATCGGAGCGCCGCCCTCAAGCTTGACCGCGTGCGCACCGCCGTCCTTCATGAAGGCGGCCGCGGTCTCCAGGGCCTGCGTGGGCGACGCCTGGTACGAGCCGAACGGCAGGTCGGCCACGATGAACGCGCGAGTGGACCCACGCACGACCGCCTGCACGAGCGGTACGAGTTCATGCACCTGGACGGGCAGCGTCGAGTCGTGCCCGTAGACGACCATGGCGGCTGAATCGCCGACGAGCATGGCAGGGATGCCAGCCTCGTCGAAGATGCGCGCGGTGAGGGCGTCATAGGCCGTGATCATCGGCCACTTCTCGCCTCGTCGGGTTGCCTCCGCCAGGTCGCGCATCGTGACGCGACGGCCTTCGGGCACGCCATAGAACGACATCGTGCTCTCCCATCTCGAGGCTCCGCAGTGGAGTCCCCGGACGGCGCAATGATCGCATGCGTCGCGGCCCCCTGACTACGCGACACACGTCACATACGCTACGGTGCCGTTTCGTAATGCCAACGCGCCTGGAAAACGCCAGGAGGAGCCGAGGAGCGCCCATGCAATCGCAGGCCTGGATGACGTCCGGCGAGGGGCACCCGCGGCGATGGGCGATCCTCAGCGTGCTCGTCGTCAGCCTTCTCGTCGTCGTCCTGGACAACACGGTTCTGAACATTGCGCTGCCGACCATCCAGGCCGACCTGCAGGCCACCCAGAGCGAACTTGTCTGGGCGATCGATTCCTACATCCTGGTGTTTGCCTCGCTCCTGTTCACCTGGGGCGTCGTCGGTGATCGCGTCGGGCGCAAGAAGGTCCTCGTGATCGGCCTGGTGATCTTCGGTGTCGCTTCCGCGGTCTGCGCCTTCTCGGTGTCCTCCGGGATGCTCATCGGTTTCCGGGCCGTGATGGGCATCGGAGGGGCAGCCGTCCTGCCGACGACGCTCGCCATCATCACCGTGGTGTTCCCGCCGCACGAGCGAGGCCGCGCGATCGGGGCGTGGGCGGGGGCGGTGGGCGCTGCCGTCGCGCTTGGCCCGGTGCTGGGCGGGATCCTGCTGCAGCACCCCGACTGGAGCAACTGGCTGACCGGCAACGACTGGGGCTCGGTCTTCCTCATCAACGTGCCCATCGTCATCGTGGGGCTCTACTTCATCATCCGGGTCGTGCCCGAGACGCGGAACCCTCACCCCCGTCGTCTCGATGTCATGGGACTGGTCATGTCGATGGTGGGCCTCGTCCTGCTCGTGTACGGGATCATCGATGCCTCGTCGACGCGGGACTGGCTGGCGCCGTCCGTGATCATCCCGATGGTCGCGGGGATCGCCATTCTCTCCGTGTTCCTGTGGCTTGAGGCGCGAAGCGACCACCCGAGCTTCGACGTGTCGCTGTTCCGCAACCGTGGCTACGCCGTCAGCCTGAGCGCCGTCAGCCTGGCCTTCTTCGCGATGTCCGGCATCACGTTCTCGCTGCCCTTCTACCTCCAGGTCCTGCGCGGCTTCGACACCCTCGGTGCCGGGCTGTGCTTCCTGCCCTTCGCGATCGGGCAGCTGCTGTCCGCCCCGCGCAGCGCCAGGCTGGTGGCACGGTTCGGCTACCGACCCGTGATGACCACGGGACTCGTGACCGTGTCCGCGTCGCTGCTTGCACTGGCCAACCTGCGCATCGACACACCACTGTGGTTGGTGCTCGTCGTCTTCTTCTTCTTCGGCCTGGGCATGGGCTCGGTCATCGCCCCAGCGTCGACCGTCATGCAGAACGTGCTGCCGCTGGCGCGGGCGGGCGCTGGCTCGGCAGTGCAGAACACCGTGCGGCAGGTCTTCGGCGCGCTGGGTGTCGCGGTCATCGGGACGATCCTGGCGACGCAGTACGCCGCCAACCTCGAGCCGGTCGTGGACCGGCTGCCACCTGGACTGCCGCAGGGCAGCGGCGAGGTCGCGAGCGAATCCATCATCGGCACCATGCGCGTGCTAGCGGTCGCGCAGCAGGCCGGAGTCCCTGCCGACGTGCTTGCCGCGGCGCAGCAGGCCGCCTTCGACGCATTCCTCGCGGCGAGCCACGTGACGTCGTACATCTCGTTCGGGATGGTCGCCCTGGCGGCACTGATCGTGTTCTTCCGGCTTCCGTTGATCACCCCGCCCGAGGTCGGGGACCGCGCGGTCGGGGCGCCAGCAGATCCCGCCGATGCCCTCGTGCAGGAGCACGTCGAGCACTACGCGCAGGAGGCGGCGGAGGAGTACCCGGGTACGCAACCGGATCCCCGTGCCGCCGGCTGACGAGGCCGGCGATCGCCGGGGCCGGCCCCGCGACGCGAGGCTCGATCGGGACATCACAGACGCAGCCCTGGAGCTGCTGGCCGAGTCCGGGGTCGCGGGGTTCTCGGTGGCCGAGGTGGCCGGTCGCAGCGGGGTCGCCAAGACCACCATCTACCGGCGCTATCCCAGCCGTGACGCCCTGCTTGCCGGTGCCCTGGAACGGCTGAACGACGACCTGCCCGACGTGCCGGCACCGGGGCCGGTCCGCGACCGACTGGTGCAGGTCCTCGACGGCATCCGTCGCCGCAGCCCCAACGGGACGCAGGGGCGGCTCCTCGGCCAGGTGGCGGCCACGCATGACCCGCGCCTGGGCCGGATGGTCTACGAACGGGTACTCGTCCCGAGGCATCGCATGCTCCGCCGCATCGTGCAGGACGGAATCGATGCCGGTGAACTGCGAGCGGACCTGGACCTAGACGCGCTGATCCCCATCTTAGTCGGCCCGATGCTCTACCTGCGGACGTGGCACCGTTCGCCGCTGGCAGGCCGGTTGAGCGTCGAGGCCGTCGTCGATCAACTCATCGACGGGATGACTCGCGCCAAGCATTCGTGATGGGGAGCCGGCGGTCACGGCCGAACGCTCGCAGCGAGATCTTCGTGCCGGGCGGGTACTGCCGCCGCTTGTACTCGGCCAGGTCGGTGAGCCGCAGGATCCGGTCGACCAGGTCCGGGTCGTGGCCGGCGCTGACGAGATCGGCCGCACTGCGGTCCCCCGCGACATAGGCGTCGAGCAGGGCGTCCAACACGGCGTAGTCCGGCAGGGAATCGGTGTCCTTCTGGCCAGGCCGCAGTTCGGCGCTCGGCGGCTTGTCGATGCTCCTTGCGGGGATCGGCTCGCGCTCGCCGAGCAGCCGCGCCGATTCGTTGCGCCATCGGGCGAGGTCCCACACCAGCGTCTTCGGCACGTCCTTGATGGGGGCGAACCCACCGACCGCATCCCCGTAGATGGTCGAATAGCCGACGGAGAGCTCGCTCTTGTTCCCGGTGGCCAGGACGAGATGGCCCTCCTGGTTCGACACGGCCATGAGCGTGGTCCCGCGGACTCGGGCCTGCAGGTTCTCCGCGGCCAGGCCGGTGAGCTCGAGCGAGCCGAGGTAGGCATCGACCATGGGCGCGATGGGAATCGTGCGGATGGACAGCCCGGTGCGGTCGGCGAGGTCGTACGCGTCGGCGATGGAATGGTCCGACGAGTAGGCGCTCGGCATCGCGATACCGAAGACGTTTGCCGCCCCGAGCGCGTCGCAGGCGATCGCCGCGCCGAGGGCGGAGTCGATCCCACCGCTGAGGCCGAGCACGACGGACCGGAAGCCGTTCTTGCGTACGTAGTCGCCCACGCCCAGGACCAGCGCGGCGTAGACCTCGGCACGTGCCTCCAGTCGCATGGCTTGCGCGCCCGAGGAACTGGCCCGTCCCGGCTCGACGTCGACGAACGCAAGGTCGGGGGCGAACTGTGGCGACCGGGCCAGCACGCGCCCCTGGACATCGACGGCCATCGAGTCACCGTCGAAGACCAATTCGTCCTGTCCGCCGACCAGGTTGACGTACACCAGTGTCGCGTCGGCCTCCCGCGCGCGGGCTGTGCACAGTGCCAGCCGGACATCGTCCTTGTCGCTCTCGTACGGCGAGGCGTTGAGCACTGCCAGCACGTCACAGCCGCGATGACGCGCCCACTCGACCGGCCCGCCGTCCTGCCAGAGGTCCTCGCAGATGGCCACGCCGACGCGAACGCCCTCGAGGTCGAAGGCCAACGGCTCGTTGCCCGGCACGAAGTACCGCGCCTCGTCGAAGACCCCGTAATTGGGCAGGTGGTGCTTGATGTACCGGTCGGTCACGGTGCCCGCGCGCACGAGCGCGGCGGCGTTGACGGGTGCCCGCCGGGGCCGGCCCGTCGTGCGGCGGCCGTCGTCGTCGAGGTAGTCCAGGTAGCCCACGAGGCACGCCACGTGACCGAGGCCCTCCTCACCGAGTCGGCGGGCCAGGTCCGTGACTGCGGACCGGGCCGCATCCTGGAAGGAGGGGCGCAGGGCGAGGTCCTCGACCGGGTAGCCGGTCAGCACCATCTCCGGGAGCACGACCAGGCCAGCACCACCCCCGGCGGCCTCGCGGACGGCGGCGACGACGATCTCGGCGTTGCCGACCAGGTCGCCGACGGTGGGGTTCACCTGGGCGAGGGCGATCCGCAAGGCCATACCCGCAGGCTAACGCTCGTCCCACGGCACCGTTAACGCCGATGTAACACGGCACGGGCCACTATGTCCTCATGGACAAGCAGGCTGAGTTCGTCCTTCGCACCATCGAGGAACGCGACATCCGGTTCGTGCGGCTGTGGTTCACCGATGTGCTCGGCACCCTCAAGTCCGTGGCGATCGCACCCGCCGAGCTCGAGGGGGCATTCGCCGAGGGGATCGGGTTCGACGGGTCAGCCATCGAGGGCTTCGCCCGGGTCTACGAGTCGGACATGCTGGCCAAGCCGGACCCGGCCACGTTCTCACTCCTTCCGTGGCGTAGCGAAGGCCCGGGCGTCGCACGGCTGTTCTGCGACATCCTCATGCCGGATGGGTCCCCGTCGTATGCCGACCCGCGGTTCGTGCTCAAGCGAATCCTTGCCAAGGCAGCAGACCTCGGCTTCACCTTCTATACGCACCCTGAGGTGGAGTTCTACCTGTTCAAGGACGCCCCGGAGCCCGGCCAGCGACCGGTGCCCGTCGACGGCTACGGATACTTCGACAACACCCCGCACGGCGTGGCCGTGGACTTCCGGCGCCAGGCGATCACCCTGCTCGAGCAGATGGGGATCTCGGTCGAGTTCAGCCATCACGAGGGTGGCCCCGGCCAGCAGGAGATCGACCTGCGCTACGCCGATGCACTCACCACGGCCGACAACCTCATGACCTTCCGCCTGGTCGTCCAGGAGGTCGCGCTCGAGCAGGGCCTGTTCGCCTCGTTCATGCCCAAGCCCCTTCGGGATGCCCCGGGCTCCGGGATGCACACCCACCTGTCGCTCTTCGAGGGCGACCGCAACGCCTTCTTCGAGGCCGGTGCGGAGTACCAACTGTCGAAGGTGGCCCGTTCGTTCATCGCGGGATTGCTGATGCATGCCCCGGAGATCACCGCCGTGACGAACCAGTGGGTCAACTCCTACAAGCGACTGGCCGGCGGTGCCGAGGCGCCGGCGTGGATCTGCTGGGGCCACAACAACCGCTCGTCCTTGATCCGGGTGCCGATGTACAAGCCGTCCAAGGGGAACAGCACCCGCATCGAGTTCCGGTCCCTCGACAGCGCGGTGAACCCCTACCTCGCCTTCGCCGTCCTGCTGGCCGCTGGCCTCAAGGGCATCGAGGAGGGCTACGAACTGCCTCGGGGGGCGGAGGACGACGTGTGGGCGCTGACCGAGGGGGAGCGCCGGGCCCTCGGCATGAAGCCCCTGCCGACCAGCCTGAATCAGGCCATCTTGTCCATGGAGCGGTCCGAGCTCGTGGCCGAGACGCTAGGGGAGCATGTCTTCGACTTCTTCCTGCGCAACAAGCAGACGGAGTGGGAGGACTACCGACGCCAGGTGAACCAGTGGGAGCTGGACCGGTACCTTCCCTTGCTGTGACCACGCCCGCCCCTGATGAGTCCCGGCCCGTCGTCCTGGCCATCCAGAACGATCCGAGCGACTCGCCCTTGCTCGTGGGGGAGTGGCTGGAGGAGGACGGCATCCAGGTCGATGTGATCATGGCGTGCTTCGGCGAGCCGGTGCCCTCATCAGTGCCCGTCGGAGTGCACGGCGTGCTGCCGCTCGGCGGAGCGATGGGCGCGAACGATGACGACGTGGCACCGTGGCTGGCGGCCGAGCGGGCCCTGCTCGCCGACGCCGTCAACACCGGAGTTCCTGTGCTGGGCTTGTGCCTAGGCGGCCAGCTGCTCGCGGCTGCGACCGGCGGTCGGGTGACGCTGGGTCCGGTCACCGAGATCGGCATCGTGCCGGTGCGGCGCACGGCCGAAGGCCTCGTCGATCGGGTGATGGCGCAGGCGCGCCCGGCGCTCGGAGTCGACATCCCGGCCGCCCAGTGGCACCAGGACAACATCGTGGAACTCCCCGACGGCGCCGTGTTGCTCCTGACCAATGACGAGTGCCCCGTGCAAGGGTTCCGGGTCGGTGACTCGGCCTACGGCCTCCAATGCCACCCCGAGGTTGATGCGGAGACCTTCGCGTCGTGGGCGGCTGTGGCCGATGAGGCGCTGCGCCGATCGGGCCGCGACGCCCAGGAGGCAAGCGATGAGGTGCGCGCCGCGGAGCGCGACCTGA
>JAUXRN010000077.1 GCA_030681835.1 Actinomycetota bacterium
CGCCGGCGTGGTGGGCGAGATCACGGCGGCGGGTGGCCGGGCTCTCGGCATCGGCGCTGACGTCGCCTCGGAGGACTCCGTCGCGTCGGCCGTCGAGCGCATCGCCCACGACCTCGGGGAGCCCACAGTCCTCATCAACAATGCCGGCATCACGCGGGACAACCTGCTGTTCAAGATGAGCGTCGCCGATTGGGACTCGGTGATGAACGTCCACCTTCGCGGGGCCTTCCTTATGTCGCGTGCGGCACAGAAGCACATGGTGTCGGCGAAGTGGGGTCGCATCGTCAATCTGTCCAGCACGTCGGCCCTGGGCAACCGAGGCCAGGTCAACTACTCCGCGGCCAAGGCCGGGATGCAGGGGTTCACGAAGACCCTCGCCATCGAGCTCGGCCCGTTCGGCGTCACTGCCAATGCCATCGCCCCGGGCTTCATCGCCACCGACATGACGGCCGCCACAGCGGAGCGCATGGGCATGACCTTCGAGGACTTCAAGACGGCAGCGGCCTCGCAGATCGCCGTTCGCCGGGTCGGGTACCCCGAGGACATCGCCAACACCGTCTCGTTCCTCGTCTCCGACGAGGCGTCATTCATCTCTGGCCAGGTCATCTACGTGGCCGGCGGGCCTACCAACTAGGAGGCACGACATGCGGGTATTCGACGATGTCCCGGCGTTCTGCGCCGCCGTCGGGGAGCACCTCGGCGACAGCGCATGGGTCGAGATCGACCAGGGCCGCATCAACCTCTTCGCCGACGCCACCGGGGACCATCAATGGATCCACGTCGATGCCGAGCGAGCCGCTGCCGGGCCCTTCGGCTCGACCATTGCGCACGGCTTCCTGACCCTGAGCCTGGTGCCCGTACTCATGAACGAGGTCTTCGAGGTCCGTAACGTCGCGCTCTTCATGAACTACGGATCGAACAAGGTGCGCTTCCTGCGCCCCGTCCCGGTGGGCTCGCGGGTGCAGGCGAGCGTGACCCTCTCGGGCATCGAGCAGGCCGAGCTCGGGGTCCGGGCCACCCTGCACATCGAGGTGCGGCTCGGCGACGGCGGCAAGCCCGCCTGCGTAGCCGAGATGATCACGCTCATCGTGCCGGCATGAGCGCGTCAGCCGACCTCGCCCGGGCCTTCCTCGCGGATTGGGATCCGGCCACCCCGCGTCTGGAGTCGCTCCGGGCCCGGTACGACGCCGGACTGGCGTGGGTCAGTCGCCCCGATGGCCTCGGTGGCCTGGGCGAGTCACGCGAGGACCAGCGCGAGGTCGACGGGCTGTTCGCTGCCGCTGGATTCCCCGACAACAACGCGGCTGCCAACGGCATCGGGCTGGGCATGGCCGCGCCGACGATCTTCGCCGTCGGTACCGACGAGCAGAAGCAACGCCTCCTGCGCCCGCTGTGGACCGGAGAAGAGATCTGGTGCCAGCTGTTCAGCGAGCCCGGCGCCGGCTCAGACCTGGCGAACATCGCCACGCGCGCGACTCGCACGGATGGCGGCTGGGTGGTCTCGGGCCAGAAGGTCTGGACATCCAACGCGCACAATGCGGTCCGTGCATTGCTCGTTGCTCGCACGGACCCCGACCTTCCCAAGCACGAAGGCCTCACGTACTTCGCCATGAACATGCTCGACCCGGGGGTCGAGGTGCGGCCCCTGCGTCAGCTCACGGGCGAGGCGGAGTTCAACGAGGTGTTCCTGACGGATGTCTTCGTGCCCGACGAGGACCTGCTCGGCAGCGTCAACGACGGATGGCGCGTCGCCATGACCACCTTGGCCACCGAGCGCGTGTCCATCGGCAACAGTGATGCCGATATCGAGGAAGCGATGGTCGACGTCGTCGAGCGCACCTGGCGGTCCGCCCCCCAGCGCACCCGCGACGTCATGCAGGACCGCTTCCTTCGCCTGTGGGTCGATGCCCGCGTCGCGGACCTCACGGCGGCTCGGATGAAGCAGCAACTCGCGGCGGGTCGTCCCGGCCCCGAGGGTTCGGCGCTCAAGGTGACCTTCGCTCGGCTGGCCCAGGAGCTCAGTGGCCTTGAGCTCGAGTTGCTGGGGGCCGACGGGCTGGGGTACGGGGACTGGGCGATGGTACGGCCCACGGCGGTGGTGTTCACCGGACGCGACGCCGGCTATCGGTACCTGCGGGCCAAGGGCAATTCCATCGAGGGTGGCACCACGGAGATCCTGCTCAACATCATCGCTGAGAAGGTCCTGGGCCTGCCGCCCGAGCACCGGCCCGACAAGGGCATGGCCTGGAAGGACTCACCGCGATGACCGGCGACCTGCTCTACAGCGAGACCGAGGACGCCCTGCGCGAGAGCGTGCGCGCGCTGCTCGTCGCGAACTGCCCATCAGACCGGGTCGCGGCCATGTACGACGGCGACGAATCCCTGGCGCGCGACCTCTGGAAGGCAGTGTCCGTCGCGATGGAGTTGCCGGCCATCGGCCTACCGGAGTCGCTGGGCGGGAGCGGCGCCTCGGCCCGCGAGGTGGCCGTCGTCATGGAGGTGCTCGGCCGCGTCGTGGCGCCGATCCCCTTCCTGACCTCGTCCGTCATCGGCCAGCGGAGCCTCGGGCACTGCGGCGAGACTGACCTGCTGAAGGCCATGGCGGACGGTTCGCACGTATGCGCCTTGGCCGTGCCGTTCAGTTCCTTCGGGCGGACGCGCGGTGAAACCGTCTCGGTTTCCGGTGGGCGGGTGACCGGCTCGGTGGCAGCCGTCGCCGGCGCCGAGCACGCGGACGTCATCCTGGTGCCCGGACTCGACGGCGCCGACCTCACCCTGCAGGCCGTCAATGCCTCGGATGCGCGCGTCACCCGTAGGTCGTCGCTGGACATGAGCCGGCCGGTGTGCGACATCACCTTCGAGTCATCACCCGCACGCGAGATTGCCCGCGGGCAGGACGCCGACGATGCGGTGTCGTCCGGGCTGCTGATGGGCAGTGCGATGCTGGCGTCCGAGCAGGTCGGGGTGGCCGAGTGGTGCCTCGAGACGACGGTCGCATACGTCAAGCAGCGGAACCAATTCGGGCGCCCGGTGGGGTCGTTCCAGGCCGTCAAGCACCGGCTGGCCAGGCTCTGGATCTCGGTCAACTCGGCTCGCGCGGCGGCCCGCAATGCCGCCGTTCTCGTGGAGCCCGGCGACGTGCCGGCGAAGGTCGCGGTTGCCCTCGCTCAGTCGTACTGCTCGGACGTCGCCGTGCTGGCGGCAGAGGAGTGCGTCCAGTTGCACGGCGGCATCGGCATGACCTGGGAGCACCCGACCCACCTCTACCTCAAGCGCGCCAAGGCCGACCAGCTCGCCCTGGGCACGCCGGCTCACTATCGGGCCCGGCTGGCCGCCCTCAACTCGCTGTGACGGGCACGTCGCTGCTCCCGGGAGCCGTCGGGGTCGAATCCACCGTGAGTCGGACTGTGTCGACCGCCGACACGGCGATCGCCGCCGGCAGCGGCGACCTCCCCGTCCTCGCGACACCGCTCATGATCGCCCTCATGGAGCAAGCCGCGTGTGACGCCATCGACTCCTACCTGCCCGATGGCGTCACCAGCGTGGGGACCCGAGTCGACGTGCGACACCGCGCTCCGTCACCGATCGGGTTGACCGTGCACGCGCGGGCCACCGTGACCGCAGTCGACGGGCCCAGGGTCTCGTTCGCTGTGAACGCATGGCACGACGATGGCGGCGTCGCCATCGAGATCGGCGACGGCACTCACGTGCGTGCGCTCGTCGACCGGGAGTCCTTCGTCAGCGGGGCCGGAACAGCCGGTTGACCAACGCGCCGAAGGACAGCGCAAGCACGATGAAGCTCACGACTCCTGCCACGACGTTGACGAAGGAGACCGGAACGGCGACGACGGCCGCGGCCACGGGGGTCATGGACCCGGTGACCTCGAACCGCCGCGCGGCCGGCGTCAAGGGCATGTCGAGGAGCCCATCACGATCAGCCACGACGAGCAGGAGTACCTCCAGCGCGCTGACGGCAGCCATGAACAGCAGGAAGAAGGACAGCGCGACCGCGTTGTAGTACTCCCCGAGCGTGGCGGCCGGGAACGGCAGGAGTGCAATGAACGCCAGGTACAACAGCACGGCTGCGAGGTAGCGGCCGCTCATTGCCGTGAGGCGAGTGGTGAAGGCGTGGTTGGCCCGCCAGTAGAACGCCACCCAGAAGAAGGTGAAGGCGTAGGCGGCGATCGCGGGGAGCTTGTCGACCAGGGCGGCCCATAGCTCGGTGTTGGACTCCCGGTCGGCGACCACGGGGATACCGATCCCCACAGCGACGAGGGTCAGCGCGATGGCGAACACGGCGTCGGAGAAGAACACGACGCGGTCGAACGCGGCCGTCCCCCGTGGGTAGGGTCCGCGGCCGGCGCGCGTCACCGGGCTAGATCCCGGTCGTCGACCGCGGGTACATGGCCTCGGGGTCCGTCATGACGTTGACCAGGTAGGGAAGCCCGGATGCCATGGCCCGGTCGATGGCGGGCCCGATCTGGGCAGGGGCGGTGACGGTCTCGCCGCCGCCGCCCAGCGCGATCACGATCTCGTCGTACCGGGTCGGCTGCAGGTCGGCGATGACGTCGTAGCCGTAGATCAGCCGCATGGGGTGCTTCTCCAGGGCCCAGCCAGCGTTGTTGCCCACGATCATGACGACGGGGATGCGATGGCGGACCAGGGAATCCACGTCCATGAGGGAGAAGCCCGCGGCGCCGTCGCCAAGGAGCAGGAAGAGCGGCGAACTGGGGTGCGCGATGCCTGCGGCCAGCGCGTAGCCAGGCCCAGTACCCAGGCACCCGTAGGGCCCAGGATCCAGCCAGCGACCTGGCTGCGCGGGCTCGACGTACTTTCCCGCGAATGAGACGAAGTCACCGCCGTCGCCAATGACGACCGCATCGTCCGTCAGCCGCGGCAGCAGTTCGCCGTAGATCCGCGCCGGGTGGATCGGATCGGAATCGCTGGCCAGATCCTGCTGGTCGCGGGCCAGCGACGCCAATGCCGCGTCGCGCAGCCCCGAGACCCAGGCATCCTCCGCGCGCGGGCCGTCGGCCATGGCGACGAG
Source organism: Actinomycetota bacterium (assembly GCA_030681835.1). GTDB lineage: Bacteria > Actinomycetota > Actinomycetes > S36-B12 > S36-B12 > UBA10649. The sequence continues at coordinate 5,048 of JAUXRN010000077.1, forward strand.
GCTTCGGCGCAGGTCCCCCACGAGCGAGCAGGCGACCGTCGCGGCGCTGGCGCGCTCCGACGGTGAGTCGACCACGTGGATGACGGGTACTGCCGGTTCACCGAAGATCCCGTACCCGAGCCGGAAGTCCAGCGGGGTTCCGACGACGATCACGAGATCGGCCTGCTTGAAGGCCGTCGAGCGCGCCCGCGTCACCATGTGCTGGTCCCCCGGCGGGATGATCCCTCGGCCCATCCCGTTGGCAATCACGGGCAGGTTACGCGCAGCAACCAGGGCCCGCGCCTCGTCCACGGCATCCCCCATCCAGACGCCGCTGCTCAGGATGAGCAACGGACGCCGCGCGGCGTCGAGGAGTGCGCGGGCCTGGGCAACGGCATCGGGATCCGGATCGCCACCGCGGTCCACGACGGGCGGGGCCACCGCCTCGCGGGGTGCCGGTGCGAAGATCACGTCCATCGGGATATCCCAGAACACCGGCCCCTGGTGCACGGACGCAGCGAGCGCGAAGGCACGGTCGCCGTCGGCGCGGATGGCCGCCGCGTCGTGAGTGGTCCAGGCCGCCTTCGTCACCGGGGCGAGGATGGGCGGCTGATCGAGTTCCTGGAGGGCGCCTGCTCCCCATCGGGAGTCCGGCGAGCGGCCGCCCAGCACCACCATCGGCGATCCGTTGAACCACGCGCTCGTGATCGGGCTCACCGCGTTGGTGACCCCCGGCCCGGCCGTGACCGCCGCGAATCCCGGCACGCGGGTCAACTTGCCGGTGGCCTCGGCCGCGAACGCCGCCGTCTGCTCGTGGCGGGTGTCGACCAGCCTGAGCGGGCCGCCGGCCTCGGCTGAGCGACGATCCGGCGCGGCCTCGACGGCGGCCTTGCCGCCCACCGCGGCGTCATACACGGGGAAGATGTGCGCCCCGGACAGCGTGAAGACGGTCTGCACTCCCGCGGCCCTGGCCGCATCGACGATGTGCTCGCCGCCGTGTACTGGTTCCATGACGGCACAGTAGCCACCCGTGTCGTCAGCCATCGCGGTTCACGGGGGTCAGGCCATGACGCAGCGGTCCCGCCCTGCATTCTTGGCCGCGTACATGGCCTGGTCGGCAACTCCGATCAAGTCCTCGGGAACCCGTACCGACTGGTCCGGCATCCCGGCTCCGCCCACACTGACAGTGATGGCGATGTGCTGGCCGTTCTCCGAGATCTCCGAGTCGGCAACCGCCCGCCGGACCCGTTCAGCCATTGCCTGACGGTCGTCGCGACCGGCGCCCGGGAGCACGATGACGAACTCCTCCCCGCCGTACCGCACGAGAACATCGCCCTCCCGCAGGACGCTGCGCGTCGACCGCACGACGGCCTGAAGAACCCGGTCTCCCACCAGGTGGCCGTACGTGTCGTTGATCGCCTTGAAGTGGTCGAGATCGAACATGAGCAGGCCCAGCGGGTCCCCCGTGCGCTGGGACCGCCCGACCTCCTCGCGGAGGCGCTGCAGCCCGAACCGGCGGTTGAACACCCCGGTGAGGGGGTCGAGGGCCGCCACCCGCTGCAGGTCCATGTGGTTCAGGGCGTTGCTGAGTGCGACGCCGAGGCCCGGCAGCGTGGCGTCGAGCACCGCCGCCGCCTCACCCGAACAGGGCCGGGCAAAGGCCACGACCAGGACGCCGACGATCACCACCCCGTTACGCACGGGGACGACCCGCACCTCCTGCGGCGTGATGTCGACGACAGCGCTGGTCACCACGACGTCGGGGGGCAGGTTCAGGATGATGGCCCGCTCGGCACGCAGGACCTCACGCACCGACTCGCCCTCGGCGAGGGCCTCCGCACCCTTGATCCCGAACGAGCCGGCAAGCTCCACCCGGCCATTGCTCACCGTGAGCAGGGCAGCCGCATCGCATCCGGTGCGCAGGGCGAGTTCGTCGAGTGTCGAGTCGGCCAGTTGCGCAAGGTCCAGGTGTGCTGCAAGGGCATCGCCGAGGGCCGAGATGCCGTCCGAGATGCGATGGCTTGTGGCCAGGCCCTCGACCAGCCGATTGAAGGAGGCAGCCACGGCCCCCAGGGAATCGGTCGAGTCGACCGGGACCTTGCACGACTCTGGGTCGCAGGCTGCCCAGTCCCCGTTGAACGTGGCATCCACCAACGTGGTCTCTACCTGCTGCATGCCTTGGGCCAAGGCGCGCAGCCGAACCCCGATCACGGCGTGGGCGAGCAGGTAGGCGACCTGCGAGACGACCAGCCCGGCGCCGATCGTCGCCACGAAGAACAGTGGGCGCAACGCGACACCGCTCGCCACGCCGAGCGGCATCACCAGGAACGGGAACACCAGGCCGATGATCAGGCCGAAGACCGTCATCCAGATCCGCAGGTCGACCATCACCTTGCTGGTCAGGCGCGGCAGCCAAGAGCGATAAGGCGCAGGGCTAGGCGGTTCGGGGGTCACGGTGGCCACGGGCCCATCCTGTACCGCCGTGAGCGTCACCGGGTGCGAAGACACGTCTTCGCACCCGGTGACCGCTACCCGATCGGCGGCAGCATCCGCAGGGCCAGTGGCACGGCGGAATGCTCGCCGGCCGATCGCACGGTCAGGCGTGCCCGGCCGGCATGCACCGGATCGACGGGTGCAGGCGCTACGGCCAGGCGCCGGGCGCCGCGCGCCTGGCGCACCGCTTGGACGCCGTCCACGTACTCGACGACGGCCTCGAGGAAACCGGTCCACGCTGCGACCGGACTGCCTGCTAGACGCGGCTGTGCTGGTTGCGCTCCACGACCTGGGAGGTCGAGAAGCTCGGAAGTCCGGTAGGACTCCTGTGTCTCCATGACGACTCCATTCAGGCAACGAGTGATCGACCCGATGCCGGATGAGCAGTGAATGAGGTGATGCGACGACCCAATACGCCTATGGGTGTGGCGGAACAGGTGCGTCGTGAGCAGTTGCGTGGAGTGCAACGTGAGCGGTCGAGCCGTGCGGCTCATCCGGGGCGCAGGTCCTGTTCGGACGCACGCGGCAAGGGGGGGGCTAAGCCCTAGAAGTTGTTCCTAGTCAACATCATCGAGCTCCCCTGTCTGCCGCTGTCGCGATGCTGATCGATCGCGAGAGCGCGACACTAGCGCCATTGCGCGCGGATGCGCAAGTCACCGCGCCACTGCCACGAATCGCAACCGGCAGTAGTCCGCGACCCACCCGTTCGCAGTGAGCAGGCCACCGTTCCTCGCACGATCATCAACCTCGGCAGCCAGTCGCTCATGGAGGTGCACCGGGACCGAAGCCCATGCAGCGGAACGGAAATGCCGGGTCCAGTCGGCTGCGGTCGTGTCGGGGCCGAGCGCGGTGGGGCGTCGGAACCAAGCCGCCAGCTCGACCCGGAAGCCCGCGTCTTCCAGCGCGAGAGACTGGACGCCGACGGTCGGGAAGTAGTTGCTGACGATCTCGGCCTCATCGAAGCCGAGTTCGGTCAGCGCGGCGCGCAGGGCTTCGTCAAGCGCGGCGATGTTGCCTGCACCGCCCATCTCTGCCACGAACCGGCCGCCATCGCGCAAGACGGACCGCACGTTGCGCAGCACAGCATTCTGCGGGGTCATCCACTGCAGCGCCGCATTGCTGAAGCACGCATCGAAGAGTCGGTCGCTACCGAGTTGGGCCAGATCGAAGGCTGTGGCATCGGCCTCGACGAACGTGACGCGAGGGTGGTCGGCGGCCGCCTTGGCCAGCATCCGTGGATCGGCATCGAGCCCAACGACGATGGCACCGCGAGTGGCGAGCTCGGCCGCATGGCGACCCGTCCCGCATCCCAGGTCCAGGACTCGTTCACCAGGCTGGGCGTCGAGGACATCGAGGACGTCATCGCCGTAGCGGCCCACGAAACCGAACCGCCTGTCGTAGGCCTGGGCATCCCACTCGTTGCTGGTCACTGGACTAGCCGCGACCAACGAGGCGCCGCAAGCGGGTGCGCAAACCGACCCGTGGCGGGCGACCCGGCACCGGGCCACCTAGGGCTCCTGCGATGCGACCGTAGGCCTCGGCCGGGAGCACGGCCCCTTCCCGCCGCACGGCGGAAGCGGCCACGGCCAGGAGCCGGTCGCGCCGTACCCAGCTCGGGCGACCGTCCCGATCCCATGGGCCAGACCCCACCGCGATCCAATCCGGATGTCCGTCGTGGTCGCGGCTCGACATCATCAGCGCAACAAGGCGGCGGTCCTCGGTGCGGCCGATGATGGCAATGGGCCGGTCCTTGCCGACCGCCGGAGCGTCCTCGAAGGGCACCCAGGCCCACACCACCTCGCCGGGGTCGGCGTCGCTGTCGATCCGAGGGCCGTACTCCCAGTGGATCCGGCCGACGTAGTCGGTGGCACCGCCCCTTGCCGGCACGGGATCGCCGTCGTTCGACATGTCCGCGAAGGTATCAGCGGCCGCGGCGCCCGCGTGCTCGGCTTCGACTTGCCCCGCCCGTGGAGGCGGGCCGCGACGCCTTCGGCGCCGGTGTGGTCGATACCGGAGCCGGGGCCACGAAGGCGGCGGCAGGTCCGGCCAGCTCCCGGATGACGTGCGCCCCCGGGGCGACCGAGTGCTGGGTGGGAGTGATCGACGCCTGCCGCATCAGCGTGCGCAGGTCGCCGCGCTGGTCGGGAGTGCCGACAGTCACGACGACGCCGTCACTGCCAGCCCGAGCAGTTCGCCCGGAACGGTGCAGGTAGGCCTTGTGCTCTGCGGGCGGATCGACGTGAACGACGAGGCCCACGTCATCCACGTGGATGCCACGCGCCGCGATGTCGGTGGCGACCAGGACGCGCACACTGCCTTCCGAGAACGCCGTCAGGTTCCTCTGGCGTGCAGCCTGCGAGAGGTTGCCATGAAGGTCGACCGCAGGCACTCCTGATGCAGTGAGCTGCTTGGCGAGCTTCTTGGCACCGTGCTTTGTGCGCGTGAACGCGAGAGTGCGGCCGTGGCCCGAGACCAGTTCGCGGACCACCGTGAACTTGTCGTCGGACGCGACATTCATGACGTGGTGCTCCATGGCCGGCGGTGCCGACGCGGCGGAGTCCACCGAGTGCGTGACCGGCGAGCGCAGGTAGCGGCCCACGAGCACGTCCACCCCGGCGTCGAGTGTCGCCGAGAACAGCAGACGCTGGCCGTCCTTCGGGGTGGCGTCCATCAGCCGACGCACGGCCGGCAGGAAGCCGAGGTCGGCCATGTGATCGGCCTCGTCGAGAACGGTGACCTCGACGCGGTCCAGGCGGGCATGGCCCTGGGCGATGAGGTCCTCAAGCCGCCCGGGGGTTGCGACCAGGACGTCGATCCCCTGACGGAGCGCCTGGACCTGCGGGTTCTGGCCGACGCCGCCGACGATGACGAGCGTGCGAAGGCCGGCCGGACGGGCCAGGGCGTCGATGGTCTCGTTGACCTGGACGGCGAGTTCCCGGGTGGGCACGAGCACCAGGGCGCGCGGCCGGCCAGGCTGGCGGGCGGTACCCGAGCCGAGCAGGCGGGTGACGGTGGGCAGGGCAAACGCGACGGTCTTGCCGCTGCCGGTTCGCCCGCGGCCGAGCACGTCGCGCCCGGCCAGGGAGTCGGGCAGCGTGGCGGACTGGATCGGGAAGGGTGCGTCGATGCCACGACTGGCCAGCGCGGCGACGAGGGGGGCGGGGACGCCGAGGGCGGCGAAGCCGCCGGAGGGCATGGTGGAACGTGCAGAGGTGGTACTGGTCAAGGGGAATCCTAGGTTCGGTGGGCGATGGCCGCGGTTGCCGGCCCGATCGCGCGTAACCGCAATGGGGGGACCGGCGGCACATGCGTGCGGTGCCGGTCAAGCAGACGACCTCGAGCGCCAGGTTGGGGCGCTCTGTCCCTTCGAGGGTATCCGCTTGACCATCCGCCGCCTAATCCGGCCGACTCGTGACCTCCTAGAATGTCAAAGATGCTTTACGCAGGAGGTGACACATGTCATTCGAAGAGAAGAACCGATGGGCCTACGGGGCCATCACCGTCGTGGCGTTCGCGGTGTACGCCATCGCGATCCTCTCCCCCAAGGAAGCCGGCAAGAAGGACGAGCGGGACAAGGAGATCAACCGGCGCGGCGAATACATCGGCCAGGGCTTCGTGGTCGTAGGTGCAGTGGGGGCACTCGTGCTCGCGATGCTCGAGGCGGACTACTTCTGGATCGCCAACGTCGTGTACCTCTGCTTCGTGCTGTCGGCCGTTGTGTCCACCACGGCGAAGCTCGTCGCCTACCGGCGCGGATTCGTCGCATGGTGAGGCCGACGCACGTCACCAACTCCATCCGCTCCCTGCGGTTCGCGCACGGTGAGATGACCCAGGCCGACCTCGCCGACCGGATTGGCGTCACCCGCCAGACCATCATTGCTATCGAGCAGGGGCGCTACTCGCCGTCGCTGGAGATGGCCTTCCAGATCGCTCGCACGTTCGGCGTGCCGCTCGACGACGTGTTCCAGTACCCCCAGGACGACCAGGATCCCGAGAGCGAGGCGCACCGATGAAGGCGATTGTGCAAGATGCGTACGGCCAGGTGGACGTGCTGCGGCTCACTGAGGTGCCCGTCCCCACCCCACGCTCTGGCGAGGTGCTCGTCGAGGTTGTCTCCGCCGGCGTCGATGCGGGCACGGTCCACCTCATGACCGGCAAGCCGTACCTAGCGCGCGCCGTGCTCGGGCCGCGCCGCCCCAGGAATCCGATCCTCGGGCTCGCTTTCGCCGGCCGAGTCGAGGCGGTCGGCTCTGACGTGAGCGGCCTCGCGGTCGGCGACGAGGTCTTCGGCGTCGCCAAGGGCTCCTTCGCGCAGTTCGCGCGGGCCCGGGCCGACAGGGTGGTCCCCAAGCCGCCCGGAATCACCTTCGAGCAGGCTGCCGCATTGCCCGTTTCGGCCGTCACGGCCCTCCAGGCCGTGCGCGACAAGGGGAAGATCACGGCGGGCCAGTCGGTCCTCATCACCGGTGCCGGTGGCGGGGTCGGCTGCTACGCGGTGCAGCTGGCGAAGGCCGCCGGGGCGAGCGTCACCGGCGTGTGCAGCGCCCGCAAGGAGGACCTGGTGCGGGGCCTCGGGGCCGACGACATCATCGACTACCAGAGCGACGACTTCGCCGACGGCGCCCGGCAGTGGGACGTGATCCTGGACATCGCCGGAAACCGTTCGCTGCGGGAGCTACGCCGCGCACTCGCGGATGACGGGACGATCGTGTTCGTCGGTGGCGAGGCCGGGGGTCCGTTCCTAGGCGGCATGGAGCGCAATCTCGGTGCCGGGCTCACGGCGCCGTTCACTGGATTGCGCGTGCGCACCTTTGTCTCCGTCGACCGGGCCGAGGACCTTGCGCGCGTTGCCGACCTCGTCACATCCGGCACCCTGCGACCGGTCGTCGACAGGGTCTTCCCCCTGACCGACGCCGCGCATGCTGTTCGCTACGTGCAGGAGGGTCGATCCTGCGGCAAGACCGTGATCAGCGGGTGAGTCAGCCGGCATCCGATGTGGTCGGCGCAGGACCGGCAAAGAACTCCAGGCCGACCGAATCCTTGATGATCTCGTCCAGGTCGGCTTGGTGCGAGAGCACGTAGGCGGCGTTGAAGACCGCCAGCGCGGGCGGAGTCTTCAAGTGGGACAGCGAATCCAGATGGGCCTGGCTCTCGGGCAGTCCAGCCAGGCGGTGCATCGTCTGGCGCGTGTCCGCGTACGCCACGGACTCGGCAAAGCCCCGGCCGATGTCCTTGCCGTCCGGATCGGTCAGCACGACCGCGCCCTCGGCGTACTGCGATCCGTTCGCGAAGTAGCCGGCCTGGGCAACTCCGACGATGGGCGTCATCGTGACCCTCCTGATGTCCTCGGGCACGACGTCGTCGAACTCGAACGTCCATCGGTTCGGGTACCACGTGTCGGTGACCAAGTAGCGATCCGGATTCGGCGAGGCGACGGCCTTGATCCAGTCGGTGATGCTCAGGGTGCCCCACGTCAAGGCTGTCTGCTTGTCGGCGTCCATGTAGGTGCCGCCGACTCGGACCGTCATGGTCCCGGGGGGCGTCGGCCCGGTCTGCTGGTAGAACTCCGCGAACTGGTGGTCGTGCGGGGCGAACACGGTGACCTGGCGGTCACCTGTGAGGTGCGCCATGAACCAGTCCCAGCCGGTCGGATTCGGATCCTTGCTGTACGACGCGGCGCGCATCACCTTGGACCGGGATACGCCGGAGATGTAGCCCCACTGCCGGTCGAACCAGAAGGTGCCTCGAACCAGCCTCACCGTCTTGCCGTCCAGGGTCAGCGTGCTGCACGTGGGATCGAGTTGGATGTTGGGGATCGAGTAGTACAGCGAGCCCACTCCGTCGACGGCGGGCATGCACCCGTCGGCGCCTTGGAACAGGTACTGCTTCCCCGATGTGAAGGTGATGTCGATTGACAGTTCGCGCCCCGGGCTCTCGCCTCGGTCGACGCCCCAGGCCTTGACCGTGATAGGGAAGAACTCGTCACGCTGGTGGCACTCGATGGAGTTGCGCCCCAATCTGTAGGTGAACGGATTCTCCGTGTGCTCCACCAGCCCACTGGTGCCACCCAGGCAGACCGGTTCCGCCTGCCAATGAGTCTCCCCTGCCTTGCTGATGGCCAGTTGCAGCTCGACGACCTGGTTCTCGTCCTCGGTGAGCCCGAAGCCCGCAGCGAGCGGCGGCGGGAACAGGCCCGACTGGAAGAACATCAGCTCGACGCCGTACTCGGCACCTGCCTCGTCCCAGCAACTGCCGACGAAGAAGTGCCAGCCCACGGCACTCCTGGGCTTGGGGCCGAAGTCGCGCGGAAACTGGAAGTTCGCCTTGTTGGGGACCATGTCGTAGCCCACGGTCGCGGGTGGGCCGAGGAAGTTGACCGACATCGTGTAAGCCGCCTGCGGCGCCAGTTCCGTGCATCGTGGAAGCAGGTGCTCGTAGTTCTTCTCGAAGCTCGGCGTGTGGTCGACCGGGTGCTCGATGAGGTACTTCAGGAACGTCCGCATGCGCTTGGCGTAGGCCTCGCGGCTGTTCTTCGGGTCCGCCAACGCCGCTCGAGCAGCAGCGGGGATGGACGAGGCATCGAACTCGGTCTGCCACAGCGCATCGGCGATGCTTCGACGCGTGGGAGCGTCGAGGTCGGCCAGGGGGTCTGCGTCGGCGTGATCGGACATTCGCGCTCCTCAGTGCCGCGAGCGGCGGCTCGCACCGATGATGTCAGAGCGAGCGGCCCGACGGTACGCGGTTGGTGTCAGACCCAGGACGGAGCGGAACTGACGGGTGAACGATGCCTGGTCGTAGAACCCGCAGTCGGCCGCGATCTCTCCGAATGACCGGTCCGTGGCAATCGCCAGCCGGACCGCCTCCTCGAGCCGGATCCTTTGCACAAGTCGTTGCGGGGAGATTCCCAGGGTGCCGCGACACCGCCGTTGCAGCTGGGACGGACTCAACCCGGCCAGCCGGGCAAGCCCGGGCAGCCGCCAGGGAGCGGAGACGTCGGCTCGCACCGCCGCGATGACCGCCGCGAGCCCGGCGTGGCCGCTCGTGACCTGGGAATTGAGGTCCACCGACAGCACGGCGACGCCTACGCATGGGTCACCGTCGGCCGCGAGGACGGCCTTGGACGTCATGTACCAGCCGAGCCTCCCATCTGCCCTGACAATCAACTCCAGTTGGCCCGACAGGGGCACGAGGGTCCGCACGACCGCTTCGTCCTGCCTCGCGTAGGAGGCGGCCAGGTCGCGCGCAAACAGCTCGTGCACGGTGCGCCCGAGGATCTGGTCCCGGTGCAAGCCCAGCCGGTGGCAGAAGCCCGAGTTGGCGTAGGCATAGCGGCCGTCGACGCCCTTCACCGCGGCCATCACCTGCGGAAGGGCCTCGGTCAGCTGCACGAACGAGCGGGCACCCGGTGTTTGCATTAATGCGACGGTCACGGACTCACGATGGCACAAGACAGAGGTGATCCAATGACACTGTGACCCTCCCCTTCGATGACCGCCTCGTGCCGCTGGCTGAGGATCGTGCTCATGCCCTGCTGGTGGCCTCCCTGGCGGACACCACGCGCCGCGAGCGCACCGCGGCGCGCAGGCTCGCCCGGCTGCTCGCGGACGAGCGCGGTCGCGATCTCCTGCTCGACCTCACCGACCGGGTCATGCGCATCCGGACCCCCCGGCGGGCGGCCCTGGCCTTGAGGTCACTGGTCGCCGGCGGCATCCCTGCGTCGCTTGGACCCACCGACCGGCTCGGCCTTGGGCTCCTCGGCCTGCTGGCTCCCCTGGCCCCTGCCACGGCGGACCGCCTTGTCAATTGGCGCATCGCCAAGGACACGCATGGCGTCATCCTTCCGGCCGAGGATCCAGCATTCAGCGACTACGTCGATGCCCGCGTCCGGGATGGGTACCGGCTCAACATCAACGTGCTCGGCGAGTCCATCCTCGGCAACGACGAGGCTGACGCTCGATGCCGTGCCGTTCTCGCGCGCATCTCCCGCCCCGACGTCACGTACGTGTCAGTCAAGATCTCCGCGCTCTGCGCCAACCTCGACATCCTGGCCGAGGAGGACTCCGTTGGCCGGATCACCGAGCGGCTGGCCGAGTTGTACCGCGCGGCCGCACGCACGAGTCCGCGCACGTTCGTCAACCTCGACATGGAGGAGTACCGCGACCTCGAGCTCTCCTTGCGGTCATTCATGGAGGTGCTCGATCGGCCGGAGTTCGCCGAGGTCGAGGCCGGGATCGTGCTGCAGGCCTATATCCCCGATTCCCACGCGGCGCTGGCAAGGCTGTGCGACTGGGCCACGCACCGGGTGCGGCATGGCGGAGCGGGTATCAAGGTGCGCCTCGTCAAGGGTGCAAACCTTGCCATGGAGGCGGTCGAGGCGGAACTGCACGACTGGCCGCAAGCGCCCTACCTCACGAAGGCGGAGGTCGACGCCTCCTTCAAGGCCATGCTGCACACGGCGCTCACCAGACCAGATCCCTCGGCGATGCGCATCGGCGTGGCCAGCCACAACCTGTTCGACATTGCCTGGGCCCTCACAGTCGGCGAGGACCTTGGAGCGGCGGGCCGCATCGACATCGAGATGCTTGAGGGAATGGCGGCACCGCAGTCGCGGGCCGTCCGCGACGATGCGGGGGCGCTGCTCCTCTACTCACCCGTCGTCACGGAGCGCGAACGGGATGCGTCTATCGCCTACCTGAGCCGGCGACTCGATGAGAACTCGGCACCCGAGAACTTCCTGCGCGCACTCTTCGACCTCGCGCCCGAATCGCCCCAGTGGGTTGACCAGGCGGGCCGGTTCCGGGCCTCGGTTCGCGAGTCCACGACCGTTTCGCGAGCATCGCGACGGGATCAGGATCGCGACCGCTCAGCGTCTCCGCATCCCGACGACGGGAGCTTCGCGAATACCGCCGACACGGACTTCACCCGAGCCGTCAACCGCCGGTGGATCGCTCGGCACCTCGATCAGGTCCAACCACCGGATCCCGACCTGGTCGCAACCATCCACGGCGTCGACGACATCGTCCGCCGGGCCCTGTCCGCCCAGGCGACGTGGGCAGGCTCGAGTTGGGCAGAGCGGCGCCGGGTGCTGGCCCGGGTGGCAACCGAGATGGAGGCCCAACGCGGCACGTCCATCGCGACCATGGCGGCCACCGTGGGCAAGACGGTCCGCGAGGGGGACCCGGAGGTCTCCGAGGCCATCGACTTCGCCACGTACGCCGCCCACCTCACACTCGCCCATGAGAGCCTTGAGGCCGCGGGCGCAACCTGGCGGCCCCACCGTGTCGTGGTGGTGGCCGGGCCATGGAACTTCCCCTATGCCATCCCTGCCTGCGGCGTGCTGCACGCCCTCGCGGGCGGAAGCGCCGTGGTCCTCAAGCCGGCTCCCGAGGCGCGGTCGGTGGGGGCCCTGCTGGTACAGCAGCTCCACGCGGCTGGCATCCCGTTGGGCCTGGTGCAACTCGCGTGCACCCCGGACAACGAAGTGGGCACCCGCCTCATCACGCACGCTGACGTCGACATGGTCATGCTCACCGGCAGCATCGACACGGCGCAGATGTTCGTGTCGTGGAAGCCGTCGCTGAACCTTCACGCGGAGACCAGCGGCAAGAACTCCCTCATCATCACTGCGGCGGCCGACATCGACCAGTCGATCAAGGACCTGGTCAAGTCGGCCTTCGGCCACGCGGGCCAGAAGTGCTCTGCGGCCAGCCTCGCGATCGTCGAGGCGTCCGTCTACGACGACCCAGCCTTTCACTCGCGACTGGCCGATGCGGTGCGCAGTCTGGTCATCGGCGATGCGACGGTCCTCGGCACGATGATGGGGCCCCTAGTCGGGCCGCCCAGTGGCGCTCTTGAACGTGCACTCACCAGGCTCGAACCGGGTGAGACATGGCTGGTCGAGCCGAGGCGCCTCGACCCCACGACGTGGACGCCTGGAGTGCGGCGTGACGTCGGGCCCGGCTCGTGGTTCCACCTCACCGAATGCTTCGGTCCAGTGCTGGGGGTCATGCGAGCGCGTGACCTCGACCACGCCATCGAGTTGCAGAATGCCCCGGTGTACGGCCTCACGGGCGGGATCTCGACCCTCGATCCCGACGAGGCATCAACCTGGCTGGCGCGCGTGCAGGTCGGCAATGCCTACGTCAACCGACACATCACCGGCGCCATCGTCCGGCGGCAGCCGTTCGGCGGCTGGAAGGCCTCCAGCGTTGGTGCCGCTGGCAAGCCGGGTGGCCCGCACCACCTGAACGCCTATGGGACGTGGACCGTCGAAGCCCTCGATTCCTTGGCCGCCAGGCGCTCGTACGACCAGGCCTGGGCCGGGCGCTTCGGCGTCGAGCACGACGCGACCGGCCTGGCCTGCGAGAGCAACGTGCTGCGCTACGCGCCGCTCGACCGGGTCATCGCGCGGGTCGGCAGCCTGGCGGACGCGCAAGTGGGCTGCCTGCGCGCCGCGGCCAGTCGGGCCGGAGTCGCGCTCGACCTGAGCGTGGCCAGCCAGGAGGACGACCAGTCGCTGGCCCGACGAGTGAGCTCCGCTACCGGCGCCACGCGGCTTCGCCTGCTGGTCCCGGTCCCCGACTCCGTCCTGTCTGCTGCTCACAGCGCCGGCGTCAGCGTCGACCGCGCCCCGGTCACCGGTCTCGGCGAACTGGAGTTGCCGCACTGGCTCAAGGAACAGGCCGTCTCCTACTCGCTGCACCGCTACGGGCGGCTGGTCCACCGCCCCCGTTGACCAGCGCACGCAGGACTACCTGGACTCGCGCCACACCCGCTCGAACGGCAGACGCCAGGCATGGGGAGCGATCAGCTGATGGATCGCGTTAGGCCCCCAGGTACCCACGGCATACGGCTTGACTGGCGGCGGATCGGCGAGCAGGTCGGCCGATCGCGCCCACAGGCTCTCGATGCCCTCGGAGGTCGTGAACAGCGTGTGGTCCCCGCGCATGGCATCGAGGATCAGTCGCTCATACGCCTCAAGGACGTCGCGCGCACGATTCGTGTCCTGGGTCGAGAACTGCATGCTCAGCTTCTCCAGCTTCATCCCCGGGCCGGGGCGCTTGCCGTAGAACGAGAGCGAGACCTTCGAGGCGTCGGCGAGGTCGAAGGTGAGGTGGTCTGGTCCCGCTGACCCCACGCCCGAGTTGGCCGGGAACATCGTGCGTGGCGCCTCCTTGAAGGCGATCGAGATGATCCGGGCTCCTTCGGCCATCCGCTTGCCCGTGCGCAGGAAGAAGGGAACGCCGGCCCACCTCCAGTTGTCCAGCTCGCATCGCAGCGCGATGAACGTCTCCGTGTCCGAATCGGCCGCAACTCCCGACTCGTCCAGGTAGCCGGCGAACTGTCCGCGCACGACATTGGCCGGGTCGATCGGCAGCATCGACCTGAAGACCTTGTTCTTCTCCTCGCTGATGGCCCTCGGCTCGAGCGCGGTGGGCGGCTCCCTCCCCACGAAGGCGAGCACCTGCAGCAGGTGGGTGACCACCATGTCCTTGAAGGCGCCGGTGGACTCGTAGAAGCCGGCCCGCAGGCCGAGCCCGAGCGTCTCGGGGATGTCGATCTGGATGTGATCGATGAAGTTGCGGTTCCAGATCGGCTCGAAGAGCCCGTTCGCGAAGCGGAAGGCCAGGATGTTCTGCGCGGCCTCCTTACCCAGGAAGTGGTCGATCCGGAAGATCTGGCTCTCGTGGAAGGTCTCGTGCAGGTGGTCGTTCAGGATGACGGCGCTGTCGAGGTCCGTGCCGAATGGCTTCTCCATGACGACCCGCGAATCCTCGACCAGCCCCGCCTCCCGGATAGTCCCGATCACGGCCAGGGCGGCCGTCGGCGGCACGCTGAGGTAGTGGAGCAGTCGAGCGTTCGGCCCGAGGGTCGCGCGCGCGGCGTTGACGCGGTCGGCCAGCGCGCCGGGTCCCGCGCTCATGGGCACGTACTCCAGTGCCGACGAGAGTCGCTCCCATTGCTCGTCCTCCATCGGGTGGCTGGAGAACTCGGCGATGGCCGACCGGGCGAACGCCCGGAACTCCTCGTCGTCGAACTCCTCGATCGACGTGCCGACGATGCGCAGATCGGGCGCCAGCGAGGAAAGCGTCAGGTGGGCGACCCCCGGCAGGAGCTTGCGGCGGGCGAGATCCCCGGTGGCGCCGAAGATGACCATGACATGCGGGGCGGTCGGGTCACCGCTGCTGCGACGCGAGGGCCGCGATCCTGGTGCGGGATAGGAGATCGTCTGGACCGGCTGGGCTGGCACGCTCGGCATGATCGCAGATTCGACGGACCGGCAACAGGTCAACTGCGGGCCGGCACCCGCACGGTCAGGGCAGACGGCAGGACCGTGACGTGGAAGCCGAAGCCGTCGCCCACGAGGTCCCCGTCGATCTGCCGCTTGCGCGCGTGGCCGGTGGTGACGACGACCTGCCGACCCCGGACCAGGGTGCGGGAAGGGTCGTTCTCCGAGCCCTTGCCGCGCAGGATCCCCGCTGTCGTGCGCACCCAGTCCAGCGGCGAGGACGGATCGATGACAAGGACCTCGAGGTAGCCGTCGTCCGCCAGGGCCTCCGGTACGAGTTCCAGGCCTGCGACCAAGGTGCCGACGTTGACGATGAGCACCGTCCGCCCGTACAGGTGCTCTTCCGGGCCGCCGTCGACCGACATCCGCAGGCGCATGGGCTGCTGGCGCACGCGACGAGCGCCCTGAACGACATAGGCACCCCACCCCAGGGCTCGCTTGAGCCCCTCGGGTGCGGCCATCATGTCCGCATCCCATCCGGTCCCGCACATGACGGCGCCGATCTGCCGCTGGCCCTTGCCGAGGTACACGTCGAGGAGGTCGATGCGGCGGCGATCGCCCCGGAAGGCCGTGTCGACAGCGTCAGTGAGGTCGAGCGGGATGCCCAGATTGCGGGCCAGCAGGTTGCCCGTCCCACCAGGGAGGATGCCGAGGGCCACGTCCGTGAGCGCCAGGGCCGAAGCCACCCCGGTGACCGTGCCGTCTCCTCCCCACGCCATGACCGTGGTGGCCCCCTCCCGCATCGCGCGGCGGGCCTGCCCAGGACCGGGGTCGTCCGCCGTCGTCTCGAACCACGCGGGTGCCGCCTCGCCAAGGGCCAAGGCCCGGGAATCGACCAGGGATCGAGCCCGACGCAGGTCCCCCACCTTCTGCGGGTTGACGATCACCGCGAAGCTCACAGCGTGCGACCCTATCCCTGCGTGCGCGCCCGTCCTCAATCCGCGGCGAATGCGGCGCGCTGTGCAAGTGACTCACCGATCTGGGTGGTCGAGCGTGGCTCATCGCCTCGCTCTTGGAGATCGGCTGCGACAGCGGCCTCCACCCACGTCGCGGCCTGGCGCTCGCCGACATGGTCCAGCAGCATCGCCAGCGACAAGACGGCCGCCGTGGGATCGGCCTTGCCCTGGCCAGCAATGTCCGGTGCCGAGCCATGGACGGGCTCGAACATGCTCGGATTTCGCCGGCTCGGATCCAGATTCCCGCTGGCAGCGAGTCCGATTCCTCCGCAGATGGCCGCCCCGATATCCGTGAGGATGTCACCGAAGAGATTGTCCGTGACGACCACGTCGAAGCGTTCCGGTGTCGTCAGCATGTACATCGCGGCCGCGTCCACGTGGCAATAGTCCGTCTCGACCTGCGGGTAGTCTGCCGCCACGGACTGGAAGGCTCGCTGCCACAGGCTGCCTGAATACACCAGGACATTCGACTTAGCGATCAGCGTTACCTTGTTGCGCCTGCGGACGGCCCGTTCGAACGCATCCCGCACGATGCGCTCGACTGCGTAGCGCGTGTGAATGCTGACTTCAGTGACGACCTCGTGCTCCGTCCCTTCGCGAAGGGAACCCCCCGCCCCCGCATAGGGACCCTCGGTCCCTTCGCGGCACACGACCATGTCGATATGCTCCGGACCCTTGCCGGCAAGTACGCGTCGAACTCCCGGGTACAGCTTCACGGGGCGCAAGTTCACGTAGTAGTCCATAACGAATCTCATCCGCAGGATGATGCCTCGCTCAAGGATCCCTGGCGCTACCGACGGGTCGCCGATGGCACCGAAGAGGATCGCATCACTGGCCCTCAGCTCGTCGATGACGCTGTCGGGCAGCAGCTCACCCGTGGCGTTGTAGCGGCGTGAACCGAGGTCGAACGGCTCGTACTCGACGCTGAGGCCGGCGCGAGCGGCCACCGCGTCGAGTACCTTCGTCGCCTCCGGCAGGACCTCACCCCCGATGCCGTCACCGGGGATCAGTGCCAAGCGAAGGGGTCTGTTCATCAAGTCTCCCGGCCGACGGTGCCGACCCGTGTCCATTCAGCGCTCACGAATGGCTCCCGCCTCAAGGAACTGCCCAATCGGTCCTGGATCGACGACCTTGCCGTCGGTGAAGACGACGCGACCACGCAGCAGTACCAGCGACGGCCAACCCGTCACCACACGTCCTTCATAGGGCGAGTAGTCGGTGTCCATATGCAGGTCGGAGACCGAAATCGTGCGGGACTCCTCCGGGTCGAAGATCACCAGGTCTGCATCGGAGCCTGGTGCGATTGCCCCCTTGCGAGGGTAGAGCCCGTTGAGTCGAGCAGGTCCGGCGCTCATGAGCGCGACGAAAGCCTGCGGCGACAGGTCTCCCGCGTGAACAAGTGCACTCCACACCACCGACAGACGGGTCTCGACGCCGGGAAGCCCGTTGGGCATGATCCTGACGTCATGCGCGCATTGATGCTTCTGAACGGCGCTGTAGCAGCAGTGGTCGCTGCCGATTGCGTGGAGCATGCCTTGAGCGGTCAACGAGGCAAGCTGAGCCACCGTGCTCGCATCCCTGATGGGCGGGCAGCACACGAACCGCTCTGGGCTCTCTCCCAGGTAGCATCGATCGTCCAGCGTCAAGTAGTGCGGGCATGTTTCTGAGAAGGCCCGAACGCCCCGGCGACGCGCATCCTGCACCAGCCCCACCGCGCTCGGGATCGACTGATGGACGAAGTAGACAGGGGCATCGATCCTCTCGGCGACTGCGAGCACCTGGGCGACTGCATCCGACTCCGCCTCCGGCGGGCGGCTTCCCGCCATGTGTCGGGCATCGATGGTGCCCGCGGCGGCCGCAATCTCCTGCGCCCTTTCGATAGCCGAGTTCTCCTCGGCGTGGATGTAGGTAAGGCCCTCAACATCCTTCAGGGCGGCCATGACCGACTCGATGGTTTCAAGATCGACCATCAGCTCGCCTCGGTAGGTCGTGAACAGCTTGACCGTCCGAACCCCGCGTTCGGCAAAGGCCTTGATGACATCTCGCGCGTCGGCTGGCTGGGCATTGAGGCAGCCATGGAAGGCATAGTCACACCGTGATTCGGCGGCCATCGCCAGCTTGGCATCCAACGCAGCCACGGGATCCTCCCCAGGGACGGGGATGGCGAAATCGACGATGGTGGTGGTCCCACCTGCCAGGGCGGCGCGTGACGCGCTCTCGAAGTTGTCCAACGTCATGTAGGCGCCAAGTGGAATGGCCAGGTGGCAATGGGGGTCCACGCCACCTGGCATCACCAGCATTCCTGTGGCATCGACTACGCGTGACGCCCCCAGGTCGGCCACGTCGAGAGACGGGTCGAGGACGGCCAGGATTCGGCCGTCGCCGATAACCACCGACGCATTGCCGGACCAGGTGTCCGTGACGACACGTCCGCCCACAATCACGAGCTCAGCCTTGCCCTGCATGGCGCTCATTCCGTCCTACCCGTCACCGAGGATGGCCTTGCGTTCGAGACGGCCGTCAGTCAGGTATCTCGAGAATGATCTTCCCGTACGCGCCTCGGCTTGCCAGTTCACGCTGCGCGTCAGCGGCGGCCGACAGCGGGTAGGTCGAGTGGATCCGAGGCGACAACGTGCCCCGCGAGATGAGCTCCAGCACATGGCGTAGCTCATCTCGGGTCTGGGTGTGCGATGACACGTAGGAGATGTGGCGCCGAAAGAACTCGATGATGTCGAAGTCGACGACCTCGCCAGCATGAGCGCCGATGCTGATCAATCGTCCATAAGGCCGCATCACGAACATCGACTTCCGGAAGGCGTCACCGCCCACGACGTCGAAGACCAGATCCACGCCGCGGCCGCGCGTGAATGCCATGACTGCCTCGTTGACGTCCGTGGTCGTGTAGTTGATCACAGCATCGGCACCATCCGCCGTTGCCCGGTCGAGCTTCGCGTCGCTGCTGGCCGTCGCGATGACCGTCGCCCCGGCAGCCTTGCAGATCTGGAGTGCTGCCGAGGCTACGCCGCTCCCGACCGAGTGGATCAGCACGGTGTCGCCGAGGGTGAGGTCCCCGCGAGCAACCAACCCGTGCCACGCCGTGCCGAACGCGACGAGGGAGGCGGCGGCATCAGCGAATGTGACCTGGTCCGGGATCGGGATGCAATGGCTGGCCGGCGCGACGACGTACTGAGCGTACGTTCCGGGAATGTGCTCGCCAAAGAGCCGGCGGTTCTCACACAGATTGTCCTGGCCGCGGTTACACCATTCACAGTCGTCGCACGTGCGGATGTACGACACGGCAACGCGGTCTCCGACCCCAACCCCGGAAACGCCGTCACCAAGGGCTGCGACGACGCCGGCGCCTTCAATACCCAGGATGTGCGGCATCTCGAAGTCGAAGCGTGAGACGCCGTCGCGGATATCGATGTCGACGTGATTCAAGGCCGACGCCTTCAACTTGACGAGCACGTCGCCCGGACCAGCCACTGGGTCCGGCACATCGCCGTATCGCAGGACCTCGGGACCGCCGAACTCATCGAACAGGATCGCCTTCATTCATGCTCCTCAGCTGTTGGTGGTTGAGGCCAGGTGTTCGAGGAATGCCAACGTGTCGGCACTGGAAACCACGTCGGCGTACTTGCCGTCGAGGTCGACGAGATTCGCCTCGTGCTGGGCAGGGCTACGGTCACCGACGGCATCTCGTACCACGATGGAGCGGAAACCGTAGGCATTCGCATCGACAGCCGTCTGCCGCACGCACCCCGAGGTGGAGCACCCGACAGAAATGATGGTGTCGATCCCCATCGTCTGGAGCACCTGCTGGAGTTCCGTACCGATGAAGGCGCTGCTGTGACGCTTGGTCAGGATGTAGTCCCCCTCCTCGGGTTTGACCCGATCATCGATCTCGACCCAGCGGCTACCCATCTTGAGCCAGCCCAGAGACGGCACCTTCTGGACGAACAAGCCGCCGTCTGCAAGGTCGGGTCGATAGGCAACTCGCGCGTAGATGACTGGGATGCCGACCTTGCGTGCTGCCTCGATGACGGTGGCGGCCACCTCGATCGGCGCGTCGAGCTCAGCCGATCCGAGCGGACACGAGGGATCCGTCATGCCGTACTGGAAGTCGATGACCAGCACGCACGGGCTGCTTCCGAAGCCCGTGCGTGATCGCATCCCCTTGGCCTCGTAGTCGGCCAGGGTCGCTTCCGCTGAGGTCACGGCTAGGCCCGCTCGGGGGACTTGCCGGGGATGAACTTGCCTATTCCCTTGGGGCCAACCCATTCGCCGTGATCAACCATGACATGGCCGCGCAGGATCGTGGTGACCGGCAGCCCCTTGACCGAATACCCATCCCAGTTGCTGAAGTCGCAGTCCGAGTGCAGGTTCTCATCCTGCTTGTAGGTGTGGTCGACAGCCGGGTCCATGACGATGATGTCGGCGTCCGCACCGGGCCGAATGACTCCCTTGGTGCCGTAGATGCCGAACAGCTTGGCCGGTGCGGCCGCCGTAAGGTTCACATACTGCTGCACCGAGAGATTGCGCTTGGCCACGCCCTCGGACCAGAAGACCGACATGCGCGTCTCGACGCTGTTCGTTCCTCCAGTGACGTTGTCGACCGTGTCGCCCATGATCTTGCGCTCCAGCGGGATGGTGAAGTCATCGCTAGCGAGCGTGTGCAGCCGCCCATCAATGCAGGCCTCCCACAGGGCATCGCGGTGCTCTATCGGCTTGTTCGGCGGGTAGTTCATGTAGCGCTGGCCGTTCTCCTGCTTGTACAGGGAGGGATCGAACACGAGGTTCGGGTGAAGGGTCTCGGCGAATACCTCCACGCCGTCTGCCCTAGCCTCCGTGATCGCCTCGACCGACTCCTTGGCGCTCACATGAACGATGTAGAGCGGAGAGCCGGTGCGCTTGGACAGCAGCAGCATTCGACGCACCGCCGCCTCCTCCGCCAACGGCGGCCGGGCCTCTCCGATGTTCCAGAATTCAGGCCGGCCCTCAGCGTAGAGGCGACGGATGCTGAAGTCGATGATGCACTCGTCCTCGCAGTGCACCATCGTGATGCCGCCATGCTTCTCGGTCTCGAGCATGGCCGAGTAGATGCGGCCGTCATCAGACATCATCCCGCCAATGGTCGGGCTGCCCTTGAAGGCCGTGAAGAACTTGAAGGAGACCACCCCACCGCTGATGGCCTCGGCCATCTCGCCGGCAGTCTGTAGCGGCCAGTCGCCGGACATGATCGCATGGAGCGCGTAGTCGGAGTGGATCTGCTGCGCCTGCGTCTGGGCGAGCTTGCCTTCGATGGACGTCACGAGGGAGTCATCTCCGCCCGACATCGAGAAATCGATGTACGTGGTCGTCCCGCCCCAGATTCCTGCACGTGACCCGGCCTCGGC
Source organism: Actinomycetota bacterium (assembly GCA_030681835.1). Classification (GTDB taxonomy): domain Bacteria; phylum Actinomycetota; class Actinomycetes; order S36-B12; family S36-B12; genus UBA10649. The sequence continues at coordinate 26,161 of JAUXRN010000077.1, forward strand.
GGACTGAGCGCTCATGGCCTCAGAGATCGACAAGTCGTAGTGGACATGCGTGTCGATGCCGCCCGGAAGGACGTACTTGCCGTCCGCGTCAATGACCTTGTGCGCGCTGGCATCGTCCAACTGGCCGTGAACCGTCAGGGCGACCACCTTCTCGTCCTTTACGGCGACATCGAGGGCGTACACCCCGTACTCGTTGGCGACCAGGCCGTTCTTGATCAGCAGGTCATACATGTGCGGTTCTCCTTCGGGCCGGGATGTGGTTGGACGAGGCGTGCGGAATGCGAAGGCGGTGGATGGGACTCATACGGCTCCTGCCTCGCGCAAGGCGTCGTACTCCTCGCGGCTCAGCCCCACTTCGCCGAGGTAGAACTCATCGTTGTCGCGACCAATCTGCCCACCGAGGTACTTGACGCCACCGGGCGTCGCGGACATTCGCGGGTGCACATGGACCGTGGAGGTCAGTCCCAGATCGGGATCCTCGACGCTCTGCAGCAGGTTCCTGGCCCGGAAGTGCTCATTGTCCGCAATCTGGGCGACATTGTTGACGGGAGCCCCCGAGACCTCGTGCTCCTCGAACACCTCAAGGACGTGGTCGATCGGATGCTGAATCATCCAGTCACCTATCGCCTCGTCCAGCGCCACGACGTTCTTGAGTCGCTCGGCATTGTTGGAGAACCGGGGATCGTCGAGCAGATCCGCCCGGCCCATCGCGATAAAGAGACGCTCGACGATTCCCTGCGTGCCGCCCGATATCGCCACCCAGCCGCCGTCAGCGGTTTCGTACGAGTTACGCGGAGCGAGGTCCCCGAGCCGATTTCCCGTGCGCTCCCGCACGATCCCGAGCTTCTCGTAGT
>JAUXRN010000059.1 GCA_030681835.1 Actinomycetota bacterium
CGGTGTGTTCGGGGGCGTCGGTTGCGTCGGCATGCTTGCTGGTGGGCGCGTCGCGGATGTCGGGTGACGCGTGGTGGCGGCAGTCTGCGGGGATGAGGATCCAGGCGGGCCGTGAAGGAGGTCTGGCGCTGGTTCCGGCGCCGGAGCAGGAGTGGGTGGGCGACAAGCTGACCGCGTTGGACCGGGACACGATCGCTGCGGGGCTGATCGAGCAGGTGTCGTTGACCGAGATCGGCCGTCGGATCGGCCGGCATGCCTCGACGGTGTCACGGGAGGTCAAGCGGAACAGTGGCCCGGATGGCAGCTACTACCCGTCCGTGGCGGGGGCGAAGGCGTTCGAGCGGTCGCGTCGCCCCAAGCCGTTCATGCTGGCCCAGGATCCGCAGATGTGTCAGCGGATCGAGGCGTGGATGGATCAGGGCTGGAGTCCGCGGCTGATCAGCGAAGTCCTCAAACGCGATGCCGGTGGGGACCACACTGCGTGGGTGTCCCACGAGACGATCTACCAGGCGCTTTACGTGCAGGCCCGGGGTTCCTTACGCGCGGACTTGCACCGCCAGCTGTCCACGAAGCGGTCCGCACGCCGGTCGCGGACCGCGACCCGCCGGGGCACCAGCATCTATGCGGAGGCATTCACGATCAGCCAGCGTCCCGCGGAGGTCGCTGACCGGGCCGTGCCCGGACACTGGGAAGGCGACCTGATCCTCGGCGGCGCTGGCAGTGGCTCAGCGATCGGAACCCTCGTCGAACGCTCGACGCGGTTCACGATCCTGCTGCACCTGCCCGGACGGCATACCGCCGACGCGGTCGCGGCGGCGATGATCGATGCCATGGGCGGCCTGCCCGGGCACCTGCGCCGATCGATCACCTGGGACCGGGGAAGCGAACTGGCTGGCTACCGCGACATCCAGCTGGCGCTGAAGACTCCGGTCTACTTCTGCGACCCTCACTCGCCCTGGCAGCGCGGCAGCAACGAGAACACCAACCGGCTGCTGCGGCACTGGTTCGAGAAGGGCAGCGACCTGTCCCTGCACACCGCCGCCGACCTGCGCCGGGTCCAGGACTCACTCAACGCCCGACCACGGCCTACCCTGGGACTGAAGACGCCCGCGCAAGCCCTCAACGAGCTGCTTGACCAAGCAGCCTGAAACCCGAACGCGTTGCACTCACCGCTAGACATCGCCGGGTTCCAAGCCACGCCAACCTCAAGGTCGGCGGGTCGCGGGCGGGTTCAGCCGCCGTATGCCTCGACCTTGACCACGTCGACAGCCATCTCCTTGCCATTGGCGAGGGCATAGGTGGCGCTGTCGCCCACCTTCTTGCCCAGGACGGCCGCGCCGAGCGGTGACGTAGGGCTGTAGACCTCGATCGAGGCGTGCGCCGCCTCCTCCCGGGAGCCGAGCAGGAAGGTCTCCTCCTCGTCGAAGGCGGGGAAGCGCACCGTTACCACCTTGCCCGGCGCGACCTCGTCGGCCTCGGACTCCGGGGCCCCGACCCGGGCGTGCTCGAGCAGTTGCTTCAACTGGCGCACGCGGGCCTCGTTCTTGCCCTGCTCCTCGCGGGCGGCGTGGTATCCACCGTTCTCGCGGAGGTCGCCTTCCTCGCGGGCCGACTCGATCCGCTTGGTGATCTCCTGGCGCATCGGGCCCATGCGGTCGGCGAGCTCGGCGTGAAGCCGGTCGTGGGCGTCCTGGGTGAGCCAGGTGATCGGTTGCTCGGTCATGATGAGCAAGGGTAGTCGTTTGCCGGTGCGGGCCGGCCGCTACCGAGCCGACCTGCGGGCCCGCACATAGTCGCTGACCAGGTAGTCGCCCAGCCGTCCGCGGGAGACCCCGAGCACCCGGCCGCCATTGCGGCGGGCCATGTCGTCCAGGAACCGCTCGAGCCCCGGATCCTCGCCGAGCCGGAACCACGAGATGGGCACGCGCCGACGCGTCATGCGATCGACCTGGGCAACGGTCTCACTGATGGTCTCCGGCGAGGGGGGCCAGGTGAACCACCCTTCCCCGCCAGGAAGCAGGTGCGCGGTCGGCTCCCCGTCCGTGACCACCATGACGATCCGCTGCGAGCCAGCGTGCCGGTCGAGGAACGCACCGGCCAGCAGCAGGGCGTGGTGCAGGTTGGTGCCCTGCACGTAGCTCGCCTCCAGGTTGGGCAGGTCGTGCGGAGGCACGACCCGCGCGACGTTGGCGAAGGAGATCACCTGAAGGGCGTCGAGCGGGTACGCCGTCGACGCCAGCGCGTGCAGCGCCAGGGCCATCGTCTTCGCCTCGCGCCAGGTGTCGTTGGCGACCATCGAGAAGGACTGGTCGATGAGGAGTGCGACGGCCGCTCGCGTGCGCGTTTCCGTCTCGTGGACGGCGAAGTCGTCCGCGGCGAGCGTCATCCGGTCGCGCCCGTCGATGAGCTGGCGCGACATCGCGTTGCGAAGCGTCCCGACGACATCGACCGGTTGCTCGTCTCCGAACGACCAGGCCCGCGAGGTCCCGGTGAGCTCCCCGGCAGCGCCGGCCCGGTGAATCTCGTGGTTCCCGCGCGTCGCGCCGTCCAGGCTCTCGAACACGGTGCGCAGGGCGGTCTGGCCGATCCGGCGGATCGCCTTCGGGCTGAGCTGGAGCGACTGGCCATCGTCCACGAGGTATCCCTGCAGCTCGAGCTCGCGCTGGAGCGAGCGCAGGGCCTCGAGGTCGTCGCGGGCACTGCGGCCGAGGGCCCGCTCGACGGCTGCCTCGTCGATGCCGTCGAGGTCGGCCGAGGCGTAGGCGTCGCCCAGCGCCGCGTCAAGTGCCTCGAGGTCAGCCAGCTCCGCCAGGGCATCGGTCGCCTGCGGCAGCCCGAGCCGGTCCTCGCCCGACATCGGCTGCCGCCCGCTCCACGAGAACTCCGGACGCAGCGACATGAGGTTCTCCTGCAGCGCCGTCATCTCCGCCTGCAGGTCGAGGTCCTCGAGGGCCTGGTCCATGGCGGCCTGCAGCTCGGCGCGCTGCTCCGGGGTAAGGGAATGCATCATCCGATGCATCGCCGCCGCGCGGCGGGCGAGGTCGTCGATGAACTCGGCCAGGGTCTCGGGAGCATCGGGGAAGAAGGCGCGATGCCGGTCGATGAAGTCGTGGTAGTCGTCCGTTGCGTCCTCACCACGACGGTGCTTGTCGAGCATCGCGTTGAGGTCGGCCATCATCTCCTTGAGGGCCTGCCGGCTCTCGGGTGACGACATGCTGTCGATGCCGTGGGTGAGATCACGGAACTGCTGGTCGACGACATCGCGCTGCAGCCGGTCCTTGAGGGCATCGAACGTCGCCCGGGCGTCGTCCGAGCGCCAGTCGTACGTCGACAGCTCCTGCACGGCCCGGCCGACATCGTCGGGCACGTTGTCGAGCACGGCCTCGCGGAAACGGGCATCGTCGGACGGGTCGGGGAACAGGGTTGCTCGCTCGGCATCGAGGGCGGTTTCGAGGAGGTCGCGCAGGTCATCCAGCAGGCCGTCCAGGCGCCCGGACCGTTCAAGCTCGCGCCGTCGTCGTCGGGACTCGCGCGCGAGGTCCTGCAGGCCGCGCCGGGCGTCGAGCCCCTCGCGCAGCAACTCGCGTAGCGCCTCGGACACGGACTGGCCGCCGAGGATGCGCTCAGCGAGGTCGTCAACACCCGCGCCGGCGTCCGGCAGGGCCGCGAGCGGGTCCGGGCCGCCGTGGAAGGTGCCGTACCTGAACGTCACGACCCGCCGTACCTGCTGACGCCGCCGACCGAGTCCTTGTCGATGCGTCGGGTGAGCCATAGGCCCTCGACCGCGAACTCCAGGCACGCCGCCACCAGGCCCGGTGACTCGGCCATCTCCGATTCGAGAGTTCGCACGACGCGGCCCAGGCCATCGAGCGGCCCGATCTCCGCGAGCAGGGTCGCGGCGGGCACGGCGTCGCCCGAGATCAGGGAGTTGCCGTCGTCGAACCACGCGACGAGGGCGGTGAGCGTCGACCGGACGTCGTTGCCGGCCAAGGCGGCCCGCCATGCGTCGGCCGTGGCCCGCCTGGCGAGGAGTTGCAGCGTCTCCTCCTCCCGACCCTCCTCGCTCACGTCGAACTCGACCTTGCCGCGAAGGGTCGGCACCACGCCGGCGAGGTCGCCTATGCGGGCTACGGGGTCGGCTTCGCCGCTCAGGGCCGCGCGCCGCAGGGCGGCCCCGGAGAGCGCCTCGACACAGGCGATCGCGAAACGGGCCGAGACGCCGCTGCGCTGGTCGACCGAAGGTGAGTGCCGGACCTCGCGGGTGAACCGCGCGACGACGTCAAGGAGATGTCGCGGAACGACTGCCTCGATGCGCGCCTCCTGCATGATGAGGTCGGTCTCGGCGGCCAGGCTCGACGGGTAGTGGGTGCGGATCTCCGCCCCGAAGCGATCCTTGAGCGGAGTGATGATGCGGCCGCGGTTGGTGTAGTCCTCGGGGTTGGCACTCGCGACGACCAGCAGGTCGAGGGGCAGCCGCAACTGGTATCCCCGCACCTGGATGTCTCGTTCCTCGAGGACGTTCAGCAGGGCGACCTGG
>JAUXRN010000081.1 GCA_030681835.1 Actinomycetota bacterium
GACAGCGGGCCGATCACCACGAGCGATGTCGGGGGTGCCAAGCGCGGCAGCGAGTGGTGGGACTGGTCGGACTCCAAGATCGCCCTCGAGTGGCTGCTCGACATCGGCGAGATCGTCGTGTCGCAACGGGTCGGCTGGCGGCGGACATACGACCTGGCCGAGCGGGTGGTGCCCGATGAGCTGCGCCATGACGATGTGACCGATGACGAATGCCATGCCGCGCTGGTCGCCGCTGGCGCGCAGGTTATGGGCGTGGGTACGGCGGGCGACATCGCCGACGTGCACCGGCTGCCCAAGGCCGCGGTGGCCCGGCACGCCGAGGAAGCGGGGCTGGTGCCGGTATCGGTGCCCGGTTGGCCGGCTGCGTGGGCCACGCAGGAAGCCCTTGGCTGGCTCTCCGCCGGCGGGCGCGACCGCCATCGCACGACGCTCCTGTCGCCGTTCGACCCGCTCGTGTGGTACCGCGAAAGGATGGAACGGATCTTCGGCATGGAGCATCGGCTCGAGGCCTACACGCCGGCGCACAAGCGAGTGCACGGCTACTTCGCCATGCCCGTGCTTCACCAAGGACGCCTGGTCGCGCGAGTGGACCCGAAACGCGACGGCAGCACGCTCGTTGCTCGCCGCGTGACGATGGAGTCCACGTCCGGCCGGGCAGTCGCGGGAGTCGCTGCAGCGCTGCGCGAGGCGGCCACGTGGGTGGGCTCGACGACCATCGCGGTCGAGCACGTCGTGCCGGCCAGCGCCGCGACATCCCTCCGGAGCGCGCTGGACCGCGGCTAGGGTGCACGGCATGAACGCGTCACGAGTTGCCGTGATCGCCGACTCGACGTGCTACCTGCCCGCCGGCTGGGCGGCCGAGTGGGGGATCCAGATCGTGCCCGTTCAGGTCATCGTGGCCGGCCAGCCCCATGACGAGACCGAGGACGCGCAAGCCCAGCGCGTCGCGGAGGCGCTTGCCGCGTGGCAGCCGGTCACGACGTCGCGACCCTCACCGGCCCGCTTCCTCCAGGCGTACGCGGCAGCGATGGAGACGGGAGCCACCGAGCTCGTCGTGGCGACACTGTCGGCATCGATGTCCGCGACGTATGAATCCGCGACCTTGGCGGCCAAGGAGGTCGACGTCCCTGTGCGGGTCGTGGACAGCCGGACCATCGCCATGGGCCTGGGGTTCGCGGTCATGAGCGGTGCCCGCGCGGCCCGGGCGGGCGCGGACGCCGACCATGTGGCCCGAGCGGTGGAGGAACGCGCCGCCGCGGCGTCCGTCTTCTTCTATGTCGACACTCTCGAGTACCTGCGTCGCGGAGGGCGCGTCTCCAGCGCGCGGGCGGTCGTGGGGCACGCGCTCAAGGTGAAGCCGCTCTTGCGGGTGGTCGACGGCCACGTCGTGCCGCTGGAGCAGGTGCGCACGGCCGGACGAGCGCTGGCCCGACTGGCGGACCTGGCGGTCGAGGCCGCCGGGGACGACGAGGTCGAGATCGCGGTGCAGCACCTGGGCTCGCCCGACCGTGCGGCGACGCTCGCCGCGAGCCTGCGCACGCGGCTGCCCGGCATGAACGTCGTGGAATGCGCCGTGGGCGGCGTCGTCGGGGCGCACGTGGGGCCGGGGATGGTGGCGGCCATCGTGGCACCTGTCCTTCCATCGTCGGGCCCGCCGACGATGCCCGGGGACGACGGGTGAGCGAGTTGCCCGATGCGGCCTGGTGGGCGGTAGCCCTGGTGGTCAGCTACGCGATCGGCGCGATCAACCCGGCAGCGATCGTGGCCCGCGTCTTCCGGGTCGACCTTCGCGGGACGGGTTCGGGGAACCCGGGGGCCACGAATGTCGGCCGCGCGCTTGGCGTCCGCTGGGCGATCCTGGTCGGCGCGCTCGACATCCTCAAGGGCTTCGTGCCGGCATTCGCCTTCGGCATCCTGGTCGACCAGACGGCCGGCGAGATCGCCGGCCTGGCCGCGGTCCTGGGCCACATCACCTCCCCGTACCTCAAGGGCCGAGGTGGCAAGGGGGTGGCGACGACCCTGGGTGCCATCCTCGGCGTCCAGCCACTGCTGGCCATCCCGGTCCTCCTGGCGTTCGGCCTCGGCGTCGCCATCTGGCGCCGGGTGGGGATCGGTGCCGTCCTGGCCGGGGTGGTCCTCGGCGTGAGCGGCATCGTCGGCTGGCGGATGGGCTGGACGGACGAGGCGGACATGTGGTTCGCGATCCTTCTCTCGGCGATGGTGCTCGTGCGCCATCAGCGCAACATCAGGGAGGCCTGGGCGCACCGACGCGCGCCCGCCTGACGTCCGTCCACAGCGCAACGTCATGCGTCGTGGTCCACAGCCGCCGTGCTGGGGCGTTCGCCGGGCCGGTGCGGCGCCTACCGTCCCTGCCATGTCCTGGCGGGAGCGGCGCGATGCGGGTCCGCTGGCGGAGTCGGCGGTGGTCAGGCTCGTCCGGCTGGTCGGACCGCGCGAAACGGCCGGCCCCTCGCGACATGACGCGCCCGGCAGGACGGACGGGCTCGATGCGGGGGAGCCGGACCCCTGGCGCGACCTGTCCGGCGACGGTGGCCGACCCCCTGGCCGGGTGGGCGGGTGGAGCGGGCGGTCGGTTCGCGCCCTCGCCGCGATCGTGGTGGCCTGTGCCGTCGTGGCTGCCTGGTGGTGGTGGTCCGGGCGGCCCCGGACCGTTGTCGAGCCGACGGCGACGGCGGTCGCGGCAATCGCAGTGGCTGATTCGGTCGACGTGACCACGACTGTCGCGGCCATGCCGCTTCCGGCCGATCCGAGTGTTCACGTCGATGTCGTCGTGCACGTGGCGGGGTTGGTCTCGCTGCCTGGACTCGTGCGCCTTCCCGCCGGCTCCCGGGTCGCCGATGCGATCGCCGCTGCCGGCGGAGTGACGAAGCCCCGGGCCGCCGACTCGGTGAACCTCGCCCGAGTGCTGGTCGACGGAGAGCAGGTCGTGGTCACCTTGGACGGTCCTGCCGCGGGAGCCGCAGTCCCCGCAGCGGCCACGCCCGTGGTCGATCTCAACCGGGCCGACCAGGCTGCCCTGGAATCGCTGCCGGGGGTGGGCCCGGTCCTGGCCGCTCGTGTCCTCGCGTGGCGGGCCGCGAACGGCTCCTTCCGCAGCGTTGACGAGCTTGGGGAGGTAGCCGGCATCGGGCAGGCCACCCTGGCCCGCCTGCGCCCGCTCGTCCGGGTGTGAGGACCGCCGGTCCGGCCGCTCAACCGCTGGTCACCGACACCAGGCTGCTGGCCCCGGCCGCGGCCACGTGGCTCGGTGCTGGGCTGGTGGGGATGCTCCCGGACGCTGGCGCGCCCCTGCTTCTCACGGGAGCCGCTGTCGTATGCGCGCTGGTGGTGTTCGCCGTGGCCCGTGCCCGACGGCCTGGCACCAGCGCCCGCAGGGCCGGCTGGGACGGCCCTGCCGCCGTCGCCATCGCCGCCGCGTGCGGCCTCGCCGGCGCAGGCGCGTCCATGGCTCATCAGGCCGCTCTGCATGGCGAGCCACTGCAGTCCTGGGTCGCCTCGCGGGCCACTGCCGAGGTGGTGGGCGTGA
>JAUXRN010000085.1 GCA_030681835.1 Actinomycetota bacterium
TTTGGACAGAGGCGTTTTCGAAAAAGATCCTGACGGTTCTGTTTGGATTGATTTAACGGACGAAGGTTTAGACCGTAAAATTGTTTTGCGTTCAGATGGAACTGCGGTTTACATGACACAAGATATTGGAACTGCAATTCAGCGTGTGAAGGATTATCCGGATGTAGGCGGAATGGTGTATACGGTAGGAAATGAGCAGGATTATCACTTTAAAGTGTTGTTTCTTATCTTGAAAAAATTAGGTTTTGACTGGTCTAAAAATTTATTCCATTTGTCTTACGGAATGGTAGATTTGCCTTCGGGGAAAATGAAAAGCCGTGAAGGAACTGTTGTTGATGCCGATGATTTGATGCAGGAAATGGCAGATACAGCACAAAAAATTGCAGAAGATTTAGGGAAATTAGACTCCTATTCTCCTGATGAGAAAGCAACATTATACAATACTATAGGTTTAGGCGCTTTGAAATACTATATTTTAAAGGTGGATCCTAAAAAACGAATCCTTTTTAATCCGGAAGAATCGGTAGATTTTGCTGGAAATACTGGGCCGTTTATTCAATATACGTACGCCAGAATTCAATCGATTATTCGTAAAGCAAATTTTGACTTTTCGAATAAATCAAAAATGACTGTGCTTCATGAAAAAGAAAAAGAACTAGTAAAACATTTAGAATTGTTCCCTGAAGTTATTCAAAATGCAGCGCAGCATCACAGTCCTGCTTTGCTTGCAAATTTTACTTATGATTTAGTTCGTGAATACAATTCGTTCTATCAAGCTGTTCCTATTCTTGGAGAAGAGGATTTAGAGAAGAAAATTTTCAGAGTTCAATTGTCTAAAAAAGTAGCAGATACTATTGCAGCCTCATTTAGTCTGTTAGGAATTAACGTTCCGGAGAGAATGTAATATTTTTTTAAGGCATTCATTGTGAAAATAATATTTTTTTGGTACATTTAGTATCAAATAAATATTTTGATCATGAAAAAGATATTTTTTTACCCGCTTTTGTTTGGTCTGTTTTTGCTGAATGTAGCCGGAACATGCTGTGCTGATGATCCC
>JAUXRN010000090.1 GCA_030681835.1 Actinomycetota bacterium
GACGCATACGGGGCGACCGTCGATGGTGCCGTAGCCGGTCACCACGCCATCGCCGTAGGGACGGGTCTGCTCCAGCCCGAAGGCGTACGAACGGTGCCGGGCCAGGCCATCAAGCTGCTGGAAGGAATCCTCGTCGAGCAGCGCCACGATGCGCTCCATCGCGGTCTTCTTGCCCTTCGCATGCTGCTTCTCGACGGCCTTCTCGCGCCGGCCGAGGGCCTCGGCCCGCCTGGCCTCGAGGTCGGCCGCCTTGCCGGCGGTGGTGCGTCGGTCCGGCGCGTTGTCCGGGACGGGTGCCGCGGTCATCTGTCCTCCTAGCCCTCGTCTGCGTACCTTAGTCGCGTGGCCGTTCCCGACATCGATCCGAACTACGTCGAGGGCCGGCTGGCCGATCGCGAGGTCGCGTGGCCCCGGCCGGTCGTCGTGGCCGTCCTCGGGTCGACCAACGCCGACCTGCTGGCGCGAGCCGCCGATGGCCTTCCCGAAGGCAGCGTCCTCGTCGCCGACGAGCAGACCGCCGGGCGCGGGCGCATGGGCCGGTCCTGGGCGAGCGCTCCCGGCGCCGGGCTGTGGTGCTCGGTGCTGGTGCGGTTCGGCCCCGACGAGCGTGGGGCGATCGCCCGCCTGCCGTTGCTGGCCGGGGTGAGCGTCGCAGGGGCGGTCGCCGGGCTGGGGGTGCCGGCCGTGCTGAAGTGGCCGAATGACGTCATCGTCGAGCAGCGCAAGCGGGACGCGCGCAGCGGCAAGCTCGCGGGGATCCTGGCGGAATCCGACGGCGCCGGCGCCGCCGTTGTGGGGATCGGCGTCAACGTGTCGCAGGCCGTCGACGGTCTTCCGGTCCCCGATGCGACATCGCTGGCCCTCGAGGGTGCGGAGGTTGGACGGGCCGATTTGCTGGTGGACATCCTCACCAGGCTGCACGGGCACCTGCGCGACCTGCGGGCGACCGGCGGTGCCGAAACCATGGCGGAGTACCGGCGGCTGTGCATCACGGTCGGCCGCGACATCACGGCGTCCCTGCCGTCGGGCGAGGTGCTGGTCGGCCGGGCCATCGGCATCGCGGACGACGGCCGGCTGGGCATCCACGTGAGTGGAAAGACCGTGTATGTCGCCGCGGGCGACGTCATCCATGCCACCATCTGACCCATGGCATACCCGCAGAAGCTCCTGGCCGACGGCGAGACCGTGCAGTTCGAGCTGCGCCCGCACTTCCGGGCCCTGCTCGTCCCGATCCTCATCCTGCTGGCCATTGTCTTCGTGGGGTCGTGGCTGTTCTTCCTGACCGACAACACGTTCCTGCGATGGGCGATCCTGATCATCGCGATCGTGCTCTTCTTCCCGTTCGTGCTGGTCGCCTTCTTGCGATGGCTGACGACGCAGTACGTGTTCACCAACCGACGCATCATCACGCGGCGCGGCATCATCACCAAGCAGGGTCGCGACATGCCCCTCTCGAAGGTCAACAACGTCTCGTTCGACATCAGCGTGATGGGGCGCATCCTCAACTACGGCGCGCTGAAGATCGACTCGGCCAACACCGAGGGCGACCTCGTCATCGTCGACGTACCGGACGTGGAGCGGATCCAGCGCGAGGTGTACCGGCTGCACGAGGAGGACGACGCGCGTCGTCGCAGCCGCTCGGACGAGCTCGGGGGCGACCCCGTCCCGCCGACCGACGGCACCTGATCCCGCGGCCGCGAGCCGCCTCGGTAGGTTTCCGGCGTGGACCTCGCTGACACCGGCGCGTTCGCCCGCGTAGGCATCGTCGGCGGCGGCCAACTGGCGCGCATGAGCGCTGCCCCTGCCACCGCCCTGGGCATCGCACTCCGGGTGCTCGCCCCGACACCCGTCGATCCCGCGGCGCAGGCCATCGCGGACACCGTCATCGGCAGGCATGACGACCTCGACGACCTCGTCCGCTTCGCAATGGGGTGCGACGTCGTGACGTTCGACCACGAGCACGTCCCACCAGCCCACCTCGAGCAGCTGGAGTCCATGGGCATCGCCGTGCGGCCCGGCCCGGCAGCCCTGTTCCACGCCCAGGACAAGCTGCACATGCGGCAGGCGCTCAGCGACATCGGGGTCCCCTCGCCCAAGTGGAGCCGGGTCCCGGACCTCGCCACGCTCGCCCAGTTCGCCGACGACGCTGGCTGGCCGGTCATCCTCAAGGCCTCCCGCGGGGGCTACGACGGGCGGGGCGTGTGGCGGGTGGAGTCGCTGGCGGCGGCCGCGGACATTCTCGAGCAACCGCTGGCCGACGGGGCCGAATGGCTGGCGGAGGAGTGCATCGACTTCGCGCAGGAGCTCTCGGCCCAGGTGGCCCGCTCGCCGCACGGCCAGGCGGTGGCCTACCCGGTCGTGCGCACCTTGCAGAAGGACGGGATCTGCGCGGAGGTCGTGGCCCCCGCCCCTGGCCTGCCCGCGTCCCGGGCGGTGGCGGCCCAGGAACTGGCCCTGCGGATCGCGAAGGACCTCAACGTCACCGGCATGCTTGCCGTGGAGATGTTCGACGACGGCTACGACCTGTACGTGAACGAGCTCGCCATGCGCCCGCACAACTCGGGGCACTGGACCATCGAGGGGGCCGTCACCAGCCAGTTCGAGAACCACCTGCGCGCAGTGCTCGACCTCCCGCTGGGCAGTCCTGCCCCCTTGGCCCCCTACGCGGTGATGGTCAACATCCTCGGCAGGGACGTCGGTGACCTGCCGTCGGCCTACCGGCACGTGCTGGCACGGGACCCCGGCCTGAAGGTGCACCTGTACGGGAAGGCGGTGCGGCCCGGGCGCAAGGTCGGCCATGTGACCGTCCTCGGCCATGACGTTGAGGAACTATTGGCCCGGGGCCGGCACGCGGCCGACTACTTCGCGGGAGTCATCGATGAGTGAGCAGCCGCTGGTCGCCATCTGCATGGGGAGCGACTCGGACTGGCCGGTGATGCAGGCCGCCGCACTCGCCCTCGAGGAGTTCGACGTTCCGCACGAGGTCCTCGTGCTGTCGGCGCACCGGATGCCGCTGGAGATGGTGGAGTTCGGATCGGCGGCCGTAAGCCGTGGCCTGAAGGTGATCATCGCCGGAGCGGGAGGCGCGGCGCACCTGCCCGGAATGCTGGCGTCCCTCACGCCACTGCCGGTCGTCGGCGTGCCCGTGCCCGTCGGGACGCTCGACGGGATGGACTCGCTGCTGTCGATCGTGCAGATGCCGGCCGGGGTGCCCGTCGCGACGGTGGCCATCGGCAACGCGCGCAACGCGGGGTTGCTCGCCGTGCGGATCCTGGGCGTGGCCGACCCCGACCTCGTTCAGTCGATGACGGCCTTCCAGGCCGAGCTCAATGCGCAGGCCAAGGCGAAGGGGCAGGGCCTCAGCCGCTGAACCGGCGCTCCACCACGGGGCAGCGGTCCATGACCATGGCCAGCCCGGCAGCCTCGACGCGCCTCGCCGCGTCAGCGTCCACGACCCCCAGCTGGAACCACACGACGGTGGCGCCCGCCTCGATCGCCTGGTCCACGAACGTCCCGGCGCGGTCGGACCTGACGAACACGTCGACCACGTCGGGCCGCCCGACGGCTGCCGCCGCATCCGCAATGGTCGGGTAACCCGGCTCGCCGTGGACCACCTCGGCGCGCGGGTGGATCGGGATGACGCGCTTGCCGATCGACTGGAGGAACAGGGCAACGTGGAAGGCATCGCGTCCCGGACTGTTGCCGAGGCCGACCACGAACCAGACGTGGGTCTGGTCGAGGGCTGCCCGGATCCCGTCGGGTTCGTTGACCATCAGGCGTGCGGACGGCCCAGCGCCCGGTAGCGCCAGCCTGCGGCACGCCAGGCCGCCGGGTCGAGCGCGTTCCGGCCGTCGATGACCGACCGGTCGTCGACGAGGGTGGCCGCCCACGCCGGATCGATCTCGCGGTACTCGCGCCACTCGGTGCCCAGGATGACGAGCTCCGCCGCGGCCAGCGCGGAGGCGAGGTCGGGCTCGTATCGCAGGTGCGGGTAGACGCGCGCCGCGTTGGCCAGGGCCTTCGGATCATGGACCACGACGCTGGCCCCGGCGTTGCCGATCGCCACCGCGACGTCAAGCGCGGGCGAGTCCCGGACATCGTCGCTATCGGGCTTGAAGGACGCGCCCAGCATGGCGACCCGGCGCCCGTGGAACGAGCCGCCAAGGGTGAGCCGGGCGAGGTCTACGGTGTGGCTGCGTCGGCGCAGGTTGATCTGATCGACCTCGCGCAGGAAGGCAACCGCTTCCTCCGCGCCGAGTTCCCCCGCCCTGGCCATGAAGGCTCGGATGTCCTTGGGCAGGCACCCGCCGCCGAAGCCTAGGCCCGCCCCGAGGAAGCGGTGCCCGATTCGGGGGTCCATGCCGATGGCCTGGGCGAGCTCGGACACGTCCGCCCCCGCGGCCTCGCACACCTCCGCCATCGCGTTGATGAACGAGATCTTCGTCGCGAGGAACGAGTTGGCGGCGACCTTGACCAGTTCGGCCGTGGGGAAGTCGGTGACCAGGAATGGGGTGCCAGCGGCCACGAGGGGGGCGTAGACCTCGCGCAGCATGGCCTCCGCGCGCGCCGAGCGCACGCCGACGACGAGCCGGTCGGGGTGCAGGGTGTCCTCGACCGCAAACCCCTCGCGCAGGAACTCGGGGGTCCAGGCAACCTCAACACCGTCGGCGGCCCCGGCCAGTCGCGTGGCCAGACCGTCGGCGGTGCCGACGGGGACGGTGGACTTGCCGACGACGAGGGCGCCCGGCCGCAGGTGCGGGGCAAGGGAGTCGATGGAGCCGATGACCTGCGAAAGGTCGGCGCGCTGGGCACCGGCGGCCTGGGGGGTGCCGACACAGATGAAGTGGATGTCGGCGAACGCAGCCACCTCCTCGAACGACGTCGTGAACGACAGGCGCCCGGCGGCAATGTTGCGCTGGAGCACCTCGTCGAGTCCCGGCTCGTAGAACGGCACCGTGCCCGAGCGGAGCAGGTCCACCTTCGCAGCGTCGATGTCGAGGCCGAGGACTTCGTAGCCGAGCTCCGCCATGCACGCCGCGTGCGTGACGCCGAGGTAGCCCGTCCCCACCACCGACAGTCGTAGTGTCATCCCTGCAGGCTAGTTGATGTGCACACGAGGGTAGGGAGCGAGCCGTGGCCGGCAATCCGGATTTCCATGATTTCATGCTGAGCGAGGAGCACGAGGCATTGCGGGCTGCCGTGCGCGACCTCGTCGCCGACAAGATCGCTCCCCGCGCGTCGGAGATCGATGAGACGGCCGAGTTTCCGTGGGACGTCTACGAGGCATTGCGCGATGCCCGGTTCCACGCCATCCACATCCCCGAGCAGTACGGAGGGGAGGGGGGCGACGCCCTGGCTGCCTGCCTGGTGATCGAGGAGATCTCCCGCGCCTGCATGTCCAGCGCCCTCATCCCATCGGTGAACAAGCTTGGCACCCTGCCGTTGATGGTGAGCGGGAGCGAGCAGCTCAAGGCGGAGTACCTGCCCAAGGTCGCCAGCGGCGAGGCGAGGTTCTCCTACGCGCTGAGCGAGCGAGAGGCGGGCAGCGACGCCGCGTCGATGAAGGCGCGCGCGGTGGCCGGAGACGGCGGCTGGGTGCTCAACGGCCAGAAGAGCTGGATCTCCAACGCCGGCATCTCCACGTACTACACGGTCATGGCCGTCACCGAGCCTGGCATCGGCTCTCGTGGCATCTCGGCTTTCGTCGTCCATGCCGACGATCCGGGCTTCTCCCTCGGCACTCCGGAGCGCAAGCTCGGGATCCACGGATCGCCCACGCGGGAGATCCACTTCGAGGACTGCTGGATCCCGGCCGACCGGATCATCGGCGAGCCTGGGACCGGCTTCAAGACCGCCATGACCACCCTCGACCACACCCGCGTGACCATCGGCGCGCAGGCCGTGGGCGTCGCGCAGGGCGCACTCGACGTGGCGCTCGCGTACGCGCAGGACCGGCAGCAGTTCGGCAAGCCGATCTCCTCGTTCCAGGGCATCCAGTTCATGCTGGCCGACATGGCGATGAAGCTGGAGGCTGCACGGCAACTGGTGTACGCGGCAGCGGCCAGGAGCGAGCGGGATGCCGCGGACCTGACCTTCTTCGGCGCGGCGGCCAAGTGCTTCGCATCCGACGTGGCCATGGAGATCACCACTGATGCCGTGCAGGTACTGGGCGGGGCGGGCTACACCAAGGACTGGCCGGTCGAGCGATACATGCGCGACGCCAAGATCACGCAGATCTATGAGGGCACCAACCAGGTGCAGCGCATCGTCATGGCGAAACGGCTGTTCGCGCGCTGACAAACCCGTCTCGTGGGCCCAATGGCCCTACCGCGCGCGCTGCACGCGAGGCACATTGGCAGCGTGACGGCGAGTGCGTTGTCAGCGTTGGGAGTCCTGACAGCGGGCCTGGTGCTGGTGGCCTGTTCCGGCCCAGCTGAGCAGGCGGATCTCGCGTCGCCGACCGATGAGCAGACGGTCGCCGAGCTGGCCGCCGTCCTGACCGATCCCGCGGCCGCTACCGACTGCGAACTCGATCCCTCCGGCTACGTCGACCTGGCCTGCGGGTTCGCGGCCGCCGGCGCGGCGGAGGAGCTCGGAGACAGGGGCGATCCCGCGGGCGTCCCGGCGTTGGCCACCGCGATAGACGAACCGACGACGCACCACGATGCTGCGGAGGCCGCCTGGGCGGCGCTGGAGAGGATTGGCGGACCGGCCGTCGTCGATGTCCTCGTGGAGTGGGTCGCCGACGATTCTGATCCCCTGCTGGCCAGCCGGGCCGCCGGACTGCTGGGTGTCCTCGGGGGCGTGCAGCACAACGCGCTCCTGGTGGAACACGGCGGGACCATCGGCTGCAGTAGTTCGGGCTTCTCGGACGCCCTGGTGGCGATCAACCGATCCGATGCCACACCGCTCCTGCCGTACCTTCGATCCTTCGACACGCTCTGGGTGTTCGGGCCGCTCATCAGGCTCGGGCAGCAGGGGACGGAGAAAGCGCTCGTCGCCCCGTTTGCCAAGGGATGGGGCACGCCCGACATGGCTGAGTGTTACCTGAACTCCGGCAGCCGGCGGCTCGAGCGCGCCGCGGAGGCGTGGGCAGCGGGACATGGCTACCAGATCACCAGGCTGCCTGGCGCCGGGTCCGTGACGTGGGGTGGCGGGTAGCCCGGCCGCATCTCCGCGCCTGCTCAGCGGCGCGTGGTTCGCGGGACGCCGCGCCTGCCTGACCGAATACAGTGCATCACGTGACGGTGCCGCAGATCCCGGGTGCGCGCGTGCGCCAGCGCCGCCGCGGCACGACCTGGCAGGTGCGGGTCACCCGCACCGAGGATCTCGCCCGCTTGGTGCCTGTCTCGATCGGGGCAGCGAGGATCACTGAGCTCGACCTCACGGTCGACCTGTGGGGGCCCCCGCAGGAGGGCTGGCTCGGCTACCCGTCGATCGCGAGGGTCGCCCAGTTCGAGGCATCGCTGAAGGGGTCCGGCGTGGTCGTGCGCCTGGTGACCTCCGCCCCGTCCGACGCGGGTGTCGTGCTGTCGGCGGCGCTGCGCTGCTTGCGGCCGATCCCGTCCGGCGAGGCGACCGCGATGCTGACCTTCGCCCCTGGGCTGACGGAGGAGGCCGCCCCGTTCGCCGCGAAGGTCGTCGACGTCCTGACCCCTGAGGAGCTGCGCGATCCGCACGTGCGCCGGGCCGACATCCTCGTCGTGCCCAGCCAGGATTCGGCGGCCGAGGTCGAGCGTGCCCGCACGGTCGTCGTCTCCGGGGCCGACTGGCACCTGGACGGCGTTCCCATGGGCGTGCACGTCGACCCCGCCGTGCAGCGGCCCGTAGGCCGCCGGTCTGTCGGCGGCGTGGTCGCGCGCGGGACGCTGGCCGGAGAGCGGTTCACCGTGAGTGCGCCGGGTGTCACGGTGGTCGTCGACGGCGATGTCAACACATCGCACGTGCGCGAACTGCGCGGCGTCAAGGGGGTCGTCGTCGACGCGCCCCTGCCGCGTCGCCTGGCCACGCAGCTGGCGGCCTGCGGGCTCGTCGTGTCGGACGACCTGGGACTGCTGCCCCCGGACGACGACGGGCTCGGCTGGCAGGCCGCTTCCGTCCGCGCGCGCCGAGCCGCGCTGAGGGACCACAGCCCGGTGGCGGGGATGCGGACGTGGCCCTCGGTCAGCGTCATCATCGTCACGAACAGGCCCGACCACCTCGACCACATGCTGGCCATGCTGTCCGGACTGCGCTACCCCGACCTCGAGGTGATCATCGGGTCGCACGGCGACCGCATGAGCGCCGCGCGGATCTGGGAGCGGGCCACGAACGTGCCGCACCGGGTGACCGTGCTGCCCATCGATTCGGGCAAGACACTGGGGCAGGCGCTGCAGATGTGCAGCGATCGGGCCGAGGGCGACCTGTTCACCAAGATGGACGACGACGACATCTATGCACCGGAGCACATCTGGGACCTCGTGATCGCGCGCGAGTACTCGGGCGCGCAGGTCGTGGGCAAGACCCTCGACTGGATCTATCTGCAGGCGCAGGACACCACGGTGTTCCGGCCCGCGTACGGAGCCGAGCGGTACGCGGACTTCGTCGCCGGCGGCACGATCCTCATCTCGTGCGCCGACCTGATGTCAGTCGGGGGGTGGCGGCCGGTTCCCAAGTCGGTCGACCGCGCGCTGCTCGATCGCGTCATCGCCGACGGCGGGCTGGTGTACCGAACCCACGGTCTGGGGTACATCTACGTGCGCCACCAGGCCGGCCACACCGCGTCGGTGTCGGATGACCACTTCCTCACCAAGGTCGTCGACAAGTACGACGGGGTCATCGCGCATGAGGCCTTCGGGACGCAGGCGGGCCTGGTGCTCCGGAGCGAGGAATGACGGCAGGCCCGTCGGACGGCCAGCCCCCGCAGGATTGGCCGACGGCATCCGTCGTCATGACGGTCGTCAACGAGGAACGGCACCTTCGGCACGCCATCGACCGACTGCTCGCGCAGGACTACCCGGGCGTGCTCGACATCGTCATCGCCGTCGGTCCGTCGAGGGATCGCACCCGGGAGGTCGCTGACGCCATCGCGGCCCGGCACGACCACGTCACAGTCGTCGACAACCCCACCGGCAAGACCCCGTCGGGACTCAATGCCGCGATCGGGGCGACGGACAGCACCGTCGTGGTGCGGATCGACGGCCATGCCATGGTGCCGCCCGACTACGTGACCACCGGCGTGCGCACGCTGCTCACGACCGGTGCCGACAATGTCGGCGGGGTCATGGCCGCGGAGGGGACCACCGGGTTCGAGCGAGCGGTGGCCAGGGCGATGACCTCGCGCTTCGGTGTCGGCGGTGCCGCGTTCCACGTCGGCGGCGACCCGGGCCCTGCGCTCACCGTCTATCTGGGGTGCTTTCGCCGTTCGGCGCTGGAGCGAGTCGGCGGCTACGACGAGTCGATGGTCCGGGCGCAGGACTGGGAGATGAACCTGCGGATCCGCCAGTCCGGCGGCGCGGTGTGGTTCACGCCGGACATGCGGGTGACGTATCGGCCGCGGCACGACACTAAGTCGCTCGCACGGCAGTATCACGACTACGGCCGGTGGCGACGCGAGGTGGCCCGCCGCCACCCTGACACCGTCTCGCTGCGCTACCTCGCCGCACCGGTTGCCGTCGTGGGCGCCGGCGCCGGGGTTGCCCTGGCCGTCGCCGGCGCGGTGGCCCGCCAGCCCTGGCTGGTCGGCCTCGGCCTGGCCGCGCCAGTCGGTTACGCACTGCTCGACCTGGCCGCCAGTGCGCAAAGCGCCATGACGGCGCCCCGGCTGGCGTGGCGTGAGGCAGCCCGGCTCCCGGCCGTGTACGCGACCATGCACGGTGCCTGGGGGGCCGGCTTCCTTCGTGGCGTGCCCCGCAAGGCGGGGGGCTGAGGGTGCTGTCGCGCTGGCGTACGCGGGGCCGGCCGCTGCGCTGGTCGGTCGTCACGTCGGCGCCCAAGGGCGAGGCCGGCGACCAGTGGGGGGACACGCACTTCGCTGCCGACCTCGTCGACGCCCTTGCCCGGGCCGGGCAGGAGGCGTCGGTCGTGGCCCGCCCGGGGGCCGAGGCAGCCGCACGCGAGCAGGACGATGTCGTCGTCGTCCTTCGAGGGCTTCGCCGGGTGCGCCCGCGACGCGGCGGGGCGACCTGGCTGCTCTGGGTGATCAGCCACCCCGAACTGGTCGAGGCGGACGAGCCGGCGGACTTCGACGCCTGCTTCGCCGCGAGCGCCCACTGGACCCGCCACTTCGACGTGCCGGTTCAGCCGCTGCTGCAGGCGACCAACCCTCGTCGATTCCGGCCCGACGCGGCCATTCCCGACACCGGCCCTGCGGTGCTGTTCGTCGGTTCCACCCGAGGCGAGTTCCGCCCCGCGGTGCGCGAGGCGCTCGCCGCCGGCTTTGACGTCGCGGTGTTCGGCGTGGGGTGGGAGGCCTACCTGCCGCCTGAGCGCATCGCGGGGCAGTTCGTGGCGAACGCCGACCTGCCAGCGGCGTACGCGGCTGCCGGGATCGTCCTGAACGACCACTGGCCGGACATGGCGGCCGAGGGCTTCCTGTCCAACCGGCTCTTCGACGCGACCGCCGTCGGTGCCCGCGTGCTCACGGACGCCGCCACGGGCCTAGCCGACGCGTTCGGCGGCGAGGTCCGCTCCTTCTCGTCGGGCGCGCAGCTGGCCGAGATCCTCGGGGCCGGGCCGGACGCCTTCCCCGACCGGGCATCGCGGCTCGCCCTCGCGCAACGCGTCGCCAGGGAGCACAGCTTCGACGCGCGGGCGGCGGTCCTGATAGAGCGGGCCAGGTCGATGCGTGGGGAGGCCGGCTGATGGCCGTTCCCGACGTCACGGTCGTCGTCATCTCGTTCAACGACGCCGATCGGTTGCCGCGGGCCATCCGTTCCGTGCAGAGGCAGACGTTGCGCAACCTCGAGATCGTGGTGGTGGACGACGCCTCGACCGACGGCACCGCCGACGCGGTCGCAGCCCTCGCCGCACGGGATCCACGCATCCGGTACGAGCGCCTCGAGCAGAACTCGGGCGGCTGCAGTGCCCCGCGCAACCGCGGGATGGACGTGGCCCAGGCCCCGTGGGTGATGTTCTGCGACTCCGACGACGAGTACGACCGGCACGCGTGCAAGAACCTGCTCGAGGCGGCGGAGCGACTCGATGCCGACGTCGTCTGCGGCACGGCAGAGCGCGTGGACGTGGCGACGGCGCGCACCCGACGGTGGCGGCCCGAGGTGCACGAGTCCGAGCGGGTCGAGGACGGCCTTGAAGCGTTCCCCGAGCTGCTGAACGACACCATCACCGTCAACAAGATCTTCCGGCGCGCAATGCTGGAGGGGGCCGGGCTGCGCTTCCCGGAAGGACTGCTGTTCGAGGACCAGCTGTTCACCCTGGAGGCGCTTGCCTCCTCACGGCGCGTGGCGGCCATCCCGGAGACGGTCTATCTCTGGTACGTCGACCGGCTGTCTGACGAGCCGTCCATCACCCAGAGCCGCCACGAGGTGCACAACGTCGAGAGCCGGATCGAGATCAACCGGCGCATCGACGCGTTCCTTCAGTCCCGGGGGCTGGGTGCACTGAGGCAGATCAAGGACCTGAAGTTCCTGCGGCACGACCTCTACCTCTACCTGTCGTCCATCCTCGAAGCCGACGACGACACCGCACGGGCGCTCATGGATCGGCTGGCCCCGTATGTGTCATCGATGGACCTTGGCCCGGCGCGGGATGTGCGGCCCGGGCTGCGCGTGGCCATCTACCACCTGCTCGTCGACGACCTGCCCGGCGTCCGCGCTGCCATGGCCATGGTCAAGTGGGCGTCCGTGGTCGGCGAGTCGATCGTGCGCGAAGGGGACCGCGAGTACTGGGGGTGCAGCCACCTCGCGTCCGGCCCGCCGGCAGGCGGCCGTCCCGCGCGCGACTGGCTCGACCTGGCGGACGTCCAGCCGCTGCGTGTGCCGTTCAGCCAGCGGCGCTTCCTGCACGAAGTGGCGTCGATGGACTACGGCGACGGAGTGCTGTCGGCACGCGGTACGACGGTCGACTATGACGGAACCCTCGACGCTGTCGACTCCCTGGAACTGCGCTTCGTCGCAGGCCCCGGCCGCATCGTGCTCGCCGTGCCGGCGCAGTGGGAAGCGACGTCGGGAGCGGTGCGCGCGTGGCGCGCGACTGGCCCGCCCGCAGCCGTGGACCCCGCGCCCCTCGCCGCGCATGAGCGCGGCACCGTCATGCTGGCGATGGCTCGAGGCGGGGTGGTCAGCGCCCTGCCGATCCGGGCCCGCACCGAGCAGGCGCCGCGCGTCGCGATCGATCACCCCGGAACGAGGGTGACGGACGGCCCCGACCTCCTCGCCGTCGGCCCGTACGACTTCGGCGCCATCGGCTGGCGGGCTGCCGCCTCCCCAGCCGCTGGTCGCTCGGCCCGTCGGCGCGCCAGTCGTCGCAACGCCCCCGGGATCCGGAGCCTGCTCGCCCTTGCCGCGACCATCCGCGTCGA
>JAUXRN010000096.1 GCA_030681835.1 Actinomycetota bacterium
CGCCGGCGATTTCTGCAGGCGTCGGGCGCCGCGGCGGGCAGGCATGGCTCACGGTCATCGGCAGCGAGCCCAAGGCTCGGCCGGCTCTCCCGCCCGTCTCGGTGCCCGAGCAGCCGTTCTACGTCACCTGGGCCGAAGGCAGCCGCAGCGCGTTCGAATGGCAGGAGTCCGTGGCGGAGGCGGTCACCCGGATCCGGTCCGGGGAGCTCGACAAGGTCGTGCTGGCGCGCGACGTCGTCGCGCACGTCGACGGGCCGCTTGACGTGCGCCACCTGCTCCTGCGCCTGGCCGAGTCCTACCCCTCCTGCTGGACCTTCAGCGTGGGCGACCTGTTCGGCGCCACCCCCGAACTGCTGGTACGGCGGACGGGCGACCTCGTGACCAGCCGCGTCCTGGCCGGCACGGTGCGACGACGCGGCGACGACCTCGCCGACGAAGGACTGGCCCGCGCCCTCCTTGCCAGCGGCAAGGATGCCGAGGAGCACGAGTACGCGGTCCGCAGCGTGGCCCGCGCCCTCGCCGCCCACTGCACCGACCTGGAGGTGCCCGCCCGCCCGCACGTGCTCGAGCTCGCCAACGTGCAGCACCTCGCGACCGACGTCACCGGCCGGCTGGCCGACGCGGCGCCCGTCCTTGCCCTCGCCGCCTCACTGCACCCCACCGCAGCCGTCTGCGGCACCCCGACCGAGCGTGCCTTCGCCGTGATCAGGGAGATCGAAGGGATGGACCGAGGCCGGTACGCCGGCCCCGTCGGCTGGTTCGACCGGCACGGCGACGGCGAGCTGGGCATCGCGCTGCGCTGCGCGACCATCGATGCCGCATCCGGCCAGGTGCGCGCCTTCGCCGGCTGCGGGATCGTGGCCGGTTCGGTCCCCCTCGATGAGCTGGCGGAGTCGGCGGCCAAGCTCGTCCCGATCCGCGACGCCCTCGAAGCCCGCTAGCCGCCGACACCAGTCCCTGGCGTCGTTCCCGAACCGCCGGAATGACGCTCCCTACTGGTGTCGGCGCGGATGCCCCACGACCATTGACCGCGCGGGCGTTCCGCGAGGAGCATGGCCGCCAACCCCGGCCCCGCAGGAGCCCACGCATGGACACCACCCTCGCCCAGGCCCAGTCGCCAACCGCGCGTGACAACGCCGCGGCCGCACGTGGCGCGATCCGCAGCATCGCGGCTGCCCTGCTCGCCGGGGCCGTCGCCGGCTTCCTCGTGGGCGGGGTCCTCGGCCGGCTCGCCATGCGGCTGCTCGCCCTGACGTCGCCCGACATCGCCCAAGGCAGGCTCACCGACGATGCGGCGCGGGTCGGTCAGTTCACTCTGGGCGGCTCGCTCGCCCTCGCCGTCTTCCTGTCCGTCGTGGGCGCGGTCGCCGGACTGGTGTACCTGCTGGTCCGGCGGATCCTGCCCGCGTCGCGCGGGCTGCGGGTCGCTGGCTTTGCGTTGCTGACCGGGACGATCGCGGGAGCGGGTCTGCTGCACGACCACCCGTCCTTCGACTTCCACATCCTCCAGCCCACCTGGCTGGCCGTCGCCATGTTCCTGGCCATTCCGGCCGGGGTCGGAGCCGTGGCGGCGTGGCTCACCGAGGTGCTCTCGGCCCGCGACACACCGCGCTTCACCGGAGTCCTGCCCCGCCTGTGGCGAAGCGCCCCGATCACCGTGCTGGGCGTGACGCTCTACTGGGTGCTGGTCGCGTGGGGGGCGTGGGGGATCCTCGCCGACGTCACGTCGATGGCTGCCGATTCCCCGTCCACCTGGCCGTTCACCTACTAGCCGGCGACACCAGCACGTGGCGTCGTTCCCGGACCACCGGAGTGACGCTGGCTGCTGGTGTCGGGGGGATGGTGGTCAGAGGTCGGCGGCCAGGCAGGTGACCGAGGCGCCGAGGTCGTGGTCGGCCGTGACCTTCCACTCCAGCCCGGTGCTCTCCAGCACGTGCAGCATCGCCCGGTTCTCGGCCAGCACGTACGCCACCAGGCGGCTGAACCCGAGCCGGCCCGCCACGCCGATGAGGTGAGCGGTCAGCAGCTGGCCGACGCCTCGGCCGTGCCACGCATCGTCGACGATGAGCGCGATCTCGCCGGTCTCGACGTCGTGCGGACCGAACGGGAAGACATTGCCCAGGGCGATCACCTCGCCGGAACTGCCCGTGACGACCAGCGTGCCTCCCCGGTGCCCGCCAGAGATCCGGCGCAGGTTGTCCTCGCGCCACTGGTTCATGGGCGTGAAGTACCTCTGGTAGCGCGACTCGGGCGAGGCCCGCTCGTGCATCGCCTCGACCGCCTCGGCATCCTGCGGACGGGCCAGCCGGACCGCCACCACCTCCCCTCCGGGCAGCGCGTCACGCCAGCCGAAGCCGCCTTCGTCTCCGCGCGCCTCAGACAGGGCGGACACCAGTTCCAGAAGGGCGGACGCGCGGTTCTGCTCGGTACGCGTGAACGGGGCCCCGAAGCGCCTCAGCACGACGTGCCGCTCCAGGGTCCACTGCAGCCGCAGCACGAACGCCGACGCGTCCGGGCCCTCGGATGCGTCGATGACCTCCCAGGAGTTCGCCAGGACGAGGTTCGCGGCGGCCTCGGGGGCAGCATCCGGATCGGACACCAGTGCAGCGCTGAGCTGCAGGACCCGGGTGGCGACGTCGGTCGCGTCATCCGGGCCGCCGCCAGCGACGATGACGTCCGTGCCCACGGATGAGAGCCCGTGCGTGATCGTGTCGCGATCGACGTC
>JAUXRN010000100.1 GCA_030681835.1 Actinomycetota bacterium
CGGGTGAGGACTCGCTCGATGACGTCCTCGGGCACCTCGCGCCTGGCCAGGTCGCCCGCAAGCTCGGCGCGGGTGCGCGGAGCCGCGGATAGCCGCCGCAGCACGATGGCCCGGGCCACCTGCTCGGGGTCGGCTTCCGGCTGGAGATCGGCCGGTGAGCCAGGGGTGGGCGCGGTCATCCGCTACTCGTCGATGGGCTGGGGTCCCGTAGGGGCGCTGGCCGCGGCGGCAGGTGCATCGACCTGCGGCCCGATGCCGAGGGCCTCCTTGATCCGCTTCTCCACCTCGTTGGCCAGATCGGGATTGTCCTTGAGGAAGGTACGGGCGTTCTCCTTGCCCTGGCCAAGCTGGTCTCCCTCGTACGTGTACCAGGCACCCGACTTGCGCACGATGCCCGCGTCGACACCGATGTCGATGAGCGAGCCCTCGCGAGAGATGCCCTCGCCATAGAGGATGTCGAACTCGGCCTGCTTGAACGGAGGGGCGACCTTGTTCTTGACCACCTTGACTCGGGTGCGGTTGCCCACGGCCTCCGTGCCGCCCTTGAGCGTCTCGATGCGGCGCACGTCCAGGCGGACGGACGCGTAGAACTTCAGCGCCTTGCCGCCAGTGGTCGTCTCCGGCGAGCCGAACATCACGCCGATCTTCTCGCGCAACTGATTGATGAAGATGCAGGTCGTGTTGGTGTTGCTCAGGGCACCGGCCATCTTGCGCAGCGCCTGGCTCATGAGCCGCGCCTGCAGGCCCACGTGCGAGTCGCCCATCTCGCCCTCGATCTCGGCGCGGGGCACCAGAGCCGCCACGGAGTCGATGACGACCAGGTCGAGGGCCCCGGATCGCACGAGGGTGTCGCAGATCTCCAGCGCCTGCTCGCCGGTGTCGGGCTGCGAGACGTTGAGTCTGTCCAGGTCGATGCCCAGCTTTGACGCGTAGTCCGGGTCCAGCGCATGCTCGGCGTCGATGAAGGCGGCCAGGCCCCCGGCCGCCTGCACGCTGGCGATGGCATGGAGCGCGAGGGTGGTCTTGCCGGACGACTCCGGGCCGTAGATCTCCACGATGCGGCCCCGCGGCAGCCCGCCGATGCCGAGCGCGATGTCGAGCGCAATGGAGCCGGTCGGGATCACGTCGATCGGGATCC
>JAUXRN010000101.1 GCA_030681835.1 Actinomycetota bacterium
AGCCGGCGACCACCACGCCCGCGAGGACGACGAGTAGGCGCCAGGTGATGCCCGCCGTCAGGCGCAAGGTGCCAGGGATCCCGTCGTCGGGCGTGCTCATGCGTCGAGATTGTGCGCCGCGCGCTCCCCGATGTCAGGGACCGTGATCTCGTCGTTGGAGGCTCGAGCCACCACGTAGGTAGAGTCCTCGAGGAACTTCACGGTGAAGAAGCCGCCGGGCGCCTTGTAGGTCATCGCGTCGCCCGTGGAGAGCTCGGTGCCCTCGATATCGATCCGGCCACTGGCGACGAAGGTGACGCAGCCCTTGCTGTAGCCGTGGGCGGGGACGACGTCGCCCTTGCGACCGTGGACGATGGTCAGCATGGCGCCGTCGGTGCGCAGCCGCGTGACCTCGGACCCGAGGACGTTGCGCTCCCAGGCCATCGAGGCCCCCGGTACGACGTTGAAGCCAGCCATGACAGTCCTCCTGGTGGGTGCAGCGCGATGCTAGTCGATCCGGACTTCACCATGGGCCGTGGCGAACCATGCCGCCACGAGGCCGGGCTCGTCTTCGTCGACCCACGTCACGGTGATGCCGTCGAGGGGCACGTCATGGTCTGCACCGAGCCAGGCAGAGATCGCGTCGGCCTCGCCGCACATCTCCACGCGCTCCAGCGCGACGGTTCCGCCCCCGGTTGACGGGTGGTCCGTGGCGCCCGTCTCCCACTCGACGAAGAACGGCAGCTGCGGATCCTCCAGGACGTCGAGCACGCCGATCTGCTTCCAGCGCAGGTCTGCCCCGTCGGGACGGATGCGATGCCCGGCGCGGGCCTCGCGGCCGAGCCGCTGCTCGATCGGGGCGATGTCATCGACTGCAACAGCCCAGCTCATCCAGCCGCCGCCCCGCTCGGCGCGCTGGGCGACGGCACGGCCGAAGGGAGCCTTCTCTGCAGCGGGATGGTCGAGGGCCGCCACGACCTCGATGTAGCAGCCGTGGGCGAGCGGGAGGAGGAAGTTGCGGGTCCCGAAGGACGGGTGCCTGCCACCGTCAACGAACGTGGCGCCGAGGTCCGATCCGATCCTCTGCACGGCGTCGCCAAGTTCGGCGGGGGTGCAGGCGTACGAGATGTGATCCAGCCGCATGCCCGCATCCTGCCCAACGCCTCCGGGGGGCGTGCAGGTGCCCCCCGACTCGCCGCCCGTATGGCAGGCTCGCCCCCATGACGGACCCGACCGAGCAGACCGCAGCGCAGTCCACTGGCGACCTGACGTCGAAGCTGGACAAGAAGAAGTCGATCATCCTCGGAGTGATCGGTCTTGCCGTGGTGGTGATCATCTTCTGGAAGGTGATCCCGCAGATCGGCAGCTACGAGGATGCGGCCGTCGCTCTCGAGGACATGACGACGCTGGCCAAGGTCCTCGTCGGGGTCACCGTTGTGCTGTACCTAGCTGTCTACGGCTTCCCGTTCATGGCCGCCACCCCGGGCCTGCGGTACTGGCGGTCGCAGCAGGTCAACCAGGCAGCCTTCGCGATCAGCAACGGCGTGCCTGCCGGCGGGGCCTTCGGGCTGGCCGTTCAGTACGCGATGCTGGCCTCGTACCGGATCCCTGGGACGGTCGCGACGTCCGCCAT
This sequence comes from Actinomycetota bacterium, assembly GCA_030681835.1. Lineage (GTDB taxonomy): Bacteria > Actinomycetota > Actinomycetes > S36-B12 > S36-B12 > UBA10649. The sequence continues at coordinate 1,613 of JAUXRN010000101.1, forward strand.
CACGGCTGTGGGCCTCTGGAGCATCTTCGTCAGCCTGGGACTGCCCATCCTTGGCATCGCCGCCCTGAGCGCATCCGGCGGCGACATGCAGTACGCGTGGGTCGCGCCCGTGGGGCTGGCGATCCTCGTCACGATCATCGTCGTCTTCGTGCTGGTCATGCGGTCGCCTTCCCTCGCCATCAAGGTCGGCAACCTGGGCAACCGGCTGGCCAAGCCCCTGCGGCCACGGATCAAGGCCCTGAAGGACGTGGACCTGGTCTCGCCGATCACGAAGTTCCGTACCGACATGTACGGCCTGCTGAAGTCCCGTTGGGCTCACATCACTGTCGCCCAGCTCGCCGTGATCATGACCCAGTTCCTGATCCTCTACGTCGCCCTGCGTGGTGTGCAGGGCTGGGACAAGCCCGGCACCTCCGTGATCGCGGCCTTCGGGGCGTTCGCCACCAGCCAGATCATGCTGATGGTCCCGATCACCCCGGGCGGGCTCGGCACCGTCGACGCGCTGATGATCGCGTTGCTGCAGAGCGTCGGGGTCAGCCAGGGCGATGCCACGGCGGCCGACCTGGTCTGGCGGGCCGCCTCGTACATCCCGCAGATCATCATCGGCATCATCGCGCTGATCACGTGGTTCAAGAAGGCGGGGGAGACGTTCGCTGCGGCCAAGCCTGCGGAAGGCCCCGCGAGCACCGCGTGACGGGCGCCGGCCCGGTCCATGCCGGGCGGCGTGTCGGTGGTCGCGGCACTCCGAGCACTCCCTAAGGTGGGCTTCGGCCTGGCCGTCGCGGGAGGGGAAGCCTTCGACGGCCAGGCCGCTTCCTATTGTGTCCCCGTGGATGACGAGCGGACCGTGATGCGATGGCGGCGCTTCGCTGCCATCGGCGACTCCTTCACCGAGGGCATGTGCGACGACCTTCGCCCCGACGGCCGGTACCGGGGATGGGCTGACCTCGTCGCGCAGCGACTGGCCAACCTGGCCGACGGGGATGGGATCCGATACGCGAACCTGGCGATCCGCGGCCGGCTGGTACGTCAGGTGGTCGACGAGCAAGTGCCGCAGGCCGTCGTGCTGCAGCCCGACCTGACCAGCCTGGCAGTTGGCGTGAACGACACCCTCCGCCGCAGATTCGACCTCGATGCCACTGCGACCGCGCTTGAGCAGGGCGTCCGTGCACTGCGTGCTGGTGGCGGCGACGTGCTGGTGTTCGCCTTCGGTGACCCAAGTCGCCGGTCGCGCGTCCTCGGATCGATCCGCGACAGGATCCGCGCATACAACGCCGCGGTGGACGCGATCGCGGATCACTACGGCTGCTACGTCGTCCGGTACTGGGACGTCGCTGCGATGGATGACGACGCGCTGTGGGCGGATGACCGGCTGCACCTGTCCCCGCAGGGCCACCGGCTGGCGGCGGATAGCGTCCTGGAGGCACTCGGGCTCGGCAGTGCGCAGTGGCGCACGCCGGTGCTGCCGCAGCGGCTGCCGCCGGTGCACCAACGGGCGCGGGGGCATGCGCGATGGCTGACCGGGCACGCCGGCCCATGGGTTGCGCGCCGTATGCGCGGGGAGTCCTCGGGCGATGGCATCGCACCGAAGCATCCCGAGTGGGTCGCGATCCGTCCCGCGGCCGGCTGAGGTGCGCGGCGCAGCCTGCATCCACAGGGCATCCGACTCCAGCATCCCGTCCCCAGCCCGCGGAGAGGCTGGGCAGCGGCGCCGCTCGTCGCGCCATGGTCGGGCATGGCCCATCCGCGTTCCACCCCGACCCGGCCAGGAGCCCTCGTCCTGGCCAGCCCCGCCGCCCTCGTGGCCGGGATCCCCTACCTGCTCGGCTTCGCCCCCCGGGACAGCGCCGTCCTGCTGTGGTTGAGCGATGGTGAGGTGGTGCTGACGCAGCGGCTCGACCTGCCGTCCTTCGGTGACATCGATGCCTGGTCAGCCGCCGTATGGACGCACGCGGGTGCCCGGGAGTCCGACGAGGTGATCGCCGCGTTCGTCGACCCGTTGTCGGCGGTTGGTCCCGTGGCGGATCGACTGATCGCCGATACGCGGACGCGGGGCCTGCGGCTGCGCGACCTGCTTGAGGTTCGCGAGGGGCGCTGGCACAGCCTGCTGTGCCACGATCCGGGCTGTTGCGATCCGGCTGGGCAGGCCGTCGACGTCGCGGTCTCCGATGCCGTGGCTGCCGAGTTCGCCGTCCTGGGGGTCGCCCCGCTGCCGACGCGCGAGGACCTCGTCACGTCCCTCTCGGCGGACGACACCGCCGCAGGCCGGGTAACCCTCCTGCTGGGGCCTGGCCGCCCGTCTGGCGCTGCCGTGGAGGCCTGGCGTGATCGGGCCATCGCGGAAGCCCTCAACGTGCTCGCAGGCTCCGCGGTCCAGCCTGCGTCCGACGCCGACATTGCCGCCATGCTCGAAGGGCTCGTGGATGTCCGCGTCCGCGACACCGTGCTGTGGGAGCTCATGGAGCTTCCCCAGGCAGGCCTGCACGCGGCGCTGGCAGCCTTGGTGCCGATCGTCCGCGCGGCGCCCCCGGGGTGGGTCGCACCCGCCGCCACCTGCGCCGCGATCTGTGCGTGGCTCGTCGGTGACGGGGCGCGGGCGCGCATTGCGCTCGATCGCGCCCTGGCCGCCAACCCGGATTACACCATGGCCGCGCTCGTTGACGGCGCATTGCGGGGCGGATTGCCTCCATCGGAATGGCGCGCGGCCATGTCCGGGCTCACGCGGGAGGAGTGCCGGCACGGCCAGCGGGATCGGCGCAAGGCGGCTCGGGCCTGAGTTGTCGCGTGGGCGTGGCCTCGTTATAGTTCCCGCAGGTCAAGAGTTCCAGCAGACAGCTCCGGCTAGCTGGACGGCAACCCTCCACCGCGGTGGGGTGCTCCGGATGAAGACCTGGCCTGGCAACGGGCAAGCGCGGGTCTTGCGCAGGGCAAGACCCCGGAGAGATGCGAGGTCTGTCATGCATTCCTGTTGTTGTCGAATGCCACGTCGCTGACCCAGCTCGCCGCAGGCGAGCCCACGCGACAGCCAACCCCAGCACGACCTTCCCGGACGAGCCATACCCAAAAGGAGACTCCATGAGCACCGCCTGGTCCTTCGAGACGAAGCAGATCCACTCCGGCCAGTCGCCGGACGGCACCACCAACGCCCGCGCACTCCCCATCTACCAGACGACCTCGTACACGTTCAATGACACGACCCATGCTGCCGATCTGTTCTCGCTCAAGGAACTCGGCAACATCTACACCCGGATCATGAACCCGACCCAAGCCGTCGTCGAGGACCGCATCGCGGCCCTGGAGGGAGGGGTCGCCGCACTGCTGGTCGCCAGCGGACAGGCGGCGGAGACGATCGCCTTCCTCAACATCGCTGAGGCCGGAGACCACATCGTTTCCAGCCCGAGCCTGTATGGCGGCACGTACAACCTGCTGCACTACACGCTGCCCAAGCTCGGCATCACGACCACGTTCGTCGAGAACCCGGACGACCCCGAGTCGTGGCGCGCAGCGGTCCAGCCCAACACCAAGCTCTTCTTCGGGGAATCCATCGCCAACCCCAAGAACGACGTCCTCGATATCGAGGCCGTCGCGAAGGTGGCGCACGAGGCGGGTGTGCCGCTGGTCATCGACAACACCGTGGCCACGCCCTTCCTGATCCGTCCCCTCGAATGGGGCGCTGACGTCGTCGTGCACTCGGCCACGAAGTACCTCGGCGGCCATGGAACGGCCATCGCCGGCGTGATCGTGGACGGGGGGACGTTCGACTACGCCCAGTACCCCGAGCGTTTCCCCAACTACAACCAGCCAGACCCGAGCTACCACGGCCTCGTCTACGCCCGGGACCTTGGCGTCGGATCCGCTTTCGGCGCCAACCTGTCCTTCATCCTCAAGGCCCGCGTGCAGTTGCTGCGGGACCTGGGGGCTGCCGTGTCGCCCTTCAACGCGTTCCTGATCGCGCAGGGACTGGAGACCCTGTCACTGCGCATCGAGCGGCACGTCGAGAACGCCAAGGCCGTCGCCCTGTGGCTCTCGTCGCGGGACGAGGTCGAGTCGGTCAACTACGCCGGCCTGCCCACTAGCCCCTGGTATGCACTGGGCCAGAAGTACGCACCCACCGGAACGGGCGCCGTGTTGGCGTTCGAGATCAAGGGCGGCAAGGAGGCTGGGCAGCGTTTCGTGGAGGCCCTCGAGCTGCACAGCCATGTCGCGAACATCGGTGACGTGCGCAGCCTGGTGATCCACCCCGCCTCGACCACCCATTCGCAACTGTCGGCCGAGGAGCAGGCGGCCGCGGGCGTGACCCCGGGCTTGGTCAGGCTGGCTGTCGGGATCGAGCACATCGACGACATCCTCGCCGACCTCGACGCGGGGTTCCGGGCCGCCAAGCAGTCCTGACGGTGCGCGAGTACGGGCCGATCGCCTACGAGGGCCTCCCCCCCGCCAGCGCTGCCTGGCGGGAGGGAGATCCCGTGGGCGCACGGCAGTTCGTCGACGTGGGTGCGCTCGTCACCGAGTCGGGGGTCGCCCTGCCCGGGGTGCGCGTCGCCTACGAGACGTGGGGCGAGCTCAACGCCGATCGCAGCAACGCTGTGTACGTGTGCCATGCGCTGACCGGCGACTCCCATGTGACCGGCCCTGCGGGGGTCGGTCATGCCACGGCCGGTTGGTGGTCCCCGTTGGTCGGGCCAGGCCGGCCGTTGGACACCGATTCCTGGTTCGTCGTGTGCGCCAACGTCCTGGGCGGGTGCCAGGGCACGACGGGGCCGTCATCGCTGGCGCCTGACGGCCGGCCGTGGGGCAGCCGCTTCCCGGTCGTGAGCGTCGCCGACATGGTCGAGGTCGAACGTCGCCTGACCGAACGCCTGGGCATCCCGTCGTGGGCCCTGATGCTGGGTCCTTCACTCGGCGGGATGCGGGTGCTGGAGTGGCTGGTCAGGCATCCGGACCGAGTCCGGAGCGGCCTGGTGCTCGGCTCGACCGCCGCCGTCACGGCCGACCAGATCGGCACCCACGCCGTCCAGCTGGGCGCGATCGAGGCGGATCCGGGGTTCCGCGGCGGCGACTACTACGACGCGGCGCCAGGACGTGGTCCGCACGTCGGCATGGGGATTGCCCGTCGCATCGCCCACCTGACCTACCGCTGCGATACGGAACTGGACCTGCGCTTCGGCCGGGATCCGCAGCCCGGCGAGGACCCATATGAGGGCGGGCGGTTCGCCGTCGAGTCCTACCTCGACCATCACGCCGACAAGCTGGCCCGGCGATTCGACGCGAACACTTACGTGGCACTGACCCGGGCCATGAGCCTGTTCGACGTGGGGCGCCGTCGTGGCGGCGTGGCTGCCGCGCTCGGCCGGGTCACTGCCCCCGTCACGGTCATCGCGATCGACTCCGACCGGCTGTTCCCCATGCGGTTGCAGCAGGAGATCGTCGACCTCACGCCGGGGGCGGAGGGACTGCACGTTCTGCGGTCGCCGTACGGTCATGACGGCTTCCTCGTCGAGGACGAGCAGGTGGGGCAGTTCGTCCGGCACGCGCTGGACCGGGTCTGCCGCAGCGACGCACGCTGACCACGGTTGTCCACAGGCCCTTCTGGCCGCTTTCCGTGTGCGGTGGAGCCGCCTACCGTCCCCTCATGCCCAGGCTCCTGACGCTCGTCGTCGCGCTTGCCGTCCTCATGACGCCCGGTCTTGCCCCACCGGCCGCAGCGGCGGCCGACATCGTGGGCGACGATGAACGGGACCGGTACGTCGGCACGGGAGGCCTTGTTCTCCCCGGAAGCGTCGACGATGGCACGCGCCGTGAGGTCGCCGGGTGCCAGGGCTGCGCGTGGCGCCTGTCCACCCCGTGCCTCGAGCCGGGGCACGGGGTCGCCTTCGATGGCACGAGTCCCTGCGCCAGCGTCCATCGGGGCTGCTCGGCCTCGTACCAGGCCCTGCGGGCGTGGTTCCGGCCGGAGGGCGGGCGCTGGCGAGCGATCGGCATCGTGTGCATCGGCCCGGCGGGCCCCGTTACGGTCGTCACCGTGGGCCGCCACGTGGGGGAGCGACTGGAGCGTTCCGTCCCGCCGTTGCGGCCGCGTCACCAGCCCTCGGTCGGCGTGGTCACCCAGGCGCCGGTCGCCTTCGCCGCCGGTCAGTCAGAGAGCGGCATCGACGAGCAGATGACCTTGGCCGGGCTGAGCGTCTCCCTGCGGGCAAGGCCGGGCTGGGATTGGTCGTTCGGCGACGGTTCTCGGCTCTCCACCGATCAGGCGGGCGGCGCGTATCCCGACCTGAGCGTGGCACACGCCTACCGGCACGCCGGGCGCTATTGGGTGGCGGTGACGTGTTCGTGGGTCGCGGAGTTCTCCGTGGCCGGGCTAGGGCCCTACCCCGTGCCCGAGGCGGTGAACCAGCACGCCGAATGGCTGCTGCCGGTCGGCGAGGGCCGGGCGGTCCTCAGCGTGCCGAGGATCGGGCGCCCCGCCGCCCGAACGCCGCGTGCGACGTGGAATACTGTGGGTATCTCGGCCCGTTTCCAAGCCTGACGGCTTGACACGGGCCCTTGTCGTGGGTCATTGCGAGGAAGGCACCCCCATCTCGATGGCAACTAAGGCTGCACCGAAGACCGCACCCGCTAGCAAGACGGCCCCGGCCAAGGCGGTTGCCCCGGCCAAGGCGGTCGCCACGGCGAAGCAGGCCCCGGCCGCGAAGCCGGCGCCAGCCAAGAAGACGGCACCAGCCAAGAAGCCCGCACCGGCCAAGAAGCCCGCTCCGGCCAAGCAGGCCGCTCCAGCCAAGAAGGCCGCTCCGGCCAAGCAGGCCGCTCCGGCCAAGTCCGCAGCCCCGAAGTCGGCGACGCCGGCACGCAAGCCCGCGCCGGCGGCGAAGGCACCGGCGGCGAAGGCACCGGCGGCCAAGGCACCGGTCAGGAAGGTCGCTCCCGCGAAGGGGCCGGTCAAGAAGGTCGCTGCCACTAAGCCGACAGTGAAGAAGGCCGTGGCCGTGAAGGCGCCGGCCAAGAAGGTCGCTCCCGCGCATGCGGCGGGGAAGCCGGCCGCGAGCAAGCAGGCTGCCCCCGCGCAGAAGGCCGCTGCCACGAAGCCCGCCGCCAAGCCCGCAGCGCCCGCGAAGAAGGCGGCCAAGGGCGGCAAGGGTGCTGTCGTCGAGGCCGTGATCGTGGTCCTGGAGACCGAGGATGGCCTCGTCGAGGTGGTCGACATCGATGCCGTCGCCGATGTCGATCCCGCGGAACTCGAGGTGGTGGCGGTCCTGGAGGCCGACCTCGAGGCGGATCTCGTCGAGGACCTTGCTGCGGTCGAGGAAGAGACCACCGAGGGCGAGGACGGCAAGGCCGCTGTCGCCGGCGAGGGCGAGGAGCAGGGCTTCGTCATCTCCGACGTCGACGACACCGACGAGCCCGTGCAGACCGTCACAGTTGCAGGTGCCACGGCCGACCCGGTCAAGGACTACCTCAAGCAGATCGGCAAGGTCTCGCTGCTGAACGCCGAGCAGGAGGTCGAGCTGGCCAAGCGCATCGAGGCGGGCCTGTTCGCCGAGGAACTCCTGAACTCGGGGCAGAAGCTCGCCAAGACCATGCAGCGAGACCTGGAGTGGATCGCCACCGACGGTCGCCGCGCCAAGAATCACCTGCTCGAGGCCAACCTGCGGCTGGTGGTGTCCCTGGCCAAGCGGTACACGGGTCGCGGGATGCTGTTCCTGGATCTGATTCAGGAGGGCAACCTCGGCCTGATCCGCGCCGTGGAGAAGTTCGACTACACCAAGGGCTACAAGTTCTCGACGTACGCGACCTGGTGGATCCGCCAGGCCATCACCCGCGCCATGGCGGACCAGGCCCGGACAATCCGGATCCCGGTCCACATGGTCGAGGTCATCAACAAGCTGGCCCGCGTCCAGCGCCAGATGCTGCAGGACCTGGGTCGCGAGCCCACACCCGAAGAGCTGGCCCGCGAGCTCGACATGACCCCAGAGAAGGTCGTCGAGGTCCAGAAGTACGGACGTGAGCCGATCTCGCTGCACACCCCGCTGGGTGAGGAGGGGGACAGTGAGTTCGGCGACCTCATCGAGGATTCCGAGGCCATCGTGCCCTCGGACGCGGTGTCCTTCACCCTGCTGCAGGAGCAGCTTGAGTCGGTCCTCGACACGCTCTCCGACCGGGAGGCAGGCGTCGTGCGCATGCGCTTCGGGCTCACCGACGGACAGCCGAAGACCCTGGATGAGATCGGCAAGGTGTACGGAGTCACCCGGGAGCGGATCCGGCAGATCGAGTCGAAGACGATGAGCAAGCTGCGCCATCCGTCCCGCTCGCAGGTCCTGCGCGACTACCTCGACTGATCCCTGCGGCGTGCGGGCCTTGCTAGGGTCGCGCGATGACCAAGGCAAGCGATCCCGAACATGTCGATCAGCCCCTGCGGGTGGTGTCGGTGGGCAGCCCCGACGATCCCGACTCGGTCATCGAGCTCACGATGTCCTCGCCCGCTCGGCGGAACGCGCTGGGCAGCGCGATGCTGGCCGCGCTCAGCGGGGCCATCGCGGTAGCCGCGGCCCAGGACTGCCGGGCCATGATCGTGCGGGCCGACGCGGGCGTCACGACGTGGTCGGCGGGCCACGACATCGAGGAACTGCCAACGGACGGCTCCGACCCGCTCACCTGGACCAACCCCCTCGAGGCCTTCCTTCGAGCGGTGCGCCACGCCCCGTTCCCCATCATCGCGGCGGTCGAGGGCGGTGTGTGGGGAGGAGCCTGTGACTTCGTGCTGACGTGCGACCTCGTGGTCGCAGTGCGCACGTCCACATTCGCGATCACTCCCGTCCGGCTGGGCATCCCGTACAACACTGCGGGGGTCGCCCACTTCCTCGGCGGCTTGCCGCTGAACGTGGCGAAGGAGATGTTCTTCACAGCCGAGCCCGTGACTGCCGAGCAGATGAAGGAGTACGGGGTCGTGAACAGGCTGGTGGGGGACAGCGAGGAGATGCAATCGACCGCCCGCGCACTGGCCCTGCGCATTGCCTCGATGGCTCCGCTGGCAGTACGCGCGATCAAGGCCGAGACGACGGCCCTCACGGACGCCCGAGCCCTCACAAGCGACGATTTCGAGCACCTCACCTCGCAGCGACGCGCGGCATGGCGCAGTGCGGACTACCAGGAGGGGATCAGGGCGTTCAAGGAGAAGCGGAACCCCGTTTTCAGGGGAGAGTGACCTGGACGTGCCGGTTGGCTACTCGCCGGCTGGGACGGGGGCGAGCCGGTGCGTTTCGTCGACTACCTGCACGGCCTGAGGGCGAAGCGCATCCTCGTGGCGGTTCCAGTGATGGCTGCAGAACAGCAGGTCGGAGCCGTTGGGGAGCACGACACGGACATAGGCCTGAGCGTTGCAGCGATCGCAACGATCGACCGCGCTGAGCGCAGGCGCGGTCAGGGTGGTGGTCATGTTCGCGTGCCCTCCTTCGTCCGGTGTGGGCCTTTCCTGTAGTAACAGTCTCCCACGCCCTGCTTGTTCCCGCGTCGCCACGCCGTATTGGTTCGCCCACAGCGAAGGTACTCCTCCGGGCTGACACCGCCGGTCGAGGCTTCACAAGGTCACAAGGGTTGCGACGCGCGCGTGCCGTCATCGGTTCCCGTCACGACCCCTCGCTAGGTTGGTGACATGGCCGCCGTCCCATCCGCCCGCGCCAAGGCCGGCGTCGAGCGAGCGCCGGGCGCCTACTCGGCGAAGGACCTGGCCGTGCTCGAGGGACTCGAGGCGGTACGCAAGCGACCAGGCATGTACATCGGGTCCAACGACAGCCGTGGCCTCATGCACTGCCTCGATGAGATCGTCGCGAATTCCGTCGACGAGGCGCTGGCCGGCTCATGCAAGCGGATCGTCATCACGCTGCACCCCGATGGATCAGCCGAGGTGGCTGACGACGGCCGCGGTATCCCTGTCGACATCGAGCCGAAGACCAAGCTCACCGGGGTCGAGGTCGTGATGACCAAGCTGCACGCGGGCGGAAAGTTCGGCGGCGGGTCGTACACCGCCTCGGGCGGCCTGCACGGCGTAGGCGCGTCGGTCGTCAATGCCCTGTCATCGCGGCTGGATGTCGAGGTCGACCGAGGCGGCAAGGTGCACGTCATGTCCTTTCGCCGTGGCGTTCCGGGTGTATTCGACGGCGAGGGCGAGGATGCCGGCTTCGCCCGCAAGGGCGGCCTGCGCGTCGAGGGCACCTGCCCGCGAACGAAGACAGGCACACGCGTGCGCTGGTGGGCCGACCGCCAGGTCTTCACCAAGGACGCGGAGTACGACCGCTCGGAACTGCGCGAACGGGCGATGCAGAGCACGTTTCTCGTGCCCGGCCTGACCATCTCGATCAAGGACGCCCGGGACCCGGCTGATGTCTGGGAGGAGACGTTCCAGCACAAGGGCGGGCTCAGCGAGTACGTCGAGTACTTGTCGCCCGGCGAGGCCGTCAGTTCGGTGATCAGGCTCACCGGCAACGGTCACTTCCATGAGACGGTGCCCGTCCTCGACGACAAGGGCCACATGACACCCCGAGACCTCGAGCGCGACCTCGGAGTCGACGTCGCGCTTCGATGGGACACCGGCTATGACACGACGCTGCGCTCATTCGTCAACGTCATCTCCACGCCCAAGGGCGGCACTCACGTCGCCGGCTTCGAGCGGGCGATCGTCAAGGTCCTGAACGACCAGTTGCGCGCGGCCAAGGTGCTCAAGGCCAGCGACGACAGCATCACCAAGGACGATTGCATGGAGGGACTCACCGCGGTCGTGACCATCAGGCTTGCCGAGCCGCAGTTCGACGGTCAGACCAAGGAGGTGCTCGGTACCCCCGCCGCCTCGCGCATCGTCGGAAACGTCGTCGCCAAGGAGCTCGGTTCTTGGCTGGCATCTCCTCCGCGCGGCGAGAAGGCCGCGGCCAAGGCCATCCTGGAGAAGGTGGCCGGCGCCATGCGCACGCGCGTGGCAGCGCGTGCCCACCGGGACACGCAGAGGCGCAAGACCGCATTGGAGTCCTCGGCCCTCCCGGCCAAACTAGTGGACTGCCGCAGTGACGATGTCGACCGCACGGAGCTGTTCATCGTCGAGGGCGACAGCGCGCTTGGCACGGCCAAGACGGCCCGCAATGCTGCGCATCAGGCGCTGCTGCCGATCCGTGGCAAGATCCTCAACGTCCAGAAGTCATCCCTGGCCGACATGCTCAAGAACTCCGAGTGTGCGTCGATCATCCAGGTCATCGGGGCGGGCTCGGGTCGCACGTTCGACATCGAGCAGGCGCGCTACGGCAAGGTCATCCTGATGTCCGACGCCGACGTCGATGGAGCGCATATCCGGTGCCTGCTGCTCACGCTGATCCACCGGTACATGCGGCCATTGCTCGATGAGGGCCGCGTGTTCGCTGCCGTACCGCCGCTGCATCGCGTCGAGGTGATCAGCCCGGGCAGCAAGGCCAACGAGGTCGTGTACACCTACACCGACGCCGAGATGAAGGCGGTCCTCAAGGATGCAGAGAAGCGGGGTCGGAGGGTCAAGGACCCGGTCCAGAGGTACAAGGGACTCGGCGAGATGGACGCCGGCCAGCTTCGCGAGACCACCATGGATCCGGCCCACCGCACGCTGCGCCGCATGACGATGTCGGATGCAAGTGCGGCCGAGGCGGTCTTCGACCTGCTCATGGGAACTGACGTCGCACCGCGCAAGGATTTCATCGTGGCCGGCGCCACGTCGCTCGACCGGGACCGCATCGACGCGTAGCTCGCGGCGCTGGCCGTACGCTGGTCCCATGTCCTTGTCGCGTACTGCCGACCTGCAGCCGTTCCCCGCCGTGCCCTTCGCCGACGTGCTCGCTGCCAACGAGCGCTACGCCGAGCAGTACAGCGCCTCGGCGCTCACCGGGTGGGCGGCCCAGGGCCTCGCTGTCATCACCTGCATGGATTCGCGGATCGATCCGCTGAATGTCCTGGGCATGGCACCCGGCGATGTGAAGATCCTGCGCAACGCCGGCGCGAGGGTCACCGATGACGTGCTGCGAACGCTCGTGCTTGCGACCTACCTGCTCGGGGTTACGCGCGTCCTGGTCATGCCTCATACGGACTGCCGGATGGCCAGTGGAGAGGAGGTTGACGTGCATCAGAGCATCCTCGAGAAGTCGGGCGTGGACACCCGCAGCATCGAGATCCGCACCGTCACCGACCAGGTCTCGGCGCTGATCACCGACGTGGTGCGCATCCGCGCCTTCCCGCTGCTTCCGCAGGACCTCGTGGTCGGCGCCGCCATCCTCGACGTGTCGACGGGCCGCTTGCGGCCCATGGAGGCCTAGGCCCAGGCGGCTCGGTCGATCGCGTACTCCACATCGCCGTGCTCGTCCCCGGGGATGCGGTAGGGCCAGTCGGCGCGGAACTCCCGCACGAGCGTCATGCCGCACTTCTCCATCACGCGCCGCGATGCGGAGTGGACGCGCATGCATTCGGCGAGCACGCGTTCTGCTCCCATCACGGAGAAGGCATGCTCCATGAGGCCGCGGGAGCCCTCGGTGGCGTACCCATGGCCCCAGGCCGATCGCTTGAGCCGGTAGCCGAGCTCCGGCTCACTCCATGGCCCGTCCACGCCGGGCCTGAGGTGGAACCAGCCGATGAACTCCTGCCCGGACCGCGTCTCCGCCGCCCAGTACCCATACCCGGGGTGGTCGCGGTAGAAGGACTCCCAGTACGGCAGGACGTGTTCGACGACCTCCTCACGGGTCGTGCCCATGCCCCCGGTGATGAAGTGCGTTACCTGGGGGTCGGAGTCAAGGGCCACCAACAGGTCGGTATCCGCGGGGCTGAACTCCCGGAAAGCCAGGCGCCTGGTCGGTGCCGGGAGCGTCACGCTCCTGGCCCGGGGACCTCGACCTCGACCCACGAGTCAGCGGTCAGGCGCGTCGCGTACACCGGCACACGCTCGTCGGCGGAGCCGTCGACCGAGCCGTCATGGAGGCTGATCCGGACTCCGTCGGACGCGCAGGTGACGAAGCCGACCTGGGCCTCCGTGCCGTCGTCGGGGAGCTCCTCGATCCGCCCGGCCGACAGCGACGCGCCGTCGCGCGGGCAGGCGTCATCGATCGCCAGTGGCGTCCCCGCCAGCTTGGTCAGCAGGATGGCGTGGCCATCCAGGTCTATTCGGTGACCTTGCCCGAGGTGCAGGTCGTCGAGATGGAGGACGCGGTAGTACTGCATTGCCCTCCTCAGCGGCGGGGGAGCCCGGCGGTGCCCAGCCGGACGAAGCGTGCCACCACGGTATCCCCTGGGCCCACGGCAAGGGCGTCCGCCAGCGCCCCCGGCCGGGTGTCGGCGCCACGACAGATGGGCAACCCGGCTAGGTTGGCGGGCGACCGGTCCCGTTCGCTCGAGGAGTAGCCATGCCACGCCCGCTGAGGGTCGCCGTCGTCGGTTCGGGGCCGTCGGGCCTGTATGCGGCGGATGCGCTCGCCTATCAGGAGTCGCTCCCGGTCGAGGTTGACGTGATCGACCGGCTGCCGGTCCCCTTCGGGCTCGTGCGATACGGGGTGGCCCCTGATCACCTCAGCATCCGGTCCGTGCGCGACACCCTCGACAAGGTGCTCGATCGTCCGGGCGTGCGCTTCGTCGGCAACGTCCGGGTGGGCACCGATATCACCGTGACCGACCTGCACGGATGCTTCGACGCCGTCGTCTGGACCTACGGTGCGTCCGGCGACCGTCGGCTGGGGATCCCGGGTGAGGACCTCGCCGGCAGCGTTGCCGCCACCGACTTCGTCGCGTGGTACTGCGGCCACCCCGATGCCGACCGGACGCTCTTCGAGGATCTGGTCCCCAGGGCCAGCGGCGTCGTGGTCGTCGGCATCGGCAATGTCGCGGTTGACGTGACTCGGGTGCTCGCCAAGACCGTCGCGGAGCTGGATCACACCGACATGCCGCAGCACGTGCTTGACGCGCTGGGCAGGTCGCAGGTCACGGACATCCATGTGCTCGGCCGCCGGGGACCGGCCCAGGCCACTTTCACGACGAAGGAACTGCGCGAGCTCGGCGAGCTGGCAGAGGCGGACATCCTCGTCGACCCGGCCGACCTCGTGCTCGATCCGGCCAGCCAGTCCGTCGTGGACTCCGACAAGGCGGTCGCCCGCAATCTCGAGGTCATGCGCGGCTGGGCGGACCGGGCGCCTCAGGGTCGTCCGCGTCGGCCCCACCAGACGGTCTTCGCCCCTCCCGTCGAACGGCGCGCGACCGAGGGTGGTCCGGCGGTCGTGGTCGCGCGCACCCGGCTCGCGCTGGATGGCGGA
>JAUXRN010000102.1 GCA_030681835.1 Actinomycetota bacterium
GGCCGCGACGAGGGTGACGCCGATCACCGTGAGGGTGGCGAGGATGGCCAGCGAGAGCACGATCATGAGGGCGGCCTCGATCCGGGTGACGCGTACCCCGGACACTGCAGCGACCTCGGGGTCGAATGTCGAGAAGAGCAGCGCCCGGTACTTCAGGAAGATGAACGCACCGGTGAGCAGGCTGACCGCGACGAGGCCGACGATCTGCACCGTGCTGATGCCCAGGATGCTGCCGAAGAGCGCGTTGTCGAAGGAGGGCCCGCTGGACCCGAACTTCGCGAACAGCGCCACGCCGAGGGCGAACGAAGCGATCGTGATGACCCCGATCGCGGCGTCCGCGCCCACGCGGCTCTTCTTCACCACGACGGTGATGGCCAGGGCCGAGGCGATCCCCCAGAGCCCTGCTCCGAGGACGTAGAACTGGGCCGCGAACAGCTGGGCCACGGCGAAGCCCCCGAAGATCGAGTGGGACAGCCCGTGCCCGATGTAGCTCATGCCGCGCAGCACGATGTAGACGCCGATGAGCCCGAGCAGGGCCCCGGACAGCGTCGCGACGAGCAGCCCCTTCTGGAAGAACGCGAACTCGAGCGGCGCGAGGAGCGTGTCCACGTCAGGCCTGCCCGCGAGTGAGCATGCTCGCCGGCGACTCGTCGACCACCACGCGCATGCCGAGGTGCTCGAGCACCTCCATGCGGGCGCCGAACGTCCGCTCGAGCACGGCGGGCGTGATCACGTCAGCGGGCGCACCGTCGGCCACGATGCGGCCGTTGACGCACACCAGGTGCGGCAGGTGGGCCGCCATGCCGTTCAGGTCGTGGGTGGTGAGGACGATCGCCACGCCCTCCTCGTGGAGGTCGGCGAGCAGGTGCAGCACGTCGTGGCGCGTCGAGACGTCGACGCCGCTCGTCGGCTCGTCCATCAGCAGCAACTGGGGCTGGCGGAGCAAGGCGCGGGCAAGGAACATCCGCTGCTGCTGCCCGCCGGAGAGCTGCCGGATGTGGCGGTCGGCCAGCCCGCCGATGCCCAGCCTCTCCAGCACGGCATGCACCTCGGCCTTCTCGCCTTGGCTGGCCCACGGCAGCCGCCGCCCGCGGGTGCGCGACATGAGCACGCACTCCATGACGGTGACCGGGAAGTTCCAGTTGACCGTCTCCAGCTGAGGGACGTACGACATGCGCACGCCCGGCTGGCGCCACACCGTGCCGGCGACGGGCCGCAGGGTGTCCAGCAGCAGGCGCAGGAGGGTGGTCTTGCCTGCGCCCGAGGGGCCGACGATCCCGGTGAACTGGTCCTCGTGAACGTGGAAGGAGACATCGGCCAGGACCACGTGCTGGTCGTAGCGGGCCGACACGCCATCGAGACGGACCAGTTCTGGCCCGACGCCTGTGCCCGTCACCGTGGACCTCCGCTCACTGGGGGTACACCGCAGTGTCGGGAACGCTAGTGGACAGGTCGATCCCCTGCAGCGTGGACGGGTCGCCGCCGAGACCGGCGATCATCGTCTCGTAGTTGTAGCGCATGAGCCCGAGCCAGGAGTGCTCGGCGTCTCCGGGCGCACCAGGGAGATCGTCGTCGCGCAACGAGTCCTCATACCTCGCGTCGGTGGCCCGCCCGATCTCCTCGAGCACCGCGGACGGGAAGACCTCCGAGCCGAAGATGGTCGGGACCTGCTCCGCGCGCACCTGCTCGATGAGCCGGGCGACGTCGGCCGGGGTCGGGTCGGAGAAGTTGCTCGGCTGGACCGCTCCGATGACCGTCCAGCCGAAGTTCTTCGCGAAGTAGGCGTACGCGTCGTGATACGTCAGCAGCTTCAGGTTCCCCGCGGGCACGGACTCCTGGTCGGACCGGACCGCTTCGGCGAGCTCGGTTGCCCTCGCCTCGAAGGACGCGTAGTTCTGGGCGTAGTAGTCGGCGTTGGCCGGGTCGGCCTTGGCGAGCTCGTCCCGGATGACGGCCGCGTACTTCACGGCGTAGGTGGGATCGGTCCACAGGTGGGGGTTCGGCTTGCCGTCCTCCTTAGGAAACGAGAAGTCGTAGATGTAGTCCGCCTCCGGCAGGACGGTCGTGCCGATCTCGACGATGGGCGTGGCCTCGCGCTTGTTCGCCTCGGCCAGGCCGATGGTCGGGTCCTCCAGCTTCAGGCCGTTCACGAGAATCAGGTCCGCGGTGCTCAATAGCTCGGCCACCTGGGGAGCCGGCTCGAAGGTGTGGCTGTTGGTGCCCTCAGGGACGATGCCCTCGATGCGGGCCCGGTCGCCGGCTATCGCCGCCGCGATCGAGGTGATCGGCGAGACGGTCGTGGCGACGAGCAGCGGTCGCGACGCGCCATCGACCGGGTCGGAAGCCGCGGACCCGGTGGAGCAGCCAGCCAGCCCGGCGAGGCCCAGGGCCATGACAACGGCTGGGATCGTCGTGCGCATGAGGCAACCCTAAGTTGGGATGCCGCTTTCTGCAATTCCTTCGCAAGTGCGTGTCTTCGGCAGCCTGCCCCGGCCTCGCCGACGCCCCCACCCCACCTCGATCTTGAGGTTGGCGTGGCTTTCGCCCCGGCGAAGCCACGCCAACCTCAAGATCGGGCAGGTCGATGGACTCGAGGCGTCACGTCCTACCGTCTAGCATTCCGCGATGAGCCTCTCCCCCGGCGACCCGGCACCCCCCTTCGACCTGCTCGACGACACCGGCGAGCAGGTGAGCCTGTCGTCCTACCGGGGGTGCAGGGTCCTGCTGTACGCCTACCCCGCTGCCATGACCCCCGGCTGCACCACCCAGGCCTGCGACTTCCGCGACAACCTCGGCGTCTTCACAGAGCACGGCCTGTCGGTACTCGGGATCTCGCCGGACAAGCCCGCCAAGCTCGCCTCGTTCAAGGAGCGCGATCGCCTCACCTTCCCGTTGCTATCCGACCCCGACCATGGCGTGATGGAGGCATACGGGGCGTGGGGCGAGAAGAAGCTGTACGGCAAGACCGTCGTTGGTGTGATCCGCTCGACGTTCGTCATCTCGCCCGACGGCGTGATCGAACACGCCTTCCGCAACGTCAAGGCGACCGGCCACGTGGCCAAGCTCATGCGCGACCTCGGGCTCGGCTGAGCCGTGGTCGCAGTGCTGGAAGCCGGGGTCGTCGACGACGAGACCGTGTCGCAGTTCCGCGTGGACGGCTGCACGGTCGTGCGCGGGCTGTTCACGCCGCAGGAGGTCGAGACCGTCCGCCGCGGCATCGAGCGGAACCTGAGCGACCCCGGCCCGCTGTTCGGCGTTGCCAGTCGCGACGACGACCCCGGTCGCTTCGTCGAGGACTTCTGCAACTGGCAGCGCATCGAGGAGTTCCGCGACATCGCCTTCCGGTCGCGGGCGGCCGACGTAGCCGGCGCCCTGATGGGCTCGTCCGTCGTCCGGCTCTTTCACGACCACCTCCTGGTCAAGGAGCCCGGAACCCGCCAGCCGACTCCGTGGCACCAGGACCAGCCGTACTACAACGTCGAGGGCAGCGAGAACTGCTCGATGTGGATGCCGGTCGACCCGGTGCCGGTCGAGTCGACATTGGAGTTCCTGGCCGGCTCGCATCTCGGGGGCTGGCTGATGCCCCGCACCTTCCTGACCGAGCAGGCACGGTGGTTCCCCGAGGGCACCCTCGCCGAGATCCCCGACGTCGAGGCGGACCGCGGTGCGTATGAGATCCGGGCCTGGGCACTCGAACCGGGCGATGCCGTCTTCTTCCACATGCTCACCGCCCACCACGCCTACGGCGTCCCGGGTGCCCACCGGCGCCGGGCCTTCTCGCTGCGCTTCCTCGGCGACGACGCGACGCACGCGCCGCGGATGTGGCGCACGTCACCGCCGTTCGAGGGACTCGATGCGGAACTGCCCGCCGGCGCGCCGATGGACCACCCGCTCTTCCCGGTTCTGCGGGTCCGGCCGGCCGAACCGACCTAGTCTCGAGGCATCGGCAGCCCAGCCGCACCCCTTGGAGGACGCATGTCCCTGCGCCAGACGATCAGTGCACTCGCCATCGCCGCAACAGTCGCCACCGGACTGGCCGTGGCCCCAATGGCCCAGGCGGCCACGCGCGACCACCCGGCCACCATGAAGGTCTTCCTGCACTCCACCGAGCGCGAGGTCCTCGACCTCGGCGCCACCGGGGCGACGCTGGGCGACGTCGTGACGGGCAGCGGCACGGTGCGCGCCTCGAAGAACGGCAAGCTCCTCGGCAGTTTTGCCTACCGGGCTGAGACCGTGCGGGTGAGCATGCCCGGCGGGATCGAGAACCGTCAGTCCACCCAGTGGATCACCTTCGCGGACGGCTCGGTCATGCTCTCGTCGCTGATCAGCGTCCCGCAGGGCACCCGGCCGGTGACGAGCCAGGAGTACGTCATCGTGGGCGGCACCGGCCACTACTCCGGCGTGGCCGGCACGGCGACATTCACGCCGAAGAGCGCGAACAACTACGTGCTGACCTTCCACTTCGTCGACTGACCGCTCCCTCGCCGACACCAGCACCTGACGTCGTTCCCGGCCCCGGGACTGACGCCAGGTGCTGGTGTCGGCGCCTAGACTGGCGCGGCCAGCGGGAGTGGTGGAATTGGCGAGACACGCGGCGTTTAGGGCGCCGTGCCGAAAGGCGTGAGGGTTCGAGTCCCTCCTTCCGCACGTTGCGGTGCGTGCCTAGCCGAGCAGGTCGGCGACCACGGGCGCGAGTGCCTCGAGCGCCCGGCCACGGTGGCTGATCGCGTCCTTCTCCGCCGCGGGGATCTCCGCCAGGGTGCGCGCCCCGCCGAGCGGGACGAAGACGGGGTCGTAGCCGAACCCGCCGCTGCCACGGGGCTCGCGGATGATCACGCCTTCGACACTCCCCTCCACCACGCGCTCCGTGCCGTCGGGCAGGGCGATTGCGGCAGCGCAGTGGAACGCCGCGCCGCGCCGGCGCTCCGGGACATCGTCCATCTGCCCGAGCAGGAGCTCGAGATTGGCGCGGTCGTTGCCATGCCGGCCGGACCACCTCGCCGACAGCACTCCCGGCATGCCGTTGAGCGCGTCGACCGCCAGCCCGGAATCGTCGGCAATCGCCGGCAGCCCGGTCGCGGCGGCGACGGCACGCGCCTTGAGCAGTGCGTTGCCGGCGAAGCTGGACTCCGTCTCGGGGATGTCCGGCAGGTCGGGGTATGCGGCGGCGCCCACGAGCTCGACGTCGAGCCCGCTGGCCAGCAGGATGCGATGCAGCTCGTCGAGCTTGTGCGCGTTGCGGGTGGCCAGGACGATGCGCGGTGCGCTCATCGCCCGGCGG
This sequence comes from Actinomycetota bacterium, assembly GCA_030681835.1. Lineage (GTDB taxonomy): Bacteria > Actinomycetota > Actinomycetes > S36-B12 > S36-B12 > UBA10649. Next base: position 5,282 of record JAUXRN010000102.1, read on the forward strand.
GAAGCGGCAGGGCCAGCGCCTCGGCCTGCAGGCTGGTCAGCTGGGCGCAGCCGGTCGACGCGAGATCCAGCAGCCGGTCGAGCAAGGCGCGGTCGAACGCGTCGCCCTCCGCGGTGCCCTGCACCTCGACGAAGCGACCGTCACCGGTCATGACGACATTCATGTCGGTGTCGGCGCGCACATCGTCGTCGTAGTGGAGGTCCAGACGCGGCTCGCCGTCGACGATGCCCACGCTCACGGCCGACACCGAATCCTTCAGCGGCTTCCGGCCCGCCCGGATCAGGCCCTGGCCCTGCGCCCACGCCATGGCGTCCGACAGCGCGACGTACGCACCCGTGATGGCCGCGGTGCGCGTGCCACCGTCGGCCTGCAGGACGTCGCAGTCGATGAGGATGCTGTTCTCGCCGAGGGCCTCCATGTCGACGACCGCGCGCAGGCTGCGGCCGATGAGCCGGGAGATCTCCTGGGTGCGCCCGCCGAGCTTGCCCTTGACGGACTCGCGCGCGTTGCGGGTGTCCGTGGCCCGCGGCAGCATCGCGTACTCCGCGGTCACCCACCCCTTGCCGGAGTCCTTCAGCCACCGCGGAACGCCTGCGGTGAAGGAGGCCGTGCACAGCACGCGGGTGCGGCCGAAGGACACGAGGGCCGAGCCCTCGGCCTGGTCGAGCCAGTTCCGCTCGAAGGTGACCGGGCGGAGCTGGTCGGCCGTGCGGCCGTCGGATCGACTCATGCGCCCGACCTTATCCGGCGCTCCCGGCCACCCCGCCAGCTCACATCGTGACGGTGAGCCCAGGCCTGGCCAACTCGATCGGCCCGTCGAACACGGCGGCCGCCTCCGCGCGGACCTGCTCAGGGTCGTTCCACGCGACCAGGTGCGTCAGCAGGAGCAGCCCCGCATTCGCATCGGCGGCGGCCCGGCCGGCATCCGTCCCGCTCATGTGCAGCCCGGGGGCGTGGCCGGTGCCGACGAACGACGCCTCGAACAGGGCAAGGTCAGTGCCCTGCGCGAGCCGCACGAGGCTGGCGCTGGGGCCGGTGTCCCCGGAGTACGTGATCGACCGGCCGTCGGCACTCACCCGGATGGAGTACGCCTCGACGGGGTGCTCGGCTCGCGCCGCCTCGATCGTGAACGGTCCGATCCGCCGCGGCCCGTCGGCCAGCGCCTCGAACGCGAACACGCGGTCCAGGAACGCAGGGTCGGCACTGCCATAGACCTGCGCGAGCCGGTCGCGCGATTCGGTGGGACCGGCCAAGGCAAGCGGGTCGAAGCTCCGGTCCGGGTGGTAGTGGCGCGCGACGTACAGGGAAGCCGCGTCCACGCAATGGTCGACGTGGCAATGGCTCAGCACGAGGCCGGCCAGGGCGTCCGGCTCAGTGACGTCGACGTACTCCTGCAGCGCACCGAGGGCGCCGTTGCCAAGGTCGAGGACGATGCGGGAGCCCTCGTGCTCGACCAGGTAGCAGGACCCCGGCGAGGCAGCCGTCGGGAAGGAGCCGGCGCAGCCGACGACCGTCAGCCTCACGCGACGACCTCGACGCGGCCGATCTCCGGCCCCAGGAAGCGACGGCCGAGGCGCTGGAACTCCTCCGGGTCCCCCGTGACCAGGAACTGGTGCTCAGGCTCGGGCAGCGATGGGTCGCGGAGCAGGTCGTGCCGGACGAGGGTGCGGTACACGTCCTTCGCCGTCTCCTCCGCGCTGGAGACGAGCGTGACGTCCTCCCCCATGACGTACGAGATGACGCCCGTCAGCAGGGGGTAGTGCGTGCAGCCGAGCACGAGGGTGTCCACGCCCGCCTCGCGCATGGGGGCGAGGTACTCGCTCGCGACGTCGATCAGTTCGGTGCCACTCGTCACCCCGGCCTCGACGAACTCCACGAATCGCGGGCAGGCGACGGTCATGAGCTCGACCTGCGGTGCAGCCGCGAACGCGTCCGAATAGGCACCGGACGTTATCGTCGCGCGCGTGCCGATCACGCCGACGCGCCCCGACCGCGACGCGGCAGCAGCCCGCCGGACGGCCGGATGAACCACCTCGATGACCGGTACGTCGTAGCGCTCGCGGGCATCGCGCAACGTGGCAGCGCTGGCCGAGTTGCAGGCGATGACGAGCGCCTTGACGCCGTCATCGACGAGCCTGTCCATGATCTCCAAGGAGAACGAGCGCACCTCCGCAAGCGGCCGAGGGCCGTAAGGTCCGCGCGCGGTGTCGCCCACGTAGCGGACCGGCTCGTGCGGGAGCTGGTCGAGCACCGATCGGGCGACCGTGAGCCCGCCCACGCCCGAATCGAAGATCCCGATGGCTGCGTCATTCATGTCGTGGAGAGCCTAGGGCGCGGCTGCCACAGGTCGCACGGTGCTGTCCCTAGAGTGTGCGCATGAAGAGGCCCTTTGGTGTCGTGCTCGTCGCTGCCCTTGTGTTCGTGTCGGGCTTGTTCGACCTGATCCTGGGCGCCTTCTTCATGCTGGCACCGTTCGTCACCGACCCGGCGCTCACCAACACGCTCGGGCAGACACAGCAGATCTCGGACTTCTTCCTGTTCGTGAACGGCCTGCTGTCCTTCGTGCTCGGCCTCATGTACTTCTGGCTCACCCGGATGACGTTGATCGGATCGCAGACCGCCTACGTCCTCATCAACTTCCTGTCGATCCTCAACATCTTCTTCGGCCTGTTCCGGCTGCCGCTTGGGTGGGGCGTCATCGCGCTCAGCGGCCTGGCCCTCATCCTCGTCAACACCCGGGCGGCCCGGGACTGGTTCACCCGGGTGGCCTAGGCCCAGAGCTGGCCGTCGAGGGCGGCCTCGGCCTCGTCCAGGCCGCCTTCATAGGCACCCGTGGAGAGGTACTTCCAGCCGCCGTCGCACACGATGAAGGCGATGTCCGCGGGTCGGCCCGCGTTGACCTCCTTGGCAGCCACGCCCAGGGCGGCGTGCAGGATCGCGCCGGTCGAGACGCCGGCGAAGATCCCTTCGCGCTCGAGCAGCTCACGCATCCGCCGCACGGCGTCGCGCGGGCCCACCGAGAAGCGCGTGGTCAGCAGAGCGGCGTCGTAGAGCTCGGGGACGAAGCCCTCGTCGAGGTTGCGCAGCCCGTAGACCAGCTCGCCATAGCGGGGCTCGGCCGCCACGATCGCCACGTCGGGCTTGGCCTCGCGGAAGTACCGGCCCACCCCCATCAACGTGCCCGTCGTGCCCAGGCCCGCGACGAAGTGGGTGATCGTGGGCAGGTCAGCGAGCAGCTCGGGACCGGTCGTGTCGAAATGAGCCAGCGCGTTCGCCGCGTTCCCGTACTGGTAAAGCATCACCCAATCCGGGTGCTCGACGGCCAGTTCCTTCGCAACGCGGACCGCCTCGTTCGAACCGCCCGCTGCTGGTGAGGAGACGATCTCGGCGCCCCACATGCGCAGCAACTGCGCGCGCTCGACGGACGTGTTCTCCGGCATGACGCAGACGAGCCGATATCCGCGCTGCTTGGCCACCATCGCCAACGAGATGCCCGTGTTGCCCGACGTCGGCTCGAGCAGCGTCGCCCCCGGGTGGAGCAGCCCGTCCTTCTCGGCCTGCTCGACCATCGCCAGGGCCGCCCGGTCCTTGACCGAGCCAGTCGGGTTGCGGTCCTCCAGCTTCGCCCACAGACGCACGTCGGGCGACGGTGACAGCGTGGGCAGGCCGACCAGCGGCGTCCGGCCGACCGAGTCGAGCAGCGAAGTGAACAGCACCGTCAGCCCCCGGCCACCGCGGGCAGGATCGTGA